>NZ_JACIFT010000025.1:0-81840 GCF_014197575.1 Rhizobium sp. BK538
AATCGTCACCCGGATGGCGCGGGGTGGAGCAGCCCGGTAGCTCGTCAGGCTCATAACCTGAAGGCCGCAGGTTCAAATCCTGCCCCCGCAACCAATCCCGCCAATCCAAAAAAGCCCCGGTCGGGGCTTTTGCCCTTTCTCCGCTTCGGTTGCCGCAGGCCCTCCCATGAGTTCCTTAAGCAAGCCTTCTGCTCAAGGAACGCCGGGTTCTTCTTGATGTCCTTAAGCCGACTTTTCGCCAAGCATAGCCGATCCGACACCGCGTGACGTCTTCCAGTTCAGCTTTTCTTAAAGCCCTACTTCAACCCGGCGATGAAAGGCAGTCATATAGCTGCAGAACCGGCTGATGATAGAAGACTATTCCGACCAGACACTTTCGGAACGGCCAAGGATCGACATCGAGCGTTCCCCACACTCTTTAACCACTCCGCCCCTCAACTGCGTAGAAGCGGCAGCAACTGGTTTCCCTGTCGCCTGATTTCCGGCAGGTAAGGCGTGTCGGAAAGCACGAAGTGCGTGATGCCCAGATCCTGATACTTGCGTAGGGAGCGGGCGACGTCTGCTGCCGAGCCGACCAGCCAGGTCGTGCCGGCGCCACCGCCGCCGAATTTGCCGGGCGCGGTATAGAGGTTGTCGTCAAGGACATCGCCGGCCTGATGCAGATCGAGTAGTCGCTGCTGACCGACCGCGACTGCCCTGCGGTGATCGCTCCAGCCGGCGCCGCTGCTTTTGGCCATTTGCGCAACCTTGGCCTCGGCATCGGCCCAGGCCTGCTCGGTGGTATCGCGCACCAGCGTGGTGATCCGCAGGCCGAACTCCAGGGGAGGAAGGTCGCGGTCCAGTTCCCGGCTTAACACCTTCAGACGCTCGATCCGCTCGCGGACGCCGTCCAACGGCTCTCCCCAGAAAAGCTGAACATCGGCCTCGGTCGCCGACACTCTTTCGGCCGCTTGCGAGGCGCCGCCGAAATACATCTTCGGATGACGGCGATCTCCGCGGATCTCGATGCGTGGCACGACGGTCGACTCGCCAACGCGAAAGTGCTCGCCATCAAAGGTGACATTCTCTTCGGTCCAGAGCTTGCGAACCAGTCGCATAAATTCCCTGGTGCGGGCGTAGCGCTGTGCTTGATCTCCCTCCTGATCGCCATAGGCGGGGAGATTGTCGAGACCGGACACGATATTGACGCGCACACGCCCGCCGGTCAGGTGATCAAGTGTGGCGGCGGCCGAGGCGAAGTTCGCCGGCCGCCAGTAACCCGGGCGGATCGCGATAAGCGGTTCAAAACTCGTGGTGCGGGCGGTAAGCGAGGCCGCAACGGTGAAGGTGTCTGGCCTGCCCCAACCGGTTCCTATAAGCGCGCCTTTCCAGCCATGCTCTTCGAGTGCCCTGGCCTGTTCCGTCAACGTCGCCAGGCTGTTGTGGTTTTCGACCGCTGTGTCGCCGCGGTGGCCCGCCCTGACGTCATTTGGTATGTACCAGAGAAATTCGCTGTCTTTGCTCATGTTCTGCCTGCACTTGTGAAAGTGAAACGTAAGGCCGTGGCCGTGATGCCGGCCGCTGATCGGCCTTCTATGGCGACGCAACACGGCTGAGCGCATTGCGGGCGGCAATCGTTCTGATCATATGGTTTTGCGGCGCGTGCGAACGGGCGGTGATGGCGTCGCGATGATGGCGCTCGAGTTGAAAATCGCGATTCAGGCCGGGGTTTCCAGCGAGCTCCAGGGCGAGGCTGGTAATTGTAACGGCGTTGTCGATCACAACGTGGCGGACATTCATGCCGTCCATTCCCACCGATTTGCCGGCATCGACGTCTTCACCGAGGGAGCGCAGTAATCTGGCATTGGTTGCAAGCCGGACTTCGATCTCGCCCAGTCCATCCTGGATCCGAGGCAGGGTCGCGATCGGTGAACCGAGGCTGGCCGGCGTATGGTGGGCGGCGAAGGCGAGGACGCGGTCGCGGGCAGAAAGTGCCACGCCGTGGTATACGGCGCCGAGCAGCGAGAAGAAGAAGGCTGTCGCGTGCTCTTCGCGGCGCAGCGGCTCGGATGCGGGTTGCGATTCGATCATGTCGTCCAGCGGAACGACGACGTCATCGAGAACCACATCGTCGCTAGCCGTTGCATGCATACCTGCGGCATTCCACGTCTTTTCAACGCGCAGGCCTGGACTGTCCGTGGGGACGAGGAAGGAAGCCAGGCGTGGCTCCTTCTCATCGGTGAGTGCCAGTAGTGACACCCATTTGAGGACCGGTATGCCGGTGACGTAGCTCTTGTGGCCGGTAATGCGCCAAGTGTCACCGTCACGGCGCGCGATCGTCTCGGGCAGTGACCCGTGTGCGGGCGAGCCGATGCGCGGCTCGGCCTGGGCGGCGTTGATCAGCGCCGGGCCAAGTTGGTTTGCGGTCAGCACTCGTTCGGCAAGATGGGGCGGCCATTTGCCGTAGCGGCGAAGGCTGTAGTGGTTGTTGTAATGCATCGCGAGAACGAGCGCGGTCGAGGGTTCGCCGCGCGCGATTTCGCTCACCACCGCCTGTGCTTCGGTAAGTCCGCCGCCTTGGCCACCATGTTCGCGTGCGGTCACAAGGCCGAGCAGCCCAGCCTCGAACAGACGGTTGAAATTTTCAAATGGAAATTCTCCTGTCGCGTCATGATGGGCGGCGCGCTCGGCAAAATCAACGGCAAGCCGCCGTGCCTTGCCGACGGGGTCGATCATTTCCTGAAGCATGATATCGAACGTCCTTTGGTTCAGGCTACAGCGCGCCGGTCGAGGCCGTCGATGTGGCTGTGGTCGACCCAGTCGGCGATATCGAAGTCGGCGGCGAGAAAGCCGAAATCGCGCAGGAAGTCCTTGTAGTGGCCGATCGCATCCACCAGCTCGGGCTGAAGACCAAGGCCAAGGTGCTTGTGGATGTCGGGACCGTTGGCGGCTAGCACCTGCTCCTCGGTGGCGCCAGCTTCGCGAGCGACGAAGCGTCTCGTTTCGTCAGGATGGGCTTCGGCCCATGCGCTTGCCTTGACGATCGATTCCAGCAGGCGAGCAACGAGATCGGGGCGCTCGTCGGCCAGCAGTTCGTCCACTGTCAGGACGCGCGGCGAACCGGAGTTGATGCGGATCTTCGGATCGGGATGAAAGCCGAACTCGCTCACCTGGACGGCACCGATCAGGTTGGCGACATTGATGCCTGCCGTTCCCTTTACATAGATAGCATCCACCTCGCCGCGGATAAGCGCCGCAACCTCCTCGCCATAGGCCTGCCGGCGCTTCAGCCCGAAGAGCGATGGGCCTTCCTGCGTCGAAAGCACGGAATCTGAAAGCGCGATATCGATGATCTCGACATCGCTAAGCGCCAGGCTTTCGAGCGAAAGTGCCGAAAGGAGCCCCTTCAGTGCGGTGGCGCGCATGAAATCAACGATCCCCTCCGGCCGACGGGCAATGCCAAAGCGGCGTCCCTTCAGATCCTTTGTCGTCTTTATGCCGGTCTCCGGCAGCGTGATGATCGCCTGAAACTCATCGGTCCAAGTGATGCCGACGAGGCGTGTCTTGTGCCCCTCCGAGCGCGCGCGGATCGGCGGGACGTTGCCACCATGGCGGAACGACCAGTCGAGCGTGTGATTGAAATGGCTCTGGCGGATACTGCGGTCGGGCGAATCGATGATCGATTTCAGCGTCACGCCTTCCTTGCGGAAGTTTTCCTCGAGATAGCCGAGCTGAGCGGCAAGGCCGACAGGTGTCGGCACGGGGCAGCGCGTGTACCAGATTTCGGAAATGGCATTGCTTGTCATGATGCTCTCCTCAGTAACGCAGGCCGGCTTGCTTCATCAGGGGCAGGACGTCCGAGCCGAAGAATTCGAGATCGTCGCGGAAGTCGAAAAAGCTGAGCTGCAGGCCGTCCACGCCGGCTTCCTTCAGCTTGACGAACTGATCGACCACCTGTTCGGGTGAGCCGATAACGCGGATGTTGCCGCCGATGGCGCGATAGGGATCCTGCGGATCGCGTCCCTTCCAGGCATGCGCATCCGAGTTCAGAGACTGGAATCCCTGGGGCGAGCGCTGATCCGCATGCGCAACGATGCGGTCGGCCAGCTCCCAGGCCTCTTTCTCCGTTGACCGGCAGATCACCATCGGATTGAGCAGCGTGCGGACGGTGCGCCCGACTCCAATTGCCGCGTCCTTGACCCGCTTCGTATGCGCCGGCAGTGACTGCAATGCGCTGTCGATATCGGCGCCGGTCGGGCTGGTGATGAAGACGATGTCCGAATAGCGGCCGGCAAAAGCGATCCCGGCGTCGGAGCCGGTTGCGTTAACGAGGATCGGACGGCCGAAATTGGGCTTCGGCGTGACGAAACCACCACCGAGCTTCCAGCTGCTTTCGCCTTCGAAGGAGAAGTTCTCGCTGTCGCTCCAGAGGCGCTGAACAACTTCAAGGAATTCGGCTGCCAGCTCGTAACGTTTGTCGTGTTCGATACGGGGCCAGCCGAACATCTCGTGCTCGACGGCTCGGTGGCCCGTTACCACGTTGATGCCCCAGCGCCCGCCGGTGATGTGGTCCAGCGTTGCCCCGAATTTTGCCAGATGCAGGGGATGCCACGGGCCGTAAAGCACATGCATGGTCGAGATCAGCATGATCTTCCTGGTAAGGCCCGCCAACGCTGCAATCGATACGAAGCTGTCCAGTGCCTGGCCGTCGAAGACGCCGCCATAGCCGCCTTTCGGCAGCCATTGCGACAACGCAAAGACGAGATCGAAACCGAGTTCCTCAGCCTTCAGCGTCAGGGCCTTGTTGTAGTCGAAACGCCAGTCGGTCGATCTTTCCAGCGTTGATTGCGTCCAGCCGCCGGCCTGGATCGGCAGGAAGAGGCCGAGAAGAACCGGCTGCTTGAGCGCCTGCGACAGGGGGCTTTGCGGAAAGTCGGTCGGGGCCGTAAATTTCGGCAGGCCGACGATCGATCCGGGACGGTGTTGAATGGACATGAATGTGCTCCCGTTTGTCTGGGGATCAGGATGCTGCGACGTAGGCGTAGGCGAGACTGCCTGCGACGCCTTCGCCGCCGACCGTGTGATCGGAGATGCGCTTGTTGTAGATCGTCAGTTCCGGCTGGCTGACGATGTCGATCGCCGGCACGTCCTCGACCAGGATCTGCTGTATCTCGCGCCATTGCTCGACGCGCTTCGCCGGATCGACCTCGATGGCCGCCGCTTCGAGCAGTTGGTCGACCTTGGGGTTGCTGTAGGCTGCTCCGTTTGAGAAGGGGACGCCCGGCTTGAAGTTCTTGCTCCAGTAGAGGCGTTGCACGCCAACCGTAGGATCGAAGAGGTTGCTCATGCCCTCGAACGCGAAGTCGAAATCGCGGTCGGTGTAGATGCGCTTCGTGTATGTTGCGAAATCCTGGCTGCGAACGGTGGCATCGATACCGACCTTGGCGAGCGCCTGGCGAATATACTCTGAGCCACGCGGATAGGTCTCGCCACTTGGCACATAGTCGAGATTGATGCGGGCGCGTATGCCATCGGCGCCGCGTGGGTAGCCGGCCTCATCAAGAAGTTTCTCGGCCGCGGCGAGATTGATCGGAAATGTCTTGAGATCCGGCACATACCATTTTGCAAGGTTGGGATTGATCGGGCCTGGGATGGCGGCGCCATAGCCGTAGTTGATGGTATTGAGGATGACGTTGCGATCGATCACATGGGCGAAGGCGCGGCGCACCCGCACATCCTTGAAGAAGGGCCGCTCGAGGTTGAATTCGATGCGGCTGACGCCGTTTTGATATTGATAGCCATTGGTCTCGAAGGCGAGCGCTTCGACACTCTTCAGCCGCTCGAGGTCGCTGAGTGGTACCGGTGTTGAGGGCGCGAGGTCGATTTCGCCGGTCTCGATCGCGATCGAACGAGCGGCCGCATCCGGAATGAAGCGAACGATCAGCTGATCAAGATAGGGGCGGGGCTGGTCCCAATAGTCGGGGTTGCGTTCATACACAATGTGGCTGCCGCGCACCCACTCCTTGAACTTGAAAGGACCGGTTCCGATCGGCGCCAGATTGGCCGGGTTCTCCGCGACCTTGGTTCCCTCATAGATATGGCGCGGCACGATCGGCGTTTCCGACGCTGCAAGAGCCGTGATCAGGTAGGGTGCCGGCTTGGACAGCTTCAAGATGGCGGTCTGCGCGTCGGGCGTTTCGATGTCGACGAGATTGAGGAAAGTGTTGCGCCCACGCGGATGCACCTCCTTCAGGGTTTTGATCGAGAAGGCGACATCGGCTGAGGTGAAGGGCTGTCCGTCGTGCCATTTCACACTCTCGCGCAGCTTGAACGTGTAGGTCAGTCCATCGGGGCTGACGCTCCATTCTTTGGCCAGCAACGGCTTCGGATTGAGTTCGAAGTCGTAAGTCAGAAGTCCTTCCGTCGTCTTCGGCGAGACGTAGACGGCGTTGAACGCAGTATGCGCGATCGTCGTCAGGACAGGCGGTTCTGCCGAAAGCAGCAGCGTTGCCGTGCCTCCTCGCGTCGCAGCTGCAAAGGCCGGAAGCCGTGCTGCCGCCGTGACGCCAATTGCGACCGAGGCAAGAAGAAAGTTGCGGCGCGTGGGTGCCGGGAATAGTGACATGTGTTCAACCCTCATGATCTTTAGGCCGCTGTGGGCCGCGTCGGTGCTATTCCGCAGATCGCTTCCGGCGTAGAGATTTTTGCCAGCCCTTGGCGGAGAAGGGACATAAAATTCCATACGTAAGCCATGCTCGGTACAGTTTTTCTAAAAGTCATCAATATTTCGATGATGTTGGAATTATTTACCAATATGTATTTGACAAAACACACAGAATTAGTCAACTACTAAGCAACGGGTCGAGGTGGAATATTTTCATATCGCGAGGTGGGGCACATGTCGGCTTACAGGCGGATCGCCAGAACGATCAGCAGGACGATCATTCAGGCTGTCCCGACCATGCTCGGGATCGTCATCCTGAATTTCTTCCTGCTGAAGCTGGCACCCGGCGATGCGGCAGATGTCATGGCGGCGGAATCGGGGTCGGCGACAGTCGAGACCATGGCCGCACTGCGCGAGCGCTTCGGGCTCGATAACCCGATCCTTGTTCAGCTCGCCAACTATCTGAACAACCTCGCGCATTTCAGCCTTGGCTTTTCGCCGCGCTACGGCATGCCCGTCGCCGATCTGATCGGTCAGCGGCTACCCGGCACTCTCGTGCTCATGCTGGCAGCGCTGGCGATTGCAATTGCCGTCGGACTGCTGCTCGGTTCGCTGATGGCGGCGTTTTCCGGGCGCCTGCCGGATCGCATCATTTCCGTCATCTCGCTGCTCTTCTATTCGATCCCCGGCTTCTGGATCGGCCTGATGCTGATCCTTCTCTTCTCGGTCAAGCTCGGCTGGTTGCCGAGCGGGGGCGACAGCACGATCGGCTCGCGACTGACGGGATTGCCGGAGTTGCTGGACAGGGCGCGCTACATGGTATTGCCGGCGACCTCCCTCGCACTCTTCTATCTCGCGATCTATGCTCGCCTGACACGAGCCTCGATGCTGGAGGTCAAGTCGCAGGACTTCGTGCGCACCGCGCGCGCCAAGGGTGTCTCGCCGTTCGTGCTGACTACACGACACGTCCTGCGCAATGCTCTCATCCCGATCACCACGATGGCCGGAATGCACTTTGGCGGCATGCTTGGCGGCGCGGTCGTGGTCGAGACCGTCTATAGCTGGCCGGGGCTCGGACGCCTGGCGTTCGAGGCCGTCATGGCGCGCGATTTCAGCGTGCTGCTCGGCATCCTGCTTCTTTCATCCTTCCTCGTGATTGTCGCGAACGCAGCCGTCGACCTCTTGCAGGCGTGGATCGATCCCCGAATTGGAGCAAGTCGATGAACAGTCGAAAACTTGGAACACTGGCCGGCCAGGCGATCGATTTTGCGCCGCAGGCAAAGATCGAGGCTAGCCAACCAGCCTCGGAAACGCCCAAGCAGCCGCGCTGGACACATATTCACGCCCCTGACGTGCGCGCCTCGGTGTCGGGCCCGGCCTGGCGCGGCATGCGCCGGGAGCTGAAGGTCTTCCTCGCCAACTACAATGCGCTCTTTGGCACGGCTATCCTTCTCCTCGTTGCTCTGTCAGCGCTGTTCGCACCGCTTCTCTACCCGGGCGACCCGTTGGAAATGGTGGCGCGACCGTTCCTCTGGCCCGGCCAGAATCCCGCCTATCCGCTCGGCACCGATTCCATGGGGCGCGATGTGCTGGCCAGCATCGTGCACGGGGCGCGGATATCGCTGACTGTCGGGCTTGCGGCCACAGCACTCGGGCTGACGGCGGGGATCGCCATCGGCGCCGTCGCGGGATATTTCGGCGGTCTGGTCGATGATGTCCTCGTCAAGTTCATCGAGATCTTCCAGACCATTCCAAGTTTCGTGCTGCTTGTGGTCCTCGTGGCCATTGCCCAGCCGACCACTGCGACGGTTACCGTTGCGATCGCAATCGTCAGCTGGCCGACGGTCGCACGGCTGACACGCGCCGAATTCAGGACCATCCGCGAGAAGGACTATGTGCTTGCCGCCCGCAGCCTCGGCTTCGGTCACGCCCGTATCATTTTCCGCGAGATCCTCCCCAATGCGCTGCCGCCGCTGATCGTCACCTCCTCTGTCATGGTGGCTAGCGCCATTCTGATGGAGTCGGCGCTCTCCTTCATGGGGCTTGGCGACCCCAACCGCGTTTCCTGGGGCTCGATGATCGGTGCCGGCCGCGACGTCATCCGCACCGCCTGGTATCTGACGGCGCTGCCTGGGCTTGCGATCGTCTTCACCGTGCTTGCGCTCAATCTGATTGGCGATGGTCTCAACGACGCGCTCAATCCGCGCTTTTCGGAGGATCGCTGATGGCGAAGCTTCTGGAGGTTTCCGACTTCTCGGTGCGCTTTGCGTCCGCCGAGCCTGTGAAGGGCGTCAGCTTTTCGGCCAATCCGGGTGAGATGCTGGCGATCGTCGGGGAATCGGGCTCAGGCAAGTCGCTCACAGCACTCGGTCTGATGGGATTGCTGCCGCGGCAGGCTCGCGTCGGCGGACAGATCCTCTTCGGTGGTCGCGATCTTGTCGGCCTTTCCGAGTGGGAACTGCGCCGCGTCCGCGGCCGCGACATCGCGATGATCTTTCAGGAGCCGATGACGTCGCTCAATCCGGTGCTGACGATCGGCGACCAGATCATCGAGGTGCTGCGCATTCATGAAAATCTCACTCGGCGTCAGGCTCGGGAGCGTGCTATCGCGCTATTGGACCTTGTCAGTATTCCGGAAGCGGCCCGTCGTATCGACGAATATCCACATCAGCTCTCCGGCGGCATGCGCCAGCGCGTGATGATCGCGATTGCCGTTGCCTGCAATCCGAAACTGCTGATCGCTGATGAGGCGACGACCGCCCTCGACGTGACTATACAGGCGCAGGTGTTGCAGTTGCTCGACAACCTCCGCGCCCAGCTGAACATGGCTGTCATCCTGATTACGCATGATCTCGGCATCGTCGCGCAATGGGCTGACCGCGTCGTTGTCATGTATGCCGGACGCAAGATCGAGGAGGGGTTGCCCGATCAGGTGTTCGAGACGCCCTACCACCCCTACACACATGGTCTGCTTTCGGCCTCGCCGCGCCTGAAGGCGGACTACCACTATCGCGACGGGCCGCTTTCGGAGATCCCGGGCTCGATTGTTTCGGCGGCGGGCGAGAAGGGCTGTTCGTTCCGCCCGCGGTGTCCCGCCGCCCGGCCGGCCTGCAGCTTGACTGTGCCTCAACTCATTGCACTTCCCGCCGGACGGCAGGTTGCGTGCCCCTATGTTGCAGCAATTGCGGAGGTCGCTCATGTCGCTCCTGTCGGTTGATCGGCTTGCGACCCACTATTCCGGAACCGGCGGCACCGTGCGCGCCGTAGATGGTGTCTCGCTGGAGATCGCCGAAGGCGAGACAGTTGCGCTGGTCGGTGAGTCCGGCTGCGGCAAGTCCACGCTCGGCAAATCGCTGGTGCGGCTCGTCGACCCATCCTCAGGTAGCGTCACCTTCAAAGGCAGAGACGTCACCGCCATGTCAGAAAGGGAGCTGCGATCCGTCCGCCGCAGCATCCAGATGATCTTCCAGGATCCGTTCGCCTCCCTCAATCCCAGGCAGACGATCCGCACCATCCTCACAGCGCCTCTCGCTGTCCATGGGATTGGCGAGCGTAAGCGTCGCGAAGCGATCGCGGCTGAGATGGTCGCCCATGTCGGCCTGCCGCCTGATGCGCTCGACCGTTATCCCCACGAATTCTCCGGAGGCCAGCGGCAGCGTATCGGGATTGCTCGCGCCCTGATCCTGCGGCCGAAGCTCGTCATCTGCGATGAGCCGGTCTCGGCGCTCGATCTTTCCATTCAGGCGCAGATCCTCAACCTGCTGGTGGAAATGAAGACGGAGCTATCGCTGTCCTACCTCTTCATCTCCCACGATCTTTCGGTGGTTCGCTATTTCGCCGATCGCGTGCTCGTCATGTATCTCGGCCGCATCGTCGAGAGTGCCTCGACAAGTGAGCTCTGGAACAATGCGAAGCATCCTTACACGCAAGCGCTGCTTGCCGCCGTTCCCGACCCGTCGCGGCGCAAGCAGGCCGCCCCCATCACAGGTGATCTGCCGAGCCCGCACAATCCGCCTGCCGGCTGCCATTTCCATACGCGCTGTCTGCTCGCCACCGATATCTGCCGGGCCGAAGACCCGGCATTGCGCCAGTTCGGCAGCGGCCATGCCGCCGCCTGCCACCACGCTCAGTAACAGGAGAATGAAATGGTCGATTATCGTTATCTTGGGCGCAGCGCGCTAAAGATATCACCGCTCAGCCTCGGAACCATGATGTTCGGTGGGCCGACGCCGGATGACGTCGCGTTCCGCATCATCGACAAAGCGCGCGAGCAGGGGATCAACTTCATCGATACGGCTGATGTCTATCACGATGGCAAGTCGGAAGAGGTCGTCGGCAAAGGCATCAAGGCGCACCGCGATCACTGGGTTCTGGCGACGAAGTTCGTCAACTCGCACAAGAAGGGCCCGAACCTTGGTGGCCACTCCCGCAAGTGGGTGATCGAGACCGTCGAGAATTCGCTACGCCGCCTCAACACCGACTATATCGACATCCTCTACTTCCACCGGGCCGTCTTCGACGCGCCGCTAGAAGAGCCGGTGCGCGCGATCGCCGATCTGATCCGCGCCGGCAAGCTGCGTTATTTCGGTGTCTCGAACTTCCGGGGCTGGCGCATCGCCGAGATCGCACATCTGGCCGATCAACTCGGCATCGATCGTCCGGTGGCAAGCCAGCCGCTTTACAACATCGTCAACCGTACGGCCGAAGCCGAGCAATTGCCGGCAGCTCATCACTACGGTCTGGGCGTCGTTTCCTATTCGCCGCTTGCTCGTGGTGTCCTGACCGGCAAGTACGAACCGGGCAAGGAGCCGGCGGCCGACACACGTGCCGGTCGCGGAGACAAGCGCATCCTGGAGACGGAATGGCGTCCTGAATCGATTGCCATTGCTTCTGAGATCGCCGCTCATGCTACTCGCAAGGGGATTTCGCCGACGGAGTTCGCGCTCGCCTGGGTGCTGAACAATCAGCTGATCTCGGCGGCCATCACTGGCCCGCGCACGGAAGATCATTGGGACAGCTACATCCGCGCGCTCGACGTCAAGCTCGATGCCGAAGATGAGGCGCTGGTCGACCGATTGGTCACGACGGGCCATCCCTCGACGCCCGGCTTCAACGATCCAAGCCATCCGGTCGAAGGTCGCGTGCCGCGTAGTGCCGCGGGAGGTGCGGATAATGTGGTGCCGCTGACGCGCGCTGTTGCCTGAGCATGACACGAGGGATCCGCCTTGCCGGTGGATCCCTCCATCTCTTTCCTTTGGCCGAGAAGGTTCCTGCATGCCGAATACCGCTCCTTCAGCACCGTCTACCACTCCGACGCCTGCGGAGGAGGTGAACGATCTCTCGAAGCTATTGGCAAAAATTCCGGCACTGGCAGCTGAAATTTCCAAAGAGGCGGCAAGACGCGATCTGGAAAGGGAGCTTCCATTTGATGCCTTTCGCCTGTTCAAGGAAGCCGGGCTGGGTGCACTGCGTATTCCCGTGGCGCTCGGCGGTCCCGGTGGATCCGTTGCCGACTACATCGAAACGATCATGGCGATTGGAGCGGCAGATTCGAATGTCGCCCACGCGCTGCGCAGCCATTTCAATTTCACCGAGAGCCTTATCCTCAGCCCCAATACCGCAATCGACCGCACACAGCTCGGCCGCGTTCTCTCCGGCAAGCTTTTCGGTGGGGCTCATACCGAGCAGGGCACCAAGCGGCCAGGTGAAGTGACGACACGTTTGACAAGGGCAGGCGATGGCTATCGTCTGAACGGCCGCAAGTGGTACGCGACTGGAACCGCCTTTTCTGACTTTGCCTCCTTCAGTGCCAAAAACGACGAAGGCGATCTTGTCAGCGTGCTCCTGCCGGTTGACCGCAAGGGCATCGCCATTCTCGACGACTGGGAGGGCATGGGCCAGCGCCTGACGGCGAGTGGCGGTGTCCTGCTGGAAGACGTCGAGGTGCTGCCGCACGAAATTTCGAAGCGGGGTCTCAATACACTCGTCGGCCGCCACACATCAACGTTGCGCCAGCTCCATCTGGCCGCCTCGATGGCAGGCGCAGTGCGCGGCGCGCTTGAGGAGGGCACCGAGTACGTGCGCCGGCAAGCGCGGTCAGCGGCCCACAGCGCAGCCGAGACGGCGAATGCGGATCCCTTCGTGCAGAAGGTGCTGGGCGAGATCGCAGCCGGCTCCTTTGCCGTAGACACGTTGATCCGCGAAGCTGCTCGCGCATTGGACCGCACGGCGGCGGCCTTTTCAGTCGGCGATGCCGAGAGTATCGAAGCCGCATTGGTCGAAAGTGCGCTGACGACCGCGCGCAGCCAGATCGTCACCTCGCAGATTGCGCTGGCGGCGGCCACCAATGTCTTCGAGCTCGGCGGCGGCTCTGCGACGTCGCGCCATCTCAATCTCGACCGGCACTGGCGCAACATCCGCACGGTGCTCAATCACAACCCGCTGCTGCACAAGGCGAGGGTGGTCGGCGACTATTACATCAACGGAATCACGACGCATCTGGAGGAAGGCAAGGTCTTCTGAAATCTCCGCCGCCTCGGTGGTAACCGCTAGATCGCGTAGCGACGTTTTCCCGGCTTGCGTCAGCAGGCCGATTTCACCCCACGATACACCAAGCCCTATCGTCACGATCGGGGAGGAGGTTCATTGCGCATTGATCGTATTCCGCACCATTCGGTTGCCATCGTCGGCGGCGGTTTTGCCGGGGCGCTGATTGCGCTGAAATTGTTGGAGCGAACCGAAGTGCCCCTGGCGATCACGATCGTCGAGCGGCGAGAGGAGCTCGGCCGGGGCGTCGCCTACAGCACCACCGACCCTGTCCATCTCGTCAACGGGCCGGCGGAAATCTTCTCCCTCTATCCCGAAGACCCCGGCCATCTGTCGCGCTGGCTTGTCGAGAACGGTCCGGCCAACGGCTGGGTGCCTCCTGCCGAGGTGGGCTCAAGCAGCCCGCCGCGTCATCTCTACGGAACTTATGTCCGCGACGAGCTTGCCCGCGCCGGTGCCACCGCGCGGCTCGGTTCTACGCTTCGGCATATCAGGGCATCGGCATCCGCACTGGTTGCAACACCGCACCGGATCCGTATCACAACGGCTGACGGTACCACCGTCGAAGCCGATGAAGCGGTCCTGGCACTTGGCGTCTTCCAGCCGCGGCTCCCGGCCGCTGAGAGTGCCCTTGCTCGTCATGCACGCTTTGCCGCCAATCCGTGGGATGGAGATGCCCTGGAGCGCCTGACTGGCTGCGAAGAGATTCTCCTTATCGGTTCCAGCCTGTCGATGGTCGACGCCGTTGCCAGCATGGAGGCGAGGGGTTATCGCGGCCGCTATCGGGTGATATCGCGCCGAGGTCAATTCGTGGAAGGCCGTAGGACTGTCGATGCAGCGCGCGATTTTCTCGCCGATGGCCCGTTGCCCGCAACTGCTCGAGAACTGCTGTCGCGCGTGAAGGCGGAACGGCGTGCCATTTCGGCAGCCGGTGCCGACTGGCAGGGCCTACCGCTCGCGATCCGACCCCATATCCCGTCCCTGTGGCAGGGCGCGAGTGATCGTGAGCGATTGCGCTTTACCAGGCATCTACGGGCCTTCTGGGATGTTACGG
This sequence comes from Rhizobium sp. BK538, assembly GCF_014197575.1. Lineage (NCBI taxonomy): Bacteria > Pseudomonadati > Pseudomonadota > Alphaproteobacteria > Hyphomicrobiales > Rhizobiaceae > Rhizobium > Rhizobium sp. BK538. Next base: position 14,244 of record NZ_JACIFT010000025.1, read on the forward strand.
CGCACCGATCGGCGCCGGAGAGCCATACGACGATCGAGACCGTGATCGCCGAAGACCGTCTGGCGTACGGTCGCGCTCGTCTGCTTGGCTTTGCCGTCGAGGGAGACCAAATCGTCGCCCAACTGGGGACAAGAACGGGCATCGAGAACGCGAGGTTTGATGGTGTCATCGACTGCCGCGGTCATCAGTTACACGATTGGCGGCAGATTGCAGATCCCTTCGTCAAGAGCCTGCTTGCAAATGGCGAGGTCCGGCCCCACAGCACGGGCTATGGTATCGATGCGACATCCGAGGGGGACCTCGTCAATGAGGAAGGTCGTGTTCATCGCAATCTCAGCGCGATAGGGCATCCGCTGCGTGGCGTCGCATGGGAATCGAGTTCGATTACCGAGCAGCGCGCGCAGGCAATCGCGCTCGCCGATCGCATCCTTGCGAAATTTACGCCGATCCGCATCGCCTGACGTGTTCTTGAAGCAGAAAGGGGCGCATCGCCGATGCACCCCTTTCTTGTGAAGGCCGCCGCCCCGGTCAGCCTTCGCCGTCCTTAATATAGACCTCCGCGAAATTGGACTGCACGCCCTCGGCCCCGATCGTGTGATTTTTCACGCGCTTGTTGAAGACGGTGACGTTCTCCAACGCAATCAGGTTCACCACCGGCACCTCATCGGCAATGATTTTCTGGAAGGCATAGAACTGCTGCTTGCGCTTCTCGTCGTCGATCTCGACGGAAGCCGCTTCCAGCAGCTTGTCGACCTCGGGGTTGGCGTAGTGGCTGGCGTTCGAGAACGGTAAGCCAAGTTTGAAGTTTTTCGACCAGTAAATGCGCTGCACGCCGAGTGTCGGATCGAACTGATTGCCAAGGTATTCCGCCGTCACGTCGAAAGCGCGGTCAGTGTAGACCTTCTTGATGTAAGTCGAGAAATCATAGGAATCGATCGTCGCGGTAATGCCGATGCGCGTCAGGTTCTGCTTGAGATATTCGGCGACCCGCTTGAAGCCTTCATTGTAGGAATTGTGCGTAAGGCGCAGATTGAAACGGACCCCGTCGGCGCCACGCGTGTAGCCGGCTTCGTCAAGCAGCTGTTCGGCCGCCTTCAGATCGAAGGCGTAGGGCTTGATCGAGGCATCCAGATAGCGCGGAAGGAAGGTGCTGATCGGGCTCGGCGAGACATGACCGTAGCCGTACCACACGGTGTTGAGGACGACATTGAGGTCGATCGCATGAGCAATCGCCCGGCGAACAGCAACATTTTTCAGGTATTCGTTGTCGAGATTGAAGATCAGCTGGGTCTGATCTCCCTTCGTCTCGTAGCCGCGCGAATCGATGCCGATGTTCGGAAGCGCTTTAACGCGTTCAAGGTCGCTCAGGGGGATTGGATTGTCGCCGCCAATGTCGAATTCGCCGGTCTCGAAGCCGGCAGCGCGGGCCGCGCCATCCGGCACGAAGCGCACGACGACTCGGTCGAGATAGGGTTTTCCGGCGTCCCAGTAGTCCGGATTGCGTTCCAGGATAACGTGGGAGCCGCGTACCCATTCCTTGAAGACGAAAGGTCCTGTTCCGATCGGCGCGCCGCCGTTCGGGTTAGTTGGGACGTCGGCAATCTTGACGCCATCATAAATGTGCTTCGGTACGATCGGCGACTCCGCGGCATAGAGCGCGCTCAAAAGGTAAGGTGCAGGCTTTGAAAGCCTGATCACGGCGGTCGACGGATCCGGCGTGTCGACCTTGGTTACGTTGGCGAATGTGCCCCGCCCGCGCGGGTGTACCTGCTTCAAAAGCTCGATCGAATAGGCGACGTCATCGGATGTAAATGGCTTGCCGTCGTGCCATTTCACATTCTGACGCAGCTTGAACGTGTAGCTCAAGCCGTCTTCGCTTACTGACCATTCCGTCGCGAGCTGCGGTTTGGGCGTCAGATCGAAATCGTAGGTCAGCAGGCCTTCGGTGATCTTTGGGCTGATTTTCTGCGTGCCGCCTGCTGTGTGGGCCAGTGTGAGAACGGTAGGCGGCTCGGGCTCGACGATAAAGTTCAGAGTGCCACCCGTCGTTGCAGCCGTCGTCTCGGCGAATGCCCTGAGCGGCACGAGAGCCGTAAGGCTTGTCAAGGCAAGCAGTTTGTTGAGGTGGCGTCTGCGAATGTCCATCAATACCCCCTGAGTTGCGAGAGACGCCCAGCGTGCAGCGTCGTCGCGCGCATCATCGGTCCGCCCGGATGCAAACCGGAAGAATGTTTTTCTCCTCGCTGGGGAAAGGAAAACTTCGCACCGACAGCGGTGGCGTTGGGATACTACCCGCATTATTCTACTAAAAATATAGACAATTTACAAAATTGAGTTTTTGCATCTCCGATAACCGCCTGCGACGCAAGAAAATGTTCTATGAACCAGGCTACAGGAAACGCAGGTTCTCGTCTTGAAGGGGATGATTGTGGTGCAATCGCTTCATGAGCACACTTGCAAACTCCACCAGAAGGGCGCTCCAGCCCACGCTTGCGCGGCTTCCTCCGCTGACATCGCTGCGGGCCTTCGTCGCGACGGCGCGGCACCTGAACTTCGTGCGCGCTGCCGAGGAATTGCATGTCACTTCCGCAGCTGTCGGGCAGCAGATCCGCCTGTTGGAGGACTATCTCGGTCAGCCTCTTTTTAATCGCATCCGCGGCCAGCTCCAGCTCACGCCAGCGGGGTCGGCGCTGGTTCCAGGATTGACGGGCGCCTTTGACGCTGTGCTGGCGGCCATGGCTCAGTTCGTACAGTGCGACCATGAACAGCCGATCCGCGTCTCGGTTGCTCCGTCCTTTGCCAGCAAGTGGCTGATCCCGCGTCTCGATGCGCTGCGGCGAGCGGCTCCCGGGCTGCAGGTTCTCGTCGACGCTTCGACACAGTTAGCGAACCTCGATGCCGGCGATGCCGATTGCGTTATCCGCTACGGAAGCGGTCCATATCCGGGACTCATCGTCGACCACCTCTTCTCCGAAGCCGTGCTGCCGGTCTGCAGCCCGGAATTTGCCGATACCCATGCGCTATGGGACGGAGCTCAGGCAATCGAAGGCGTGCCGCTGTTGCATGAAGAGGGAGCCGAGCATGATCAATCCTGCCCGGACTGGAGCAGATGGTTGCGTGCCGCCGGACTTTCTTATCGTCCATCGCAAGGCGGGTTCCGGCTCAACCAGTCCTCTCTGGTACTTGATGCTGCGCTGGCCGGACAGGGATTGGGACTCGGCAAGATCAGGCTTGCGGAAGCTGAGATTCGATCCGGACGGTTGGTCAGCCCCTTCGGTGTGCCCCAGCCGGTCAGCTCCTCCTATTTTTTCGCCACGACCGCGCACACGGCGCGGCTGATGCGCGTCGATCTGTTTCGAGAGTGGCTGCTGGCCGAAGCCCGTACTCTGCAGACGATGGACGAGATCATCGCGCGGCGCATTCGTCCGGCGGCGGACATGATTGCCGCCGAGTGAGTCCGTCATGGGAGCTCCGCCAGCTCTATTTGAGCTGGAAACCGAGTCGGCGCGCGAGTGCCGCAAGCATGTGCCTGCCCTTCAGCGCCTCGACTGTACCGATGCGGTTTCGGACCTGGTCTGTCCAGTCGATCGATGGCATGGCTTGCTCCGCCTGGAAGCGTCTCAGCACCTTGTTGTAGGTGGCAAGATCGCGTGCACGCGCTTCGTTTGCATATTGTTCGCGATGCAAGACTGTCGACTGCGGCAGACGCGGCTTCACCCCGGCGGGCTGCGCTGGATCGGGAAAACCGACGGTCAAACCGAAAACCGGGAAAACCCCTTCCGGCAAGGCGAGTTCTCGCGCCACCGTCTCCGGATCGTTTCGTATCGCACCGATGTAGCAGGTTCCAAACCCCAGTGATTCAAAGGCCACGACGGCGTTCTGCGCTGCAAGCGCAGCATCAATCACGCCAAGCAAAAAGCTCTCGATATAGTCGAGACCCTCTGCCGCAGAGCCACCCTTTGCGGCGATCGCACGGGGTCGCGCAAGGTCAGCGAGCCAGACGAGCAGGAGAGGCGCCTGGGCGATTTGACGCTGGTTGCCGGCAACGGCATTCAGCCGGTTTTGCCGTTCTGGGTCTTCAACGGCTACGACGCTCCATGCTTGCAGATTAGACGAACTCGGTGCCGACTGCGCTGCGGCAACCGCAAGTTCGACAGCGGCATGTGGGACCGGCTTTGGCAAGTAGCTGCGCACGCTGCGGTGAGAGAGAAGTGTTTCAATGGTCTCGTTCCATTGTTCGCCGAGGTGTTGCGATTCGCGATAACGCTCGGCGGCGAGTGCCGCCAGTCGATCGGCGTCGTTTGCCTTTGTCGCAAGGGATGGCGTCATGAGATGTCCTTTTTTGGCCGTCATTCTGCTGCGGCAACGTAGGGATTCTGCGGCCGCGTGAGGCCGAGGTGGTCGCGCAGTGTCCGACCGGTGTACTCGTGTCTGAACAAGCCGCGACGACGCAGGAGCGGAACCACTTCCTCGACGAAGACATCAAGTCCATGCGGCAACACGTCCGGCATCAGGTTGAAGCCGTCCGCCGCACCAGCACAGAACCATGTCTCGATGTCGTCGGCGATCTTACCAGGCGTGCCGACAATCGTGCGATGCCCGGTGCCGCCGTTGAGCGCACGGATCACCCCCCGAACGGTCAATCCTTCCCGTCGCGCGAGTGCCAAAGTCGCGCGGAAGAATGTGTGCCCGCCGTCTGCTGGCAGCGGTATGTCGTGGGGCAAGGGAGCGTCGAGTTCGAGCCTTTTCTGATCGACCTGCGACACGCCGGCCAGCCGCGCAAGGCTGTACTCAAGGGGAATCAGATCATGCAGTTCCTCCTGCCGGCTCCTCGCCTCTGCTTCGGTGCTGCCGATGATGGTGGCGAGGCCTGCGAGTACAAGAATGCTGTCATCCGGGCGGCCATGACGGGCGGCGCGACGGCGCAAATCTCTAGCATAGCCCAGGGATTCCTCGAAGGATTGCGATGCGGAGAAGACTGCTTCGGCATGTTCGGCGGCGAGTTCGCGCCCGTCGTCGGAGCCGCCAGCCTGCACGAGAACCGGGTGGCCCTGCGGCGGGCGCGGAATATTGTGCGGCCCATGCACCGCAAAATGCTTGCCGCTGTGGGCGATCGGGTGGACGCGGCCAGTATCGACGAAGCGCCCGGTCGCCGTGTCGCCGATGAAGGCCTCTTCCTCCCAGCTGTCCCAGAGCGCCTTGACCACCGCTGCAAATTCGTTGGCGCGCTCATAGCGGCTTGCGTGGGCCACGGGCTTTTGAAGACCAAAGTTTCTGCTTTGCGCCAGGTCCGCGCTGGTGACGATGTTCCAGCCCGCGCGCCCGCCACTGGCATGGTCGAGCGTCGCAAAGCGCCGGGCGATGTTGTACGGCTCGTTGTAGGTCGTCGAGGCGGTGCCGATCAGGCCTATTCGTTCGGTATTGGCCGCGACCAGCGCGAGAACGATAGTCGGCTCCAGCGACGTCAGCGGTCGGAAATCGATCCGGTCCGAGATCGCCGCCTGATCGGCGAGGAAGACGGCGTCGAAAGTGCCTCGTTCGGCGATCTTGGCAACCTTGATGTAGTGGTTGATGTCAAAGGAGGCGCGAGGATCGCTGCCTTCCATTCGCCACGCGGCGGGCGAAAAGCCGGAGTGGAGTATATTGATGTTGAGATGAAGTTCCCGGCCGCTCATTGGAAGATCCCCGGTTCGGGATAGTCGCCGGTCAGGAACCATGAACCGACGTTGCGGGTCTTGTACTCAGCGGGATTGTGGAGCGTATGGATGCGGACGTTGCGCCAGAAGCGGTCAAAGCCGTAAGGCCGTACGGCAGAGCGGGCGCCCATAACCTCGAATATCTCGCTGGTGACGTCGAGTGCCACTTTGCCTGCCAGCACGTTGGCGGAGGCTACTGCAATGGCCGTGGCGCCGCGCTCCTCCACCGTGAGTGCCGAGCCCTTTGCATAGGCAGTGTCGATGGCGACCGCTGCCCGATCGGCGAGCGCCGTGGCGGCTTGGACCTTCGTCCAGAGTTCGCCGTATTGCCGCTTGATCCAGGGATCGTCCATATGGCGTTCGACACTGGAATAGATCCACGGGCGGGACTTCGTCACCGTGTAGTCTCGTGCGGCAATGAGAGCGCCCTGGGCGCTGCCGATGAAGACGTTGAGAAGAACGCTCTGCTGTTGCTGGGGTATGAGAAGGGCGCCCGGCTCCTTCGATCGTTCCGGCAGGATCTCCGCATCCTTCACCGTCACGTCCTCGTAGAAGACGCGACCACTGCCGGTCTGGCGCTGGCCGATGCCGTCCCAGTCGTCAGCGATGGTGATGCCAGCACGGTTGGCGGGAATGTAGGCAAAGCTGCGAGCGTTCGTCTCCTCATCTTCCCATGCGACCATCAGATAGTCGGCAACATGCGAGCCGGAGGCGAACGGCCGATAGCCGTTCAACAAGACGCCACCTTCGACCTTCTTGCCGAAGAGGCTTTTGGAAAAGCTGTTCGTGGTGTTGCCCCAGAACCAACGCCCTTCGGCCGATTGCCGAAGGATAGAGGCTGATCGTTCATCGCTCCCGCTCGTCAGCGCGTTCTGGATCGGACTGAAATGATATCCGAAGAGATGGCCGAGTGAGCCATCGACCTTGGCGAATTCGCGTACGATGCGCAGCGCCGTGGAGTAAGGCTGACCCTCGCCGCCGAGCTCTCTGGGAATCAGTAGATTGACGAGACCGCTTTCCTTGAGGAGCCGGATTTGCTCTGTCGGACGGCCGCCCTGTTGATCCCGCTCGACGGCGTCGACCGCGAAGATGTTCCTGAGTTCGACTGCCTTGGCGAGGTAGGGATTGGTCTGGTCCGATTCGAAGAGGACGGCAGGCAACAGCGCGGGTTCGAAGCCTGAGGGTTTCGCGGTCATCGTCTTTCCTCCATCAGTCGTGAAGTCGTGGAAAGCCGTGTCGCTCGGCAAGCAGCTCAAGAATGCGACCGGTCTTGGTGACAAAATGCTTGCCCTTCCAGTCGGCAGCATCCGGCGGCGCGTTGGCGGCCAGCACCAGCACAGGCAAGGACTGATTCTCCTCGCCGACTGTATCGATCACGCGTGTGCGCGGGCGGGGGAAGAGTACTCTCTCCACGTCGATCCTGGCAGCAAGATCGGGAAAACTCGAAAGCAACCCTTCAATCGCATTGCAGTGGGGGCAGACGAAGGTCTGGCCAGGGTGCTTGGGATCCGAAAATCCGGGTGCGATGAGAAAAAGCGTGTCGCGGCTCATTGCTGTTCTCCTATTCGGCCGCGACCGCGCTGCCGTTGGCGGCAAGACGCTTCTCGGGGCGCTTGAGGCCGAGATTCTCGCGAAGCGTCGCGCCCTCGTATTCGTGGCGGAAGAGACCGCGTCGGCGCAGTTCCGGCACGACAAGCTCGATGAAGTCCACAAGCCCGCCCGGCATGACCGGGGCCATGATGTTGAAACCGTCGGCGCCATAGTTCTCGAAGCGCTCTTCCAGGGCGTCGGCGATCTCGGTTGGCGTGCCGACGACCTGCCAGTGGCCACGCGCCCCGGCGATGCGCAGATAGAGCTGACGGATCGAAAGGTTCTCGCGGCGGGCGAGATCCAGAACCAGCGCCTGCCTGCTCTTGCCAGCATTTGTCGAAGGCGGATTTTCGGGCACCGGCCCATCCAGTGGATAGTCGCGGAGGTCGATGCCGGACAGTTGTGAAATCAGATTCAAGCCGACCTCGGGCTGAATGAGGTCCTGAAGGGATTCAAATTTTTCCTGCGCCTCAGATTGCGTGCGGCCGACGACCGGGAAAATGCCGGGCAGGATCTTCAGATCCCCAGTCGATCGGCCATATTTCGCGAGCCTTCCCTTGACGTCGGCATAGAAGCTGGTGGCCTCCTCCAGGGTGATTTGGGCAGCGAAGATGGCCTCGGCCGTGCGGGCGGCAAGCTCCTTGCCGGGTTCGGAGGCTCCGGCCTGCACGACAACTGGCCGGCCCTGCGGCGAGCGCGGAATGTTGAGCGGCCCGCGCACCTTGAAGTGCCTGCCGCTGTGATTGAGGCGATGGAGCTTCGCCGGGTCGAAATACCGTCCGCTTTGGCGGTCGCGCAGGAAGGCGTCGTCCTCCCAGCTGTCCCAGAGGCCGAGCACCACATCGGCAAATTCCTCCGCCCGATCATAGCGGTCAGAATGGAGGATCTGCGTCTCGTGGCCGAAATTGTAGGCGGCGTCGGGGTCGGACGACGTCACCAGGTTCCAACCGGCCCGGCCGCCGCTCAGCCGATCGAGCGAGGCAAATTGGCGGGCGAGATTGTAAGGATCGGAATAACTGGTGGAGGCGGTGGCGATCAGGCCAATATTGCGAGTGACCGATGAAAGCGCAGAGAGCAGAGTGATCGGCTCGAAGGGATAGACGCCGCTATGAGCCTTACGACTTGCCGCTTCGACATCCTTGATGCGTGCGGCAACGCCATCTGCGAAAAAAATCGTATCGAATTTCGCCGCCTCGGCAAGCCTGGCCAGTTCCAGGTAGTTTTCGAACTCGGTGCCCACAGATGCGTCCGGATGACGCCATGCGGCGACATGGTGGCCGGTGAAGAGCAGAAAAGCGCCGAGCTTGATCTTGTCCTTGCGTCTCGCCATTGCAGTTCCTTTCAGCGATACATGGCCGGCACGGGAAATTCACCAGTCAGCAGCCAGGTGCCGACGCTGCGCTTCTTGTACTCGGCAGGATTGTGAAGCGTATGGGTCCTCACGTTGCGCCAGAAGCGATCGAAGCCGTTGGCATTGGTCGCCGAGCGCGCGCCCATGACCTCGAAGACCTCGCTGGAGACGGCAAGGCCGACCTCGCCGGCGTAGACGTTGGCGGTGGCGATATCGATCGCGGCTGCGCCACGATCCGCGGCGCTTAGCGACGGCCCTTGGGCGTAAGCCGCGCCGAGGCTGCGGGCCGCCTTGTCCGCGAGCTCCGTTGCTGCAAGCGTGCGGATATAGAGGTCGCCGTACTGGCGCTTGATCCAGGGATCATCAACGTGGCGTTCGACGCCGGAATAGATCCACGGCCGCGAGTTCGCCGTCGCATAGGAGCGACCTTCCTCCAATATTCCTTGAGCGCTGCCGACGAAGACATTGAGCAGAACGCTCTGCTGAAGAAGCGATGTCAGCGACGAATAGGGGGTCAAGGGCACGTCGGGCGAACTGATCAGTTCATCGTCGTGAACCTGAAGGTTGACGAAGCGTACCGTACCGCTTCCGGTCTGCCTTTGGCCGATGCCGTCCCAGTCGTTCTCGATGACAATGCCTTCCCGGTCGGCGGGGACGGCGGCGGTCAGCCGAGCGCCATCGGCATTCTCCCAGGAAATCTGGATATAATCGGCGATATGGGAACCAGAGGAAAACGGGCGGCTGCCGTTGATGCGCCAGCCGGTCGGCGTCTTCTCACCCGCCGACGTCTTCGACATGGCGTTTCCGGAATTGCTCCAGATCCAGTTGCCGGCCGCCGAGCCGGTCAGCCATTTTTCCTTCTGTGCAACGGAGCCGCGAAACAGAATGAGATTGAGCGGCAGATGGTGATAGCCGAAGAGATGGGCGAGCGATCCATCGGTCTTGGCAAATTCCCTGACGATGCGCAGGATCGTCAGCCATGACGCACCTTGGCCATTATATTCCCTGGCGATCTGCGCGGAGGGAAGGCCGCTTTCCTTCAGGAGCCTGATCTGTTCGACGGGCCTGCCGCCCTGTTTGTCTCTCTCGATGGCATCGAGATGAAACGTCCTGCGCAGCTCGGTCGCTTTTGCCAAGAGCGCGTCATCAACATCTGTTTCGAACGGCATACTGCCTCCCGGGATGACGGTGGAGGGGAGGTGCGTCCCGACCTTTTCCCATCAACGGTTGGCTGGCTGACCGCTCAAGTCCAGAAATATCTGATTGATTTTACCGAAAGAAATTCTTTCGTGAGGTTGGCAAGCGGCGACCTTGTGATCGCCAGACGTCCCCGATTGGCGTGGCGGCAGAACGTCATCGTTCGAAACGCCACGTTGCCGGCTGCAAAAATCCCGCATCGTCGACCTAAATAGAATACTATTTCTATAGATAAAGATTGCTGCTGTTAGGCTATCGTCTCCCTGATCGAGGAGACTGACATGAGTGGCGCGCGACCACAGATCAAACTTGGTGCCTTTCTGTACCCGACGGGCCATCACGTGGCCGCATGGCGGCACCCGGAGGCGCAAGCGGATGCCGGCTCCAATTTCGCTCACTATATTGAGCTTGCGCAGCTGGCTGAAGCGGCGAAATTTGATCTCATTTTCATGGCCGACGGCGTCGGCACGCGCGGTACCGACATAGAGGCTCTCAGCAGGACGGCTGTCCGCTACGTGGCGCAGTTCGAGCCAATCACCTTGCTGTCCGCTCTGGCCGCGGTGACGAAAAACATCGGTTTTGTCGCCACTGCCTCCACTTCATACAACGAGCCCTACCATATCGCGCGGAAATTTGCCTCGCTCGATCACATTAGCGGCGGGCGCGCGGGTTGGAATCTCGTCACCTCGTCCAGCGAACACGAGGCGCACAATTTCGGCCGTGAGGAGCATTATGCACATGCGGAGCGATACGAGCGCGCCGAAGAGTTTGCCGACGTCGTGCGCGGACTGTGGGACACCTGGGAGGAAGACGCATTCCTGCGTGACAAGGAAAGCGGCATATACTTCGATCCGGACAAGCAGCATGTCCTCAATCACAAGGGCAAGTTCTTCAAGGTTCGCGGGCCATTGAACGTCGCCCGCGCGCCTCAGGGACAGCCGGTGCTCGTACAGGCAGGATCGTCGGAACCGGGTAAGGAACTTGCCGCGCGCACTGCGGAGGTCGTCTTCACGGCGCATCAGACAATCGAGGACGCACGCGGTTTCTACAGCGATCTGAAGGGCCGACTTGCCAAGTACGGTCGCAGGCCCGAAGAGTTGAAGATCATGCCGGGGATCTTCCCGGTCGTCGGCCGTACTCAGGCGGAGGCAGAAGCGAAATTCCAGGAGATCCAGGACCTCGTTCATCCGGTTGTCGGCCTTTCCATCTTGAACGGCATGGCCGGGGGTGTCGATCTCTCGAAATATCCTCTGGACGGCCCCATCCCGGACGTGCCGGAGACGAACGCAAGCAAGAGCCGGCAGAAGCTCCTTCTCGATCTTGCCAGACGCGAAAACCTGACGATACGCGAGCTCTATCTGAGGGTCGCAGGCGCGCGTGGCCATTGGCAGATTGTCGGCACGCCGAGCCGGATCGCGGACGAGATGGAGCACTGGTTCACGACCGGCGCGGCCGATGGCTTCAATGTCATGCCGCCGCATCTGCCTGTCGGGCTACGGGACTTCACTGAGTTCGTGTTGCCGGAACTGCGGCGTCGTGGACTGTTCCGCACCGAATACCAGGGCAGAACGCTGCGCGAAAATCTCGGCCTCAGCACACCCCGGCATCCGGCGCGCGTTCAGGCCGCGGCAGAGTAGGGGCGAGCGATATGAACCGACCCCATCTCACAGTCGAGCACATAACCCGGCAGTTCCAGATCGAGCGGGAGCCGCTGATCGCGCTCGACGACATCAATCTCGATATTGCGAAGGGCGAGTTCGTAACAATCGTCGGTGCCAGCGGTTGCGGAAAATCGACGTTGCTGCGTCTCTTCGCCGGTCTGGATATCGCGACATCAGGCACCATCCGCCATGCGGGCGAGGCAGTTGTCGAACCCAGCCTCGATCGGGGCATCGTCTTTCAGGAGCCACGCCTCTTTCCCTGGCTGACTGTCGAGGAAAACGTCTCCCTTGGCCTCTTGAACAGCAAGCTGACGAGCGCGCGAAAGGCAGAGCTTGTGCGCGAACATCTAGAGCTTGTCGGGCTTTCCCGCTTTGCCAATGTCTACCCGCATCAATTATCCGGCGGCATGGCGCAGCGTGCAGGTATTGCCCGTGGCCTCGTCAGCCGGCCGAACGTCCTTCTGCTCGACGAGCCTTTCGGGGCGCTCGACGCCATCACCAAGGCGTATCTGCAGGACGAGTTGCAGGAGATCTGGGCAAAGGAAAACATCACAATGGTGCTGGTGACGCATGACGTGGAAGAGGCTGTCTATCTCGGGGATCGCGTCGTCGTCATGTCGCCGCGTCCGGGCCGCATCCGCGAAGTGGTACCGGTCAAGCTGGCGCGCCCACGTCGGCGGACGTCCAGCGATATTGCCAATGTGCGAGACCGTGTCCTGAAGAGCCTTCATGCGACGGGCGAGAATATGCAGCCCAAAGCGACGCAACGATCCGATGACGGCGGTCATGGCGAACGTGCGGTCGCGCTGGCCAGATAAGCTTCACAAGAACGGAGAAAAACTATGAAACGCGCATTTCTGTCACGCGTGGCCGCCGGCCTCGCCCTGATGCTTACCGCGTCGGCCACGGTCCGGGCGGAGGAGCCGCTGGTCATTCATGTCGGCTATGCGGCCATCGGCGTCGACAACCGCCCTTACGCGGAAGGCACGTCTGCCGCGACGGCACGAGCCGGGGAATTTCTGGAAAAGGAGTTCGCCAAGGATCCGAACATCAAGATCGAATGGACCTTCTTCAAGGGCGCGGGCCCTGCCGTGAATGAAGGCTTCGCGAATGATCAGCTCGACTTCGCCTATCAGGGTGATCTCCCCTCGCTGATCGGCCGCGCCAACGGGCTGAAGACCAAGTATCTGCTGGCAAGTGGGGCGAGAAAGCCGCTCTACCTTGCCGTCGCCAAAGATAGCGGCATCAAGTCTATCGCGGATCTGAAGGGCCGCAAGATAGCGCTACAGCGCGGCACGAACGGTCATCTGGCTGCCGTCAAGGTCTTGGAAGCCCATGGGTTGAAAGAGCGCGACGCTCAGGTCGTCAATCTCGACAGCGCCGGCACGGTTGCCGCTCTCACCAGCAAGGACATCGACGCCGCCTTCGGCGATACGCAGCTTATCAACCTTGCGGCGAAGGGTGCAGCCGATGTCATCTACACGACCAAGGGCGATGATCCGCGCTTCGGCCGCAACGCCGGCGTCATCGGCCGACAGGCGTTCATCGATGCCCATCCGGAGATAACCCAGCGGGTCGTCGATGCTTTCGTCAAGGCGGCCCAATGGTCGTCCGACGAGCCCAACCGCCCGGCACTGCTGGAACTGTGGCACAAGTCGGGGACACCCGTTCCAATTCTGGAGGAGTACTTCAAGGGCGACACGCTCGCCTATCGCAACTCGCCACTGATCGATGGCCTTCTCGTCTCGCAATACAAGGAACAGGCGGCCAAGAGCAAGGAATTCGGCCTCATCCGCCGTGATGTCGATCTCGAGAGCTGGTTCGAGCCGCGTTACCTAAACAGCGCCATAGAGCGGTTCAGCCTGCAGAACTTCTGGCAGGCCTACGGCGCCGACGGCAAGCCGGTGACCTCGTAAACCAAAATGGAGACGCAGGTGATGGCAACTTATCTTGAGCTCTCTGGCCACGAAAACATCACGAACTGGCGCAGATTTCTCAGGGGACGGTTCTTTTCGCTCTCGGCCCTGCTTCTTCCAGCGTTTCTGATTGCGCTCTGGTGGCTGGCTTCCGCAAGAGGCTGGCTACCGGAGCAAATTCTTCCTGAGCCCACCTACGTGCTGCAGACTGGCCGCGACATGATTGCGAGCGGTGAATTGCTCTACCACGCCGCCGTCAGTTTGCGGCGCGTGATCTTCGGCTTTGCTATCGGCGCGGTATTGGGCTTGGCCCTCGGCATCGCCATGGGCCTGTCTGCGCGCTTTGAAGACTATGCAAAGCCGACATTCCTCGCCTTTGCGCAGATCCCGACGCTTGGCTGGATTCCGTTGCTGATGCTGCTGGTTGGCATTGAGGAGACGCTGAAGATCGTCATCATTGCCAAGGGCGCTCTCGTGCCGATCACGCTCAATACCTTCTCCGGTATCCGCAGCGTTCCAGGCAAGTACGTGGAAGTTGGTAAGGCCCTGCGTTTCAGCCGCTGGCAGACGCTTCGGCTGATTGTCCTGCCGGGCGCCATTCCCTCCATCTTCACTGGCATCCGCTATGGCCTCACGCATGCCTGGACATCGCTTGTCGGCGTAGAGCTCCTGGCGTCCTCTGAAGGGCTCGGATACCTGCTGGTCTGGGGAAGGCAGATGTTCTGGCTGGATACCGTGATCATCGCGATGATCGTGATCGGCCTCATAGGCTTTGCCATGGACAAGGGTCTGAACGGCTCCGAAGTCTTCATCCAGCGCTGGAAAAAAGAAGGATTGTGATGGCCGCCGAAACGTCAACCAGGCTTGTCCGTATCAGGCGCGGCCTTGCGCTTCCCCTTCTTCTTCTCGTCGCATGGGAAGCCTCCGGCCGCCTCGACCTCATGGATCCCCGCTTTCTGCCGGCTATCGAAGATGTCGTGCGCACCGCCAAACGGGAGATTATCGACAACGGTCTGGCGGGTCAGCTCGGGGCGAGCCTGTTGCGCAATATCGCGGGCTTCCTGATCGGTTGCGCTCTCGGCGTCAGCTTCGGCACGCTCGTTGCCGTGACGAGGCTAGGGGATCGGCTGATCATGCCGACCTTCAACGGATTGAAGCAGATTTCCCTGCTTGCCTGGATTCCTCTCATTTCGGTGTGGTTCGGGTTCGGAGAACAGGCGAAGGTCGTCTTCGTCGCGCTCGCGGCCTTCATCCCCATCGCCCTCAACACCTATGACGGCATCAAGGATGCGCCGGCCGAACTGGTCGAGGTCGGTCGCGCACTGCGGTTTCGGCCATGGCAGCGCATTACAAAAATCTACCTGCCCTCGGCCCTGCCAACGATCGCGACCGGCATTCATCTTGGGTTGATCTACTCGTGGTTGGCGACCGTCGGGGCGGAGTATTTTCTTGCCGTTGGTCCAGGCATCGGCGGCTTGGTCATTGCCGGACGTGAGCGGTTTGACATGGCATTGGTCATGGTGGGCGTCATCATTCTCGGCCTAGTCGGCTTTGCACTCAACAGATTGGCCAGTGCAGCGGAAGCAAGGCTCTTGCGCTGGCGAGCCTGAGCGCGGCCTCCAAGCGACGTCGGGCGTCGATTGCTCGGCGTATTCACAATTTGTCCAGGCGGATTACCGTTTCCAAACATCTGCTTTGACGTCGAGTGAGTGTCTGTCGGTTCTGTACGCACCGCGCCGGCGTGCAAGCCAAATGCGCTTTCACCTCGGTTCCAAAACGATAACAGATATATGCGAAGATTCTTGCGTTTCTTCCGAGGCGTTCATTCACGCAAACATCATCCGGGAAAAGCATGGAAAATGCGCTGGTTTTCCTTAGCGCCACGCGGGCTACGAAGAATCGTCGGCATGCAATTATTCTTTTCCGGACGAGAAGAAACTTTGACTTCGCCTTTCGGGACACAACACTGAAGCTCCACTCGGCGGACCAATATCCAACCCAAGAGGAGCTCTTCGCGTGTCCATCAACCGTCGCAGTTTCAACCAGCTAATGTTGCTTGCCGGGGCGAGCACATTGCTTCCGTCGTTCTCCTTTGGGCAGGCGGCGGCGCCGGCAACAGGCGGTACCTTGAATTGGCTCTACCGGGTGGATCCGGGCAATGCTCTCTTTGCGATCAACACGTCGTCAGGGACCGGCCAGGCCATCGGTCCGAAGATTGTCGAGGGCCTTTTGACCTTCGACTTCGACGTCAAGCCGCAGCCGCTGCTGGCAACGGAGTGGTCGGTTTCCGATGACAATCTTCGCTACACTTTCAAGCTCCGCAAGGGCGTCAAGTGGCATGACGGGACGGACTTCACCTCCGCCGATGTTGCCTTTTCGATCTTCAGGCTGAAGGAGGCACACCCACGCGGCCGCATCACCTACCAGAATGTGGTCGCGGTCGAGACGCCGGATCCGCTCACCGCCGTCATCGTTCTGTCGAAGCCCGCTCCCTTCCTGCTGGCGGCGCAATCGAGTTCGGAATCGCCGATCGTGCCGAAGCATATCTTCGAGAAACTGGCGCCGGGCGATGGCCAAACGCTGCAAACGGCGATCGGTACCGGGCCGTTCAAACTGACGGAATGGGTGGCCGGCAGTCACCTGATCTTCGAGCGAAATCCTGACTATTGGGACGCCGGAAAGCCCTATCTGGATCGGATCGTCCTGCGCGTCGTGACCGATCCGGCGGCGCGGTCCGCCGCCTTGGAGACGGGCGAGGCCGACATCGGCGACAATCCCGTGCCGCTTGCCGATCTCGACCGGCTGAAACAAGATCCTCATCTGATCGTGGATACCACCACCTACGCCTATTCCGGCCCGCAGCAGCAGTTATTCTTCAATTACGACAATCCGCTCTTTGCCAAGCGTGAGGTGAGGCTTGCCATTGCCAAGGCGATCAATCAGCAGGAGATCGTCGATGTGGCGCTTTACGGCTACGCGCAGGTTTCGCCGAGTCCTGTCAGTACGGCATTGCCGAAATGGTACGATCCGAGCGTCGTTGCGCATGCCTTCGATCCTGCCGCCGCCGAAAAGCTGCTAGACGAGGCAGGCTATCCGCGCAAGGCGGACGGCAAGCGTTTCGACCTCCGACTGACCTACAATTCCTATCTGCCGCAAGGCTATGCCGACGTCCTGAAAAGCCAGCTGGAAAAGATCGGTATCGGCATCGAGATCAAGAAGTATGACCTGCCGACGTTCCTGAAGACGGTCTACACCGACCGCGCCTTCGATCTCGTGGTGGAGTCGCTTTCGAACACGTTCGACCCGTCACTCGGCATCCAGCGCGCCTATTGGAGCAAGAACTTCAAGATTGGCCTGCCTTTCTCGAATGCCAGCCACTACGCCAACGCGCAGGCGGACGCTTTGCTCGAGGCGGCTGCTATTGAGCCGGACGAGAAGAAGCGATGGGACACCTGGAGCAAATTCCAGCACTTCATCCACGACGAGGTCGCTTCCGTGAACCTGGTTGCTGCTGGCGCCCAGATCGTTGCCAACAAGCGGGTGAAGAACTTCGTCACGGGATCGCAGGGGCTCAATTGGAGCTTCGGCGACCTGTGGATCGATCCAAACGCTTGAGATCAAAGGGCACGAACCACGACTGGACGTTCGATGGACAAGGCCACATTGATCGATTGGCTCGGCGACGGGTCGAACTGGCAGTTCTCGATATCCGGCCGGTCGCGTTGGCTGTGCTTTGCCGCTGTTTGCAACAAATCTGCCTGCAGAACACTTGGGGTCTCGGTCGTCGAGCTCAAGGCATGGCATGATCGGGGCGAGGACGTTATCGTCCTCGATACTCGCACGCTCGGCGAATATGAAAAGGCGCATGTGCCAGGCGCCGTCGGCGTGCCCGCGCCGAGCTCCTGCTGCGCTTCAAGGACATTGTGTCCTCACCGGAGACGAAGGTCGTTGTCTCCTGCGCAGGCCTGCCGCGTGCCATTCTCGGGGCGCAGACGCTGATCGATTCCCGGGCTCCAATTTCGTCGCCTATCTTGATGGCGGTGCGCGCGGCTGGACTGAGGCAGGTTTCGATCTGGAGGTGGGCGCACGGTAACCTACGGGGAGCCGACAGAAACAGCTCGCCGCTTCGCGAGCGAGCACAGCGCGCGCCTTTCGGCAAAGGACGTTCTGACGTTCATCGATCGGCAGACCGCCGAAACGTGGAATGCCGATCCGGTGCGCACGACCATCTCCTGGATGTCCGCACACCGGAGAAGTTCACGCGAGCGCATCTTCCCGGGTCGATCTCTTCCGAGGGCGGACAACTGCTCAGCGTATCCTACCGGACCATCGCCGTGCGCGGTAACGGTTCAGTGTCCTTTCCACCAACGAGGTACAGGACGCTTCGATGGTGTCATCCGCGAAGCTCGTAAAGCTCTGTCTGCCCTGTTCGGCCTCTGACGCTGACGGTTCCGATGGGCATGAAAGTGAAGTTCTCTTCAACCGCGTCACGGATCGCGCTGCTGACGAGGATCGAGGTTCCATAGTCGCGGTTCAGGCCCTCCAGCCGCGAGCCGATGTTTACAGTATCACCGATGGCGGTGTATTGCCGCCGGGTCTCGGCGCCGACGCTGCCGACGACGGCCGGTCCTGTATGCAGGCCGAAGCGAGTGACAAGTTCGGGGCGAGCGGCGGCGCGATTGGAAGCGTTCATCGCGTCGATCGCGGCTTTCATTGACAAGGCACAGCGGCAGGCGTTTTCGACATGCTGCTCGTCACGAACGGGCGCGTTCCACATCGCGAAAATAGAGTCGCCGATATATTGCACGATAGTGCCGCCATGGCGCTCCACAATCACGTTGAGGGCTTCGAAATAAGTGGAGAGCAGCGCCACGACATCTTCGGGCGAATGCCGCTCGGAGATCGTCGTGAACTCGCGGATGTCGGTGAAGAGGACGGTGATCTCCTGCCGCGAGGCGGAGCCTATGGCCGATTGGCCGGCGATGACAATCCTGCGAACCAGTTCACGTGGCACGTAGAGCGAGAACGTTCGGATCGCATCGCGGGCGGCGCCGAGTGCTTTCCCGAGCGCGTTGACTTCGGATATCCAGGAATGCGAGACGCGGCTCTGTCTAAATTCCAGATTACCCAGTTGTCTCGCCTCATCGGCCAATGCGTAGAGCGATCGGCTGATCAATCGGGAGATGATGATCGCGGCGATCGCGCCGGCGGCCAGGAAGGCCGCCGCGGCAGCGAGGTTGCGCCGCAGCGTTCGCTCGACAGGCCCAACTAGGTCGTCCAGCGGTGCGGCGATGACGACCGTGTAGTCCTTCAGCATACCGGCAACTTCCGCATGGAAGCTCTGGGCTAGGTACTCGCGGCCATTCACCGGAAAGCGGACAACATCACCATCCGGCAACCGGCGGCCTTGCGCCAGGTTCGTGACGGCCGGGATGGCAGGGTCCGCTCTTGCGATGTCCGCAACAGACAGCAGCCCCCCACGACGAATATGATCGCGCAGTTTCGCCATGACTGCGGGGTCGGAATGCACGATCAGGCGCCCGGTGTTGTCGAATACATAGCCATGCGCCTCTTTCGAGATCGTGCCGACATTGACAACCTCCCCCAAGGTCACGAGCATCACATCGGCGCCGATAACGACTTGGTTCCCCCCGACAGCGGGTGTAGCAAATGTCAGGGTGAGGTAGTTGGTCGCGGCTGAAATGTAGGGGCCGACTGAAGTCGTCTGTCCCTCCGAGAGCGCGGCGTGGTACCAGGGACGGGAACGCGGGTCGAAGATGTCGTCGCGGTCGGCGCGACGAGCGAGAGGACGAGTGTTCTTGTCGAAGAACATCCACGTCGTCACTGGAATGCCGATGACTTTGGTGATCGTACGAACGGCGAATGCGGCGTCGGCCGGGGCGTTCAAGGTGTCGCGCCAGGTCGGATTGGTCGCAATGTTGGTGGCCTGTATGTACGTCCCGTCTGCATAACCGGCATAGACTCCGTCTATGCGTAAGGACGACTTCAGCGCGTGCAGCAGAAGGTTCTGCTTCGCCAATAGGTCTTGGGGAGGTGGCGTAAGCATTTGGGGGACGGCAGAGGTCGTCTCGATCGCTGCATGTCCGCCGGCGAACACATTGCGGTAATCCTCGATCGTACGCAAACCGAGCTGGCGCATCTGTGCTTCGCCGGCAGAGAGGGCGGTCACCTTGCCCTGCGTATATGCCATCCACACGAGTGGCAGCGCCGTGCAGGCCAGCAGCCCGACAATGATCACGCTGAGATGCAATCGCAGCGGAAAAGCCCAGTCGGCTGCCTCCGTGGTTCCCGTCGCGGGTGATGGCTCGATGCGATGCTCCATACTTGACCCCCGAGAGCGATTGCAATGCTAGCGAGCACGAGGCCGAGGCCCCTCAGAATCAACCCGGCGCGGCGCCCTCGACATTCCTGTCCCTGTCGTCGAGCGGCAGGGTCGCGGCCGCCGGCGCGGAGGGCCACGCCCAGGCTCGCAGCAGTTCGTAAAAGACGCTGAGGACGATGGGCCCAAGAAACAGGCCGAGCAACCCGTGCGAGAGGGTTCCGCCGATGACGCCGATGAGGATCACCGGCATCGGGGTCGACAGCCCTCGGGACATCAAGATCGGCTTCAACACATTGTCCGCGACGGTGATCGGGATCGCCACGACAGTAAAGGCAAATGCCATCAATGTCGGCCAGGAGAACCATGCCCAGACGATGACCGGGACAAGAACGAGGCCCGGGCCGAGTTGCATCAAACAAAGAACGAACACGAGAAAAGTCAGGGCCCCGCGGGCCGGAATATCGAAAAAGGCGAAACACAGGCCGGAAAGGAGCGTCTGAAGGAGGGCCACGCCGATGACACCGCGCGAGACGTTGCGAACCGTTGACCCGGCCAGCCGCGCAAAACCGACACCCCTCTCTCCGCCGATGCGGACTGCCAATACCTGGATGGTTGCCGCAAGGCGAGGAGACATAGTGAGGAGGATGCCGGAGAGAATGATGGAGGCGACGAAGCTCAACACCCCGCCTCCGATCGATGCAAGCTTGGCGATGATGACGCCCATGACTTCGCGAAGAGGCGCCTGGAATTTCATGATCGTTGCAGCGAGATTGCTTGCGACCTGGTTCCAGCCGGCATAGAGGCGCTCGCCGACCACGGGCCAACCGCGTATTGCCTCGGGCGCTGCGGGCAGCGTGAAGTTGTCGGACTTCAACTGCCCGACGAGTGCCTGGGCTGCATCGGCGAAATTGACGGCGACAAGCGCCAACGGCGCGATGATGAGCACAAGGCATGCTAGGACAATCACGGTAGCCGAAAGAGCTGGTCGACTTCCCAGCAGCCTGGACAGGGCATCGAACATCGGGAAGAGCGCCACCGCAAGGATCGCGGACCAGATGATGATCAGCGCGAATGGCGCAACCAGCTGCAGGCTCCAATAGGCGAACAGCCCAATGATGCCGATCCGCACCAAGTCGCTGACCCGTGCCTCCACGGAGATCTGCGCGGGACTGGTTTCCGCCGCGGTCCCGCTTTGTGGTTTCTCCATCGCGGTATTGCCTATCCCACGGGTTTCCATAGGGCGTGCCTGAACGGATCAGGGCTCATCGCGTCGTCTCCGGCACGACGTTTCTGGCGCTCTGATCCTCAACGTAATTCGATGGCCGCTTCTGCCGTTTGCCAAGGTCTGGGGCCGCAAACTTCACGCGCTCGTAAGGGATCGACTGCAGGATATGCGAAATGCAGTTGATCCGGGCGCGCTCCTTGTCGTCGGAAGGTACGATCCACCACGGTGCGTGGTTGCTGTCCGTCATCCGCAACATCTCGTCATAGGCCCGTGTATAGTCCCACCAGCGCTGGTACGACTCGACGTCCATGGGGCTGAGTTTCCACTGCCGAACCGGATCATCGATACGGCGCTTGAAGCGGCGTTCCTGTTCTTCCTCGCTGACAGTCAGGAAATACTTGAGCAAAATGACGCCGCTTTCGACGATTGCCGCCTCGAAGCGGGGCGCCAGCTCGAGGAAACGCTGAGCCTTCTTCTCGCTGGCGAAGCCCATGACGCGGTCAACGCCTGCTCGGTTGTACCAGCTGCGGTCGAAGATCACGATCTCGCCCGCAGCTGGCAAATAGGCGATGTAGCGCTGCATGTAGATCTGGGATTTCTCGCGATCGGTGGGCGCGGGCAAGGCGACGACGCGGAACACGCGTGGACTGACCTTCTCCGTTATTCTCTTGATCATGCCGCCCTTGCCGGCGGCGTCACGGCCTTCGAAGATGATGACAATCCGAGCGCCCGATTTCTTTACCCAGGCCTGCAGATGCGCCAATTCGATCTGCAGTCGCTTGATCTCCTTATTGTAGTCCCAGGATTTGGCCTTCTTCTGCTTGCCTTTGCGTTCCGTTGGAACCTCTCGTTTCGGATCGTATGCTTCGTCCATCGCTCCCTCCATTGTTTAATGTCGCGCCGCGCTGGGCGCATTCATTGCCCTGCGGAATTGCCTATGAGCGCGCGCAACGCCTCTTCCCGACCATTGAAAAGATTGTGCGTGCCGATCTTGTTGATGACCCCGGCACGCTCGAGGATGCCGCGGCTTTCCTCGCTGAGGTCGGCGATGGCAAAGACGATGTCCCGCTTTGCCAAGGCATCCGCCACGGCGTCGAGTGCGACGGCGCCGGTGCTGTCCATGTGCGTGATGGCACTGGCGTCCAACACAAGACAGTTGGTTCCGGGGGCGAGTTCCTTAGCGATCGCTGTCAGCCGCATGCGGACATAGTCGGCGTTGTAGAACAGAATATTGCCCTGGACCGCGAAGACGGCAGCGCCTTCGACAGGGCGAGCTTCCGGGAAGCGGGCGAGGTCGAAGAAACCGTGCCGACCTTCGATATGGCCAAGCAGGCCATCGCGTGGAAACATCGTCTTGCGCAACAGGTACACGAACGTCGCGGCAACGGCGACGACTACGCCGTTCAGAACGCCGAAGCTGATTGCGCCCCACATGGCGATCAGCGCAAAGACGAACTCCATGCGGCTGATGTGCCAGATCTTCTTGAGTTCCTGAACGTCTATGAGACTGATGGCCGCGGTTGCGAGGATCGCGGCGAGCGCGGGGATCGGAAGGATCCGCAGGGCGCTATGAAGGAACACAAGAGCGGCAATCAGCGTGGCGGCCGAAACCAGCCCTGCGGCCTGGGAGACGCCACCGGTCGACAGGTTTATGGCGGTTCTGGAATCCGAGACGCTGATCGGAAAGGAGCCGAAGAGCCCGGGTGCGATGTTGGCGGCGCCGATACCGATCAATTCCTGGTTGGCATCGACCTCTTCACCGGTGCGGGAGCCGAAGCTGCGCGCGGCGACGATGCCGGCGCCGAAGCTGACGAGAAACACGGCGGCCGAGCCGAGTATGATCTTATCGAGCGGCATCCGATGGAGCGCCGGTAGGGATAGGCTCGGGAAACCACTCGGGATATCGCCGACAACAGCGATGCCGTGCCCCCGGAAATCGAAGAGCGCCGAGAGAATGACGGAGACAACGACGACGAGAACAGGACCCGGAACCTTGACGTTGAATGCCCTAACGATCCAGAGCAACGCGAACATGGCAAGGCCGAAGAGAAGCGACGGCCAATGGATCAAGGAGCCCTTGCCGAGAATTTCCAAGACTGGTGCGAGCAGCCCATCGGACTCGATCTTCACGCCTGTGAAGCGGCTGATCTGCCCGACGAGGATGGAAAGCGACACGCCGGCAAAGAAGCCCACCAGGATCGGACGCGACAGAAAGCTCGCGAGGACGCCAAGCCGCAGCAGTTTTGCCGCGATGCAGAATACGCCAACGCCAAGGGCGAGCGCCGAGGCGATGGCAACCCGGTCGATATTGGCAGCGGCAGGTTCGGCCGCGATGATAGCGGTCATCGCAGCCGCGAGCACCGTCATTGTTGCGGCATCGGGACCGACGATCAGGAGCCTTGAAGGACCGAAGATCGCGTAGGCGATCGGAGCAACGATGCTGGCGTAGATGCCTGTCTCTGGCGGGAGCCCAGCAATCGCGGGATAGGCGATGGCGCTCGGCAAACCCACCGCAGCGATCGACAGCCCGGCCGGGATATCGCTACGAAGCCAGTCTTTGTTGAAGCCGGCCAGACCCCGCAATATTGGTAGGCTGCCTATCACCTTGGGTTCCCTTGTTATTTCTTGTCTGATCTCCGAGTCTGCCCGGCCGCCGCACTCCAGCGGCCACCGGAAGGGTTGATGCATTCTAGTGTTCGAGGAAGACGTAGTTCATCCAGCTGCTCATGCGCAGCAGGACCTTGCGCAGGACTGCGACGTGGTGCCAGTGATGCGTGTAGACGGCTACCTCGGCCACCACACCACCGGGCAGCTGATACTCCGCGGTGCTTTCCAGCAACTCGATGCGCGCCAACGTTTGTCCCGGCGATGCCCGTTCCGGGGATTGCGGGTCGATCAGCGCGCCGCTCGGCTGCAGTTGGCCCTGCGCCATGACATCGATGACTTCCTGGACCCGCGCCTTGAAGATCTTGCCGGGCACGGCTTTGAAGGCTACCTCGGCTTCGTCGCCGGCCCGCACCCGCTGGAGCGAATTCTGAATGAAGGCTGCACCCAGCATCCGGTCCTCGCTGTTCATGAAGACCATCACGGGCCGCAAGGGAAGGGGGTTTGCCATCATGCCGGGGCGGAGAAAGACCTGCGTCACGTAGCCGTCGCTCGGCGCACGGACCGTCGTCTGCTCCAGGTCGTACTCGGCGCTTTGCAATTCGGCCTGCAGCCGTGCCACTGTTGGATTCGTGCCATTGATCTCGGACTCATAGGCGAGTTTTGCCTGCGTCGCCTGAGCGCGGGCCGTGTCGACGGTGGCCTCGGCTGTCAGATAGATCCCGCGGCGGTTCTCGACTTCGAGTTCCGAGTACACGGCTCCTCTACCGCTGGACTTTGAGTTCTCGTTCGATTGCTGAAACTTTTCGAAGGCCTGCAGGGAGCGATCCCTTGAAGCTTCCGCACCGGTTACGGCCGCGTTGGCGGCATCGAGAGCAGCCTTCAATTGCAGGACGGTTTGCACGGCTTCGGCAAGAGACGCTTTCTTCTGATCGACTGTATATTGATAGGGGCGGGGATCAATCCGGAAGAGAACATCGCCCTTTTTCAGCGGAGCGTTCGGCGTGACCGGCACCTCTACGACCTGTCCACTGACGACTGGGATGACGGGAGCCGATGTAAAGTAAATGCGCCCATCGCTGGTATAGGGATGGTTGTAGCTCATGAGCAGCAGAAGGCTGGAGATGAGAAAGATTCCGCCCAGGACGGCCGTTGCAAGTGTCCACTGGTTCACCGGAATGCGGAA
This sequence comes from Rhizobium sp. BK538, assembly GCF_014197575.1. NCBI lineage: Bacteria > Pseudomonadati > Pseudomonadota > Alphaproteobacteria > Hyphomicrobiales > Rhizobiaceae > Rhizobium > Rhizobium sp. BK538. The sequence continues at coordinate 39,013 of NZ_JACIFT010000025.1, forward strand.
GATCTTGAAGACCACCCAGCAGATTGCGGCGTAGGTGAGTATGAGGAGCAGATCCATCAGGCGTTCTCCTTCTCCGGCGACTGCGCCTCGAGTTCTGCTATTCGAGCGTGAAGGCGGGCGATTTCGGCATTGGCTTCAGCCTCGGCCGACAGCTTGCCATCGGGCCGAATGCCCCAGCCGCGATCCTCGCGATAGAGCGTGGCCCAGATGAAGAGGAAGGGCCAAATTGCGTGCAGCGTGAACAGGCTCACCCATCCGGCAACGTGGATGGCGTCCTGGTGCGGATGGTTTCTGGCCTTGGCGATCAGATGAGGAATGTCATGGATCGCGATCACTGCGTAGAACAGAGTGACCACGACGAAGATCAACACTCCCAGTGCAAAATAGTCGAGAAACACGGTCACTCCTTTTCGGCCGCTCGCCGAACCGTCCGGCCGTAGTCGAGAAGAAATAGTAGACCGGTGCGGTCTCGAACGCCCGTAGCATCACGTAATATCTATCGAGCGTCGCGCGGCTCGACAGGCAGTCCGGATTTTCGAGATTAAGGGTGGTCGTCCGCGACGGCGTGCGTTCCCTGCCTCGGGTGCCAACTGCCGGGGAAGTCATCGTCATCGCGATTGAGAGTAGTTTGACCAGCTTGCCGGCGGCAGCTAGGTCCTCCCGGATACGGCTGCCTTCGGCACGCGCAATGCGGAAAGGCAGGGCCACCGCGGACGTAGGTCTAGTCCCTTCCGGGCCGTCACGCGTAAGTTCGCGTATGTTACGTCTCCATCCTAAGTAGCTGTAATACAATACTTCAATCTGCTTGACGCGAGTATAACAGCGGGGGGCGGCATGACGTTGGGAGAAAGCAATTCGACACACTTGTCCGCCCTGGAGATTGCTGAGGCGCAGTTTCCGGCCCAGGCCGCGAGGGTACGGCAGCTTTTCCAAATGAACGAAACGTTCCGCAGCATGTGCGAAGATCTCGCTGCCGCCGCCGAGACTTTGGCGCATGTGGAGCGTCTTCCGGACAATATCAGAGAAACGCGGCGGCAGGAGTATGCGAGCCTCGTCGATGCGCTCGTCGCTGAAATCGGCGAGGCGCTGTCCCAATCGAAAGTCGTCATGCTCAGGCGGTCGGGCGAGGCAAAGCCCAAGCCGCGGTGAGTATTCATCCGTACCATTTTTTGCAAGGAGGTCGGCGCATGATGGAAGCAGGATCCCTCAGGTTGCTGGCGGGGCTCTCTGCCTTGGCAATCATTTCCATGCATCCGGGACCACCCGCATATTCACAGACCGCGACCCCCACACCGAAGCCTGTGTCGGTAGAGACGACGGAGCCGACTGGGCCGGAAACGGATCTTCTTTCTGAGGATGAACTCGAAGTCCTTGTCGCCCGCATCGCACTCTATCCGGATGAACTGGTGGCCGCGATCTCGGCAGCGTCCTTGTTTCCCCTGCAAATCGTCGAGGCAGCGCGCTTTCTGGAGGCCAAGAAAAAAGATGCCAATCTCAAGCCGAAGGATGACTGGGATGGAAGCGTCATATCGCTTCTGAATTATCCTGACATCGTCAAGATGATGAGTGAGGATCTCGATTGGACGCAGTCGCTGGGTGACGCGTTGACCAACCAGCAAAAGGACGTGCTGATCGCCATCCAGCAGCTTCGGGACGAAGCTGTGGCGAAGAACATCATCAAGACGGACGACAAGGTCACTGTTGTCACGGAAAATGAGAACGTCGTCATTCGACCGACCGATCCGGAGAAGGTGTATATTCCGCAGTACCCTCCTGAGATGCTGTACGAACCGGGCTATGCGGTCGAGCCGATCTCCTACTATCCCGACTATTACGACAACTACTACTATCCAGGGGCCGGGTTCTTCGCGGCGGCGGTGACCGGCGTCGCGTGGGCGGCCATCGTCAACTGGGACGATTGGGGCGTTTGGGGCGGCAACTGGGACGGCGACCTCGATATCGATTGCAACAACTGCTTCAACGACCGGAACTTTAACGGCAAGGTCAAGTGGAACGACATCGACTGGACCAAGGTGGACCGGAGCAAGCTGAGCATCGGAAAGGATCAGCTTGCCAATATCGACCGCTCGGCGATCAAGTCCAGCCTGCAGTCCGACAATCGCAACCAACTCAAGAACAAGGTCAGCGATCGGCAGGCAAACCGTGGACAGGGAACCAGAAACGTCAGCGCCCGCGCCGACGACATCCGCAAGGGCACGATGGAGGGCTTGAAGGCAAATCCGAGATCGAGGGCAGGAGATGCTGCCGCTAACCGGCCGGGTGCATCGCGTCCGGACGCTCGCCCGGGCAACGTGGCCAATCGCGCGGATGCCCGTCCAGGGAATGCAGCCAACCGACCGGGCAGTGCTGCCGACCGTCCATCAAAGCCGGCAGCCAAGAAGAAGCCAAGTGCACCGAAGATGGCGGCGCGTGCCGATAACCGTCCGCGCCAGCCCAGCGCCCTCGGCAATGTGCAGTCGGGGCGACGTGAGGCGGTGGCTTCCAAGCGAGGCGGACAGAGTATGGGAGGCGGGCAACGCGGTGGCCCACGTCCCTCCGTCCAACGCTCGCGCCCAATGCCGCAGGGAGGCGGTGGCCGCGGTGGTGGTCGGGGTGGCGGCGGTCGTGGTGGCGGTCGGCGATAGGGTGTCCAGCTATTCAGATTTCCGGAGATAAACCATGAGACCACAGTTGAAATTGATCCCGCTGTTGCTCGGAACGGCTCTCTCCCTGGCGTGGGCAGCCCCATCGATGTCGCAGACCCAGACGGATCTTCAGGAATTCCAGGCTGGTACGCCGCCGTCATTTGATGACCCTTCGGCGGCGCTCGAACGGCTCAAGACCGTGCTGAGCGCCAATGATGTTGATGGCTTGGCAAGCCTACTCGGTCTGAACGCTGTCAAGCTGCGGTCCAGCAGCGAGGCGATGATAAGCTACGGATTGATCCGCGAGGGTGCCGGGCGGCAATTGCAATTGCAGGACCTCGACGATCGCAAGGTGATCCTGGTGGGAGATGTCCTGTGGCCGCTGCCTTTCCCCCTGTCCAAAAGCAAGGACGGAAAATGGGCATTCGACACGGAAGTCGGGCTGCAGGAGATCGTCAACCGCAGGGTCGGTCAAAACGAGCTTGCAACGATCCAGACCATGCATGACTACGTGAATGCCCAGTATCAGTATGCTCAAATCGACGAGGACGAGGATGGTGTCTACGAGTTCGCTCAGCGGCTGATCAGCAGTCCCGGCAAGCGGGATGGCTTGTATTGGGAGCCCGGTTTGTTCGATGAGGAGAGCCCGGCCGGGCATCTGATAGAGACTGCGGCTTTCGGCAGGGCCAAGCGCGGTGAAGGGTATTACGGATATCGCTACCGCATCCTGACCGCCCAGGGGTCCAACGTCATTGGCGGCAAGCAGAGCTACAGCGTCAATGGCAATATGACGGGCGGATTTGCCTTGATCGCGTGGCCGGTGACGTATCGCGTGACGGGGGTTCAGACGTTCATCATCAACGGCGCGAATATCGTTTATCAGCGAGATCTGGGACCCGAAACACAGCAGCGGGTGACAACAATCAAGGAATTTAATCCGGACGATAACTGGACGATCGTGCGCGACTAGCGCTCAATAACCCGCACAGCAACCGACGTGCCGCGTGTCAACGCGCGGCCTTTATAAGCCTGGAGCATCGCTGTGCGCCGATGATTTTCCTGCCAGCTTAACGAGGGTAAGGGCTCTCGCCGTCCCTCGAACCGTTCATGACAAACCTCCCGGGCATGTCGGGTGTCCCCATCCGCTATCAGGTGCCTTTCCGACCCTTATTCGACGGGTGGCTCCCAGGTCAGGAAGAAGCCGACGTCGCCGGGAATACCGCCGGGGAAATTGATGATCATCGCTTTCAGGCCGTAGCCCTGGGGTTTGGCGAGCGTTTCGAAGAGATCGTAGAGTTCCTTCGCCTTGCCCTGCAGGGTATTCTGCCAACCGGGCAGGTTGTTGTTGATGGCTCGACCGCTGTCCGAGCAGAGGCTGGACGGGAAGCTGTAGACCATTGCCTCGTATTTTCCGTCTGCTGCGGCCTTCATCACGAGGCGCTTGATGACCGCGCGTTCTGCCTCGCCAATGTGCTTCTGAAAAAAATCCTCGATGAACTCAGAATGTTTCGTCGCCTCGCGGGCCTTTATCTTTTCGTCGCGTTCCATTTCCGCGAGCTGAAGTTCAAGTGCACGCTTGCGCAGATCTTCGGCGCTGGTCATCGACTGAGGTGTCTCGCTTGCAGTCATCGCCATGTTCTCCAAAGTTTTCCAAAGGATAGGGTGAGTACGGGCGTTAAGGCAGTAAAATACGCGTCGAATGGGGTAGCATACGGTATGCTACGTCGCGACCTATTGGCTGCCGATCATGCCATCGGCGGGAGGGATCGCGATGCCGGAGGCGCGCAGGCCGTCTAGGAAGCGCTCCTGGTCGACCGCGCGGCGGAGACGCAATGCTACTTCCTTGCGGATGTTCTCCATAAGCACCGGGGCGTTCGTCTGGAGCCAGTCCTGCTCGCTACGCCCTTCATCAAGCTTGCCTGATGAGCCGAGGATGGCTAGCAGAACGAGATGGTGCATGGGATTGTATTTCAAGTCGGCCATGCGGGCCCAAAGCTCAGCTGCTTGATTGTCTCCCCTCATATAGGCACATAGCGCCATACCGACCTCATAGTATCCTCTTGGGCCGGGATTTCTGCTGATGGCGCCGGAGATCAATTCGCAGCCTGTGTCCCACTTTCCGGACATCGCGAGATGGAAACCATATTCGCCCGCAACCTCCGTATCATTGGGGTTGATCGCATAGGCGGCAGCTCCCGCTCTCAGCGCAGCGTCCACGTCGTTGCTGAAGAAGCTGGCGAGCATCAGCGCCTGCAATGCACGTGCGTTCTGGGGGTCAAGATCCACCGCCCGTTTGGCTGCGTCTGCCGCGAGCGCCAGTGGTCGTGGCGAAGGCTGGGCTCTGAGCTGGTATTGGAACCTCACCTCATCGAGATAGATCAGCGATAGCAAAGCCCAATAGGTAGAATTGGTTGGAAGCCGTCTGATTGCTTCCTTCAGACAATCTCTTACCGCCGTATGCATCTGCGGATCGAGTTCGGCTCGATATGCGTAGTAAGACAGCGTACATGTATAAGCTTCCCAATCGCCGCTGTCCGGCTTGGCGATTTTGCTGACATAAGGCTGAAAGGCGATACCGTATGGTTGGGCAATGGTCGTGGCAATGCGCTGCGCAACGTCGGTCTCCACCTCAAGCAGGTTACGCTCGCCGAGGTCCGCATCATAGTCGTCCGCCCAGATGACGGCACCGTCCGCGTGGCGGATCAGCCGCGCGATCAGCCGCATTTTATCCGCTTCGAGCCGGACGCTTCCCTGCAGTGCAAACCATGGTCCTTCCGCCGCCTGAAGTTCCTGCTGTGTTCGGGGGGCGATCACGACGATCTCCTTGAACTTCGTGAGTTGCCCAACAATTTCGTCTGTCAGGCCTTGTGCGATGTCTACCGAGGCAGCCTTGCCAGGAACGTTCTGGAACGGCTCGACCATGATCCTGGGCTGACTGCCGTCGCTTGAAACAGCAGATGAGGACAGGGCCCGCGGAGAGGTAACGGAAAGCCTCGGCGCATCGAGGAAACCTATGATCCCAATAATTGCCGCAGACACCGCTATGCCATACCAGATCCAGCGTCGGTAGCGTGCAGGAGACGATCGCGTAGGGGCCGGCGCTGGTTTTGTCGGATCCCGTTCAAGAGGCGGGTTCGGGGTCGATACCGCTTGAACAGCAGCCCCGCAGGCGCCTTCGGCGTAGTCGAAGGATGGTACATATCCGCCTTTGGGTATCGTAACGACGATGCTGTCGGCGTGACCGGCGACCAGATAGTAGCGTTCGAGCGCCCTACGGATTCGGCCTGCCTCGATCCTGACGACCGGATCATTCTGAGCGTCGAAGGATGTGTCTCGCGCGAAGACCTCTTGTGCAATTGTGTATGCCTTCAAGTAGTCTGCACGACCCGAAAGGGTCTCCTCGACAATGAATTCGAGAAATCGCCGGCCCCGGTCGGGGGCGTGAAACTCGCCACTAGAAAGGATGCGCTCGATTTGATCACGTATTTCATTGATCGTGGGATTGGCAGCCCCATCCCTGCTTGCTCGGGAACTTTGCATTGCAGGCCCCCTCAGACTGTTCCGTTGCTCAGTCTTGTATGCGTATTCAATTATATATTAAATCTCCTAACTCAGGTGGTTGCAATATAAATCGTTGGTCTACTCTAGGAGGCCGGCTTTTTGATTTGCGGCACAAAGGTTTCCATGAGTAAATTTGCGCGGTGGGGCCACGGGTCACCGAGCAAGCGCAGCACTAGCGGCCGGTGCGTCACGGGGAGTGGCATCCGCTGACGGCGTAAAGATTCAACTGCCCAAGGACAACCACTGGCCGTTATGGGGTTTTTGTGCAGAGTTTCAGTCGATATCTGATGTATTGGTAATGAATCCCGTGGTTGGTGAGGCGGGAAATGTTGTTGGGCGTGGTTGGAACATTTAGCAAGGTCGCAGGTTGCTTCCCTAAATAGGAGCGAAGCGATGCTGATTCTTGAAGAAATTCTCCTCGTTTCTGCCGATCGGGTGGCGTGCTGTCGCGGTCAGCTCGAATTGGATCTCGGGCAAATGATCGATGAGCTCGAGCGTTCGGGATTCTCCCGCAAAGAAATATTGGTCGCCCTGAGCGAAATGATCAGCGAAGAATTCTCGGCCCTTCCAGACATGCCGAGATTCCACTGATCGCATCTGCCCCGCCCGTACGATATGGTCGGAATTCGCTCATTGCGCTATGACATCGTAATGAGCGAGAAGTTCCTGATCACCGGCCCGGACAATCCATCAGCCACCATCATGCTTGCCCACGGTGCCGGCGCGCCGATGGACTCGAAATCCATGACAGCTGCCGCAGACGCGCTTGCGGCGGCCGGGTTCCGTGTTGCGCGTTTTGAGTTCGCTTACATGGCTGCACGCCGGACGTCCGATGCGCGAAAGCCACCACCGAAGGCCGAGACTCTAATCCCCGAATATAGGGAGGCGGTAAAGGCACTCGCGAGTTCGGGTCCGTTCATTATCGGTGGCAAATCCATGGGTGGACGAGTGGCAAGCATGGTGGCGGACGAGCTCCACGAGCAGGGGACGATCCGTGGATTATTGTGCCTTGGCTACCCCTTCCATCCACCCGGCAAGCCGCAACAGTTGCGCACGGCGCATCTGGCGAACCTGCGCACGCCGACGCTTATCTGCCAGGGGACGCGCGACGAATTCGGCACGCGTGAAGAGGTGACGACCTATCCGCTTTCTTCCGCAATATCAGTCTTTTGGCTCGAGGATGGCGACCACGATCTTGCGCCGCGGAAGAAGATTTCCGGTTTCGCTGTCGCTGATCATCTCGCCACAATGGCTGCGCGCGCCAAGGCTTGGGCAGACGAAAACTGCCTCCCGTAGGCGCAGCCGGGAACGTCAACTCGACTTGACGGATGTGAAAGCTTTATGCATCTTCGCGTGCAAAGTGTGACGTGCATATCTACGATCCTATATCGCATGTTTGGGGGACAGGCATGGCGAAGCGCGTAGCATATTCAGGGCTCTTTTCATCCGTCTTCGCCGCAACGCTTGCAATGAGCAGCGCTGCCTTTTCCGCCGACCTCGTAATCGCGATGCCGAACTGGCCTTCCGGACAGGCGACGGCAAATATCCTCAAGGTCGGCATCGCCAAGGAGTTCGGGCTCAATGCCGATGTGCAGGAGCTTGGAACGCTGCTTGCTTTCAACGGCCTGGAGAAAGGCACAGTCGACATCCATCCGGAGGTCTGGCAGCCCAACCTCGAGGATGTCATCAAGCGGTTCGTTACGGAAAAGGGCGTCGTCGTTCTCGCCAAGCATGGAGTGCCGGCTTGGCAGGGCATCTGCACGACGCCGGCTGCCGCGGAGAAGGGCCTGAAGACGATCGCGGATCTTAGCGATCCGGAAAAGACGAAGATTCTCGATACCGATGGTGACGGTAAAGGCGAGATGTGGCTCGGCGCGCCCACATGGTCTTCGACAGGGATCGAGCGGGTCCGGGCGAATACCTACGGCTATGCGAAAAACCTGACGCTGGTCGAGTCGGAAGAGGAAGTCGCGATGGCCGGGCTGGACATCGCCATTGCGACGAACCAGCCGCTGGTCTTTGCCTGCTACGCACCACATTTCATCTTCGACCTGCACAAGATCGTCCGTCTTGCCGAGCCTGCGCATGATGCCAGCAAGTGGAAGCTTGTCGGTCCCAACGATCCGCTTTGGATCACCAAGTCCTCGGCATCGACGGCCTGGGACGCGGCCAATTTCCGCATCGGATATGCAGCGGCTTTCGAGAAGAAGCACCCGGATATCGCCGCGTTCCTGGAAAAGGTCGATCTGTCGCCAGAGGAAGCGACGGCGATGAGCTATGCGCTCGAAGTCGAGCGTATACCGCCACTCGAATACGCGACAAAATGGGTCGCCGACAACGCAAAGCGCGTAGATGGGTGGGCTAGCAAATGACGGAAAGCAATAGACTTCCGGCGAAGGTGAGAGAGGTCGGACGTGCACGTAAGCTGACCTTGGCCTTGATCGCGGTCGCCGTGTGTGTTGGCCCGCTTGCTGCCTGGGCGCAGACCCAGATCTACGATTCGAAGACGCACACCTGGGTCGACTACGACAAGAAGAAGGCGCGCCAATACTACGCGCGCAACAATCAGCCGCCGGAAGCATTCCGGAGACAGCCCGTTCCCTTCCGAACGGCCGAGCCGCCGGGAACAATCATCATCGATGGCAACCAGCATTTCCTCTATCTCGTCCAGCCTGGCGGCCAGGCTATCCGCTACGGCATCGGCGTCGGACGCGAAGGCTTCGGATGGGCCGGGATCGTGCGCGTCGGCCGGACCGCGCAGTGGCCGACCTGGACGCCGCCGGCCGAGATGGTGGCGCGCGACCCGAACGCGGCAAAGTGGAAGGACGGAATGCCGGGCGGACCGGAAAATCCGCTGGGTGCCAGGGCGCTCTATCTCTACGAAGGCGACCAGGACACGATCTATCGTATCCACGGGACCGCAGAACCTTGGACCATCGGTCTCGACGTCTCTTCCGGCTGCATCCGCATGAACAATGACGACATCGTGGATCTCGAGTCGCGGATCAAGATCGGCGCCAAGGTGATCGTGCTGATGCAGGGTGCAGCGCTCTACAAGGGCGTCTGACAATGGGCACGGCACAGCGCCGCAGATGGAGTAAATAACGCTAGTCGGGGGACAGGATTTTGGGGCAGAACATCGTGAGGGGAAATTCAATCGGCCGCGCAATAACGGCAATAACAAGCGCGGCGCTCCTTGGCGCCTGCACGCCGCCGACGCCGCCAGCGCCTGAAAGCATGGCACGCACCACGCTGCAGACTGCCCCGGCGGATCTGCAGCTGCTTTGCGCCAATTCGGCGGCTGGAGTTGCCGGTCCGAACGCCAAGGTATTGCCGACCGCTTCCCGCCAGTTGCCTGACGGCACCTTTGGCGTCGACCTCGATGCCGGCGGCAAGAAGTTCTCGTGCATCGTCGACAACAACGGCACGGTGCGATCGGTGCAACCGGCATAGTCCGGATACAGGGCACGCCCTGCCAGAAGGATTGGGCGTGGCTGCAATATGCTCAAACCGCCGTCAGTTCGACCTTGACGTCAGGGAAGCGGCTGCTGCTTACCTGCACGCCGATTGCGCCCGTCAGTCCGATCGCTTCCAACCAGAAACCGGCCGTGCCGCCCTGCAGCGGAACCGATACTGGACCGACAATCTTTGCGGGCCCGTCGACGTGCAGGGTCACACTGTCATTTATGAAGGGCAAGCGCTGGCCCTGTTGATCAAGCGCGCGAATGACGACGCGGGTCGCGTCGCGCTCGCGCGCCTTCAGCGTCGTGCTGTCGGCAACGACCTGCAGCGTCGTCGGCAGCGGATCTGCGACAAGCGTCAACTTGGCGACAGGCTCGCCGTCAATGTAGCCGGTGAATTCGCCGTCGATCCATTCAAGGCCCCAAGTGCCAAGCTCATCCGGCGTGAAATGACGGTGGTCGAGAACGACGGGCGAGTGCGGCAGGTGCGGGTAGTTCTCGCGGTCGGGACCGATCCGCTTGGTCACTGAGCCGTAGCGCAGCTCGACCTCGTCGCAGTTGGTCAGGACGATCAGTGGCAGCACACCGCCGATGTTGCGCTCGCCGCGGGCCCAGAACGTGACCGGCTTCATGACGATCTCTTCGGAGGGATCGCATTGGCTTGCATAGACATAGGCCGCAAACTTCGGCTCGCGGAACATGTCCATGACGCCGTGGTAGCAGATCCGGTCGCCGGAGCCGAAGTCCTTGTGGGTGTTGTAGTCGAACATGCACCAGCCGATCGCACCCGCGATGTCAGGATCGCCGTAGGCGGCGTTCAGCACCTCGAGATGCCGGCGGACATGCTCGGCCTGCCGGGCTTCCTGGTCGTAGATCTTGGTGGGATACATGTGGCCACCAAACTCGGTGATCATGTACGGCACCTTGTACGACAGGCCGGTGGATTCCTGCTGTGGGCGAAGCGCCGTGCGCGGGCGGTTGTTGCCGGGCAGTTCCTCGTTGCCGAGGATGAAGTCGTTCATCGTGTAGACGTCTTCGAGCAGCTCGCTGTCGGTTATGTAGCGGACGCCGCCGGTCTGGCGCGTCGGATCGAGTTCACGGGCAAGCCGGTTGGTCTCGACATAGAAGTCATGGCTGTCCTGCGACTCGTTGATGCGAACGCCCCAGATGATGATCGAGGGGTGGTTCCAGTCGCGTTCGATCATCCGCCGGACATTGCGGATCGATTCCTGCTGCCACTCCTCGTCGCCGATATGCTGCCAACCTGGAATTTCCTCGAAAACCAAAAGACCGATGCGATCGCACCGGTCGAGGAACCACTTCGATTGCGGATAATGCGACGTGCGCACGATATTGCACTTCAGCACCGACTTCATGATGTCGGCATCGCGCTCCTGGGCCGATCTCCCTGCGGCATAGCCGACATAGGGGAATGCCTGGTGACGATTGAGGCCGCGCAGCTTCAACGATCGGCCGTTGAGCATAAAGCCTTCGGGCGTGAATTCTGCGGTGCGGAAGCCGAAATGCGACGAGACGCGGTCGGAGCCATGGCTTGTCTTCAATTCGACGGTCAATTCGTAAAGCGCAGGATTGGCGATATCCCAGAGGGAAATTCCGGTGAGGCTACCGAAGGAGAGCGTCAGGTCTTCACCGGTCGTCTCCGCGGAAGCCGTGGCAAGCAGGCGTCCGTCGGCATCCTTCAGCGACGCGGATACCGAGCCCAGGAACGCAAGCTGCTGCGGATTGGCAAGATCGACGCGCACACTTGCCGACTTTTCCTCTGCCAGCACGTTGTGGGTTTCGATCTTCAGGTTGCCAACCGAGATCGGGTCTGTGACCTTCAGCCAGACGTCACGGTAGATGCCGGCATAGGTCAGGTAGTCGATGCGGCCGCCGAAGGGCGGAATCGCTGGATTTTCGCTACCGTCGATTTTTACGGTGATCAGATTGTCGCCCACGGCCAACCGGTCGGTGAGGCGTGCTTCGAACGGCGTGTAGCCATCCTTGTGAGCGATGACCTCTTCGCCGTTCAGGTAGACGACGGCATCGGCCATGGCTGCGTCGAAGACGAGCGAGACCTCGCGGCCCTCAAACTCCGGCATCCAGCGCAGGATCTTCTGATAGGTGAATGCCCGCTGATAGCTTTTCTCATCGAAGTAGTTGAACGGCAGTTCAACGGCCGTATGAGGCAGGCTGACGGTCGCCGTGCCATCGAAGTCCTCGAGCAGACGCCTGCCGAAACCCTCGTGAAAACTCCAGCTTTCGTTGAAAGAGACGACGGAACGCATCTCAAGCTCCCATGAAAAAGGCGTTGCGGATGGATTGGCGGCGGTTGCGGGCGCGTGAAAACTCGAACATCGGTGGTTCTTTCTGGATGCAATGCCCAGCCCCAGGCAGCGCTGAGGCGGGCCTATGGGTACTGGGCGCCGTTGGTCGTGGTGTAGATCGAATACAGGGATTGCGTGGCCGTGATGAAGAGCCGGTTCTTTTTCACGCCGCCAAAGGCGATGTTGGAGACCGTCTGCGGCACCTTGATCTTGCCAAGCAGCGTGCCGTCGGGCGCAAAGCAGTGAACGCCGTCGGCTGCGCTGGTCCAGAGATTGCCGCTGGCATCGAAACGGAAACCATCGGGCACGCCGCTGTCAATCGAGCAGAAATACCGGCTGTTCGTCAGCTTCCTGCCGTCGACGACGTCGAAAACGCGGATATGGCGCGGCACCTCATGATTGGAAGAGGCGGAATCGGCGATGTAGAGCTGTTTTTCGTCGGGCGAGAAGGCAAGCCCGTTCGGTTGGATGAAATCGGTAGCGACTGCCTCGATCTCGCCGGTCGGAGCGTCGATGCGGTAGACGTTACGGGTTTCCTGCTCCGGTTCCGCCTTGTGGCCTTCGTAGTCGGACATGATTCCGTAGCTCGGATCGGTGAACCAGATCGAGCCGTCCGATTTGACGACGACGTCGTTCGGAGAGTTCAGGCGCTTGCCCTTGTAGCTGTCGGCCAGCACCGTGATGCGGCCGTCAAATTCGGTGCGGGTGACGCGCCGGCCGCCGTGCTCGCAGGAAATCAACCGGCCCTGGCGGTCGCGGGTGTTGCCGTTGACGTAATGCGAGGGAGAGCGGAAAACCGAAACACTGCCGTCGGGCACCCAGCGCATCATCCGCTCGTTGGGAATGTCGCTCCAGAGCAGGCAATTCAGGTCGGAGAACCAGACGGGACCTTCGGCCCAGCGGCAGCCGCTGTAGAGTTCCTCCAGCCGGGCGCTGCCGGCGATCAGGCCGCGGAAACGGTCGTCACGGATGTCATAGAGCGCATCTTCCGACACAGGTCAGCTCCTCCCAAAGCGATATGACGCTCTTCGTAAACGTAAACGGTGATGTGTTCCAGAGCCCGGCGCCGGCAAAAGCGTCGGGCTCTGCATTTTTTCAGAGGGCTGTGTCCGGATGCGGAGAGCCGTCATAGGCGCCCCAGATCGACTGGTCGAAGCAGATCATGGACCCGGTCATGAGGCCGGATTCCGCCGAGGAGAGATAGGCGCAGGCGCGTGCCACTTCCTCGGGATCCACGAGGCGGCCGAACGGCTGGCCGGCGGCCGCCTTTTCCAGCCAGTCAGCAGGTGCGCCGTGAAATTCCCGCTGAATTCGATCCTCGCCCTCGGATGCCATCCATCCGATGTTGAGGCCGTTGACGCGGATGCGGTTGCGCAGCAGTGCGTAGGCCGTGTTCTTCGTCAACGTTTCCAGGGCACCCTTCGAGGCGCAATAGGCGGTAATGAAGGGCTGCCCTGCCTTGGCCGACATGGAGCCGATATTGACGATCGTGCCCTCGATCTTCTCACGACGCATCACCTTCACCGTTTCCTGCATCAGGAAGAACGGCGCGCGGACGTTGACGGCGAACATGGCGTCAAAGAGTTCCTGACTGGTATCCAGGATGGTTCCGCGGTCGGTGATGGCGGCCGCATTCACGAGAGTATCGACGCGGCCAAACGTCTGGTCGCAGACATGAACGACGTTTTTCGCATCCTCGACCTGCCCGAGATCGGCCTTGACATAAACGACCTTGGCCCCCGTAGCGGCAGCGATCTCTTCGGCCTTCGCCTTCCCTTTCTGCTCGTTGCGGCCGCAAATGACGAGGCCCTTGGCGCCGCGCTCGGCAAAGAGGCGGGCAATCGTTGCCCCAAGGCCCTGCGTACCGCCGGTTACGATAGCGATTTTGCCGTCGAGGCGGCTGTGGTCTGTGGTCATGCACTCCTCCAATGAAAGAACACAAGGGGCAAAACGCCTTGAACTGGCGGCTTTTCCTTGGGTTCGGTTTCGTTTTGATCGGCAATGACGCCGATCGGCTCAATCTTTTGCTTCCGCTGGACAGAGTGTTGCCGTTCTGCCGTTCTCGAGCCAATCTCCATCTGTGGACGTATATTGACCCCGCCCGATTGCAACCGGCGCCAAGGCGCCGGGAGCAAAATTCGTCAATGCGGATGCGTCAACTCAGTCGCCGCTCGCTCTGTTGCGCCAGGGCCGACGAGAACCTCGCATCGTCCCAAGTCTCCTGCAGCGCCTCGTGCATCAGTTGCGCCTGCGTCTTCGGGGCAAGGCCACCGATCGGCGGGTCGCGGTCGAGGTTGGTCGGAAACGAGTAGCCCTGGGCGCAGGCAGCAACCGCGTTGCCGATCTCGGCTTCGGACAGTTTCCCCTTCAGCGACTTCAATGCCGGGAACAGCTTGGCGCTCATGCGCTCGCGATTGACCGTCTCCATGGCAAGGGCACGGCACGAACGCGGCGACGGGAACGCTGGCGATGCAGGCGATTGAAGCGGATCCGGCAATCAACGCGGTCTACTCCATCGGCGGCGGAAACCGGGCGGTGCTCGCCGCCTTCGAGGCGGCGCAACGGCTGGTCCGCGTGTTCGTCGCGCATGATCTCGATGCGGACAATCGCGCGCTGCTCATTGCCCGCAAGATCGGCTTGGTGCTTCATCATGATCTGCGCACGGACGCCCGATCGGCCTTTCGCGCCATTATGGCTCACCCGGTCAGAGGCGGAATTGCGCCTTCGGCATTGTCGTCGGTGGAAATTGTCACACCTTACAACATGCCTTCTGCGGGTTGAGGTTCGCCTTTCCCTTGTCGGCAAAATCGCGATACAGCTTTCGCACCAGCGAGGGAAACGGCATGGAATACAGCGATATAGGGACAGTTGCGGCATGGCTGACGGAGCAGGGGCTGAAGGGCGCCTCCGAGGCCGAATTGCTGACCGGGTTCTGCAACACCTGCCGCGAGCGCGGCCTGCCGCTCGATCGCGGCATGGCGCTGATGGACACGCTCCATCCCGTCCACGAGGGACGGGCATTCCGCTGGGATAGCCGGGAAGAGGTCGAAACCGAATTCGAGTATGGTCCCTCCAGTGAAGGTACTGCGCTGGAAAGTTGGCAGCGCTCCGCCTTCTACTATCTTTGGGCCGGAGAAGAGAACGAGGTTAGACGGCGTATCGGCTTCGGCGATCCGATTGACTTCGTCATGCTCGACACGATGCTCGAGCAGGGTCATACCGATTTCGTGGCGATGGTCCACCGCTTCGCCAAGGCGGGCACGATCGGCGAGATGGATTGCTTCTTCTCTCACTTTGCGACGCGCCATCCAGAGGGCTTTTCCGATCACGACCTCATCATCCTGCGAAAGTTGGTGCCGGTACTGGCACTTGCGATCAAGTGCATTGCACTGGCGCGTATCGCCAGGACGATTGCTGAAGTCTACCTTGGCGGCGATGCCGCCCGGCAGGTGCTCAAGGGCAAGATCACGCGTGGTAAGTCGGAGCGGATCTCGGCGGCCCTTTGGTTTTCGGATCTTCTGAATTACACCAAGATATCCGACAGTGCGCCGCCGGAAGAAATCCTGCCGATGCTGAATGCCTACAGCGATGTTGTCATTTCGGCGATCCACGAAGCCGGCGGCGACGTGTTGAAGCTGATCGGCGACGGGGTCCTGGCGATCTTCAAGGCAGACGAGCCCGCCGATGCCTGTTGCGCGGCGCTTCGGGCCGAGAGATTGCTGCGGCAGAAGCTCAAGACACTGAACGACGAGCGTGCGCTTGAGGACCGCCCGACAACCGAGGTGTACATCGGCTTGCACATCGGCGATGTCTTCTATGGCAATATCGGCAGCCGTGAGCGGCTGGACTTCACCGTCATCGGGCCTGCCGTGAATGAGGTCAGTCGGATTGCATCGATGTGCCGCTCGGTTGATCTCAACGTGCTGATGTCATCGGAATTTGCGGCAACGATTCCGGAAGAGGAGCGCGGCGCGCTGGCCTGTATCGGTCGCTATGCACTTCGCGGCGTCAAGCGCGCGCAGGAACTCTATACGTTGGAAACGGCGCGAATGGGGACCTGATCGTCTTCAGGGTGCCCGCCTCGAAGAAATTTCACGGCGTTGTCGCCTTCTGCCGATAGAGGATTATATCGCGTTTAAGAGGCGATGCCTCTTTCAGCTTCCTCTAATCCAGATAGGAGAACGGCATGCAGATCAATCGTACAGGTTCAGCGCAGTGGTCCGGCGGACTGAAGGACGGCAAGGGGCAGATCTCCACGCAGAGTGGCGCGCTCAAACACTATCCCTATGGTTTTTCGAGCCGCTTCGAAGGCATCCCAGGTACGAATCCGGAGGAGCTGATCGGGGCGGCACATGCCGGCTGCTTCACGATGGCCCTCTCGCTTATCCTGGAAGAGGCGGGCCTCAGGGCAACCGATATGGAAACGACGGCAAAGGTGACGCTTGAGAGCGTGGAGAGTGGTTTCGCCATCACGGCGATCCATCTTACGCTGACCGGCACGGTTCCGAACACCGATGAAAGGACATTCATCGAACTCGCCAACAAGGCCAAGGCTGGATGCCCGGTGTCGAAAGCGCTCTCGGCTGTTCCGATCTCGTTGGACGTCAAGCTCGCCTGAGCGATCAGGTAAGACCGAGTGCCGGGTATTGATGCCGGCACCTGTCGTCTGCCTGGTCTTTTAAGTTCCATTTTATCGCGGCGCTATGCCCTGCAGCTTAGGCTTGCGGAGCGATGTCTTGCGCCTTGACGCTTCCCACATCATCCCGAATTCCGACCCAACTTACTGACCGCAGCGGTTAAGGCAGCGTCGGGACCGCGTGGCACAAGCGAGAAAATGTTGACAGATTACGATTGATATTTTACGACTGACGAAATTCGAAAATCGTCAGTCGTAAGCGAGGTGTCCGAATTGATCAGCGATGCTGCGGAAAACACGATCGAACTAGCCCGTCAGGAGAATGTGACGCGCATTCTCGACGCTGCCGAGCGGCTTTTCCGTCACTACGGATATTCAAAGACAACGGTTGCCGACATCGCCCGCGATCTCGGTATGTCGCCGGCCAACGTCTATCGCTTTTTTGCATCGAAGGTGGAGATCCATCAGGCGATCTGCGGCCGGATGATGAATGTTAGCTACCAGATGGCCTACGACGCCTGCCATTTGCCAATCAGCGCTTCCGATCGGCTGCGCCGCTTCGTCGAGGGCCAGTACCAGATGACGGTCGAGACCATGCTCGACCAGGAAAAAGTGCATGAGATGGTTATCGTTGCCATTGAGCGCGATTGGCACGTCATCGAAAAACACGTCGACAGCATTCATGAATTGATCGCCGATGTGATCCGCGAAGGGATCGCAGCCGGCGAGTTTGCCAAGCAGGATGCGGATGTCGCGTCCCGCTGTTTCGGGGCTGCAACCATCAGTCTCTGTCATCCTCAGATGGTGGCGCAGTGCCTTGCCAAGACCAACCGCGCCACCGTCGATGAACTGGTCGAATTCTCGATCAAGGCGCTGAAAAAATAACAGGCGGCCAAAGCCGCAGATCAACCGACAAGCTATTTCAGGAGTGCGAAAGATGATTTCGCTGAAGACAGTACAGTTGCCGTCCTTTGCCAGCCTCGCGCTTCTTGGCGCCGTTGCGCTCGCCGTATCCGGCTGCAGCGAGGAGAAGAAAGCAGAGACGAAGGAGATCATCCGGCCCGTCAAGGTGGTCGAGATCGCTGAGGCTGGCGATACGCGCTCGCTCGATTACTCCGGTGCGGTGAAGGCCCGCGTCGAGATGAACCTTGGCTTCCGCGTTGCCGGGAAGATCACCGACCGTCGCGTCAACATCGGCGATCGCGTCAAGCCGGATGACTTGCTCGCGGAAATCGATCCGACCGACTATGAGTTGGCGGTCAAGACCGCCGAGGCAAACCTTGCCGCTGCCGAAAAGGGTGTGGGAACCGCCGACCTTGCCAACAAGCGCGCCCAGCAGCTCTTCGACAAGAGCGTTACGGCAAAATCGCAGATGGAGCAGGCTGCCCTCAGCTACGATCAAGCCGTTTCGACACGGGATGCCGCGGCTTCGTCCCTCGATCAGGCAAAGAACCAGGTCGCCTACACCGAACTGAAGGCGGACCGGAACGGCATCGTGACGTCGATCAGCGCCGACACCGGCGCCGTTGTTGCTGCGGGGACGCCTGTCGTTACCGTCGCGCTCGATGGCGAGAAGGAAGTGCAGATCGCCGTTCCGGAAAACGATGTTGCGCAGTTCAAGCCGGGCAAGACGGTCAAGGCCAGCTTCTGGTCCGACAGTAAGCTGGTGCTCGACGGCAAGGTGCGTGAGGTTTCCGGCAGCGCCGATGCACAGTCGCGGACCTTCTCGGTTCGCGTCAGCCTTCCGACCGACGATCGCGTGCTGCTCGGCATGACGGCGACGATCGAGGCCGCCATTGGCAATGCCGAGACCAACGTTGCCATTCCGCTCAGTGCACTTGCCGAGAGGGACGGCAAGAAGATTGTATGGGTCGTCGACCGCAATGCGTCGACCGTCCATGCCCGCGAGGTCAAGGTTGCGGAGTTCACCGGCGGCGGCGTCCATGTCGCTGACGGCCTGAAAACTGGCGATCTCGTCGTCGCGGCCGGCACGCAGTTCATGACCGAGAACCTCAAGATCAAGCTGCCGGAACAGCAGTCGGCGCAAGCCGAAACCGGCGACATCATTCGCTAGGGTCCGGCCAGGAGAGGATATGATCATGGACAACTCGACCGCCGAGAAGCGTCCCTTCAACCTGTCGCGCTGGGCGATTGGCCACCCAAGCATCGCGCGCTTCCTATTCGGCTTGATCCTGATCACCGGTGTGCTCGGCTTGATGCGCATGGGCCAGAAGGAAGATCCGGATTTCACCTTCCGCGTTATGGTCGTACAGGCCATCTGGCCGGGCGCCTCCATCCAGGAAATGGAAGACCAGGTCGTCAACAAAATCGAGCGTAAGCTGCAGGAAACCCCCCACATTGATTGGGTCAAATCCTATACGCGGGCGGGCAGCGCCATCATTACTCTGCAGGTCAAAGGCGATACCAACAGTGAACAGGTGGCCGACGCGTTCTATCAGGTCCGCAAAAAGGTAGGCGACATCTCCAATGAGCTGCCGGACGGGCTGCTCGGTCCCTATTTCAACGACGAGTTCGGCGATACCTACATCACGCTGCACTCGATCAGCGGCGATGGTTACAGCTATCCCGAGTTGAAGAAATTCGCCATCCAGGCACGCGACATGTTGCTGACGACGCCTGGCGTCGAAAAGGCGGTCATCATCGGCGACCAGCCTGAGAAGATCTACATTGACGTTTCCTCGAAGGCACTGGCTGAACGCGGCCTCACTGTGCTCGACCTGCAAAACGCAATCAAGGGGCAGAACAGCGTCGATCCGGCCGGATCGGTCGATACCGGCACGCGTTCGGTGCGCATCTCCGTCGAAGGTGACGTGACAAAGGCCGAGGATATCCGCGAACTGCGCATAAAGGCCGGCAATCAGGTGACGCGTCTCGGGGATATCGCCACGGTCTATTCCGGCCTCGAAGATCCCTATCAGCGCAAATATCGCTTCAATGGTCACGAGAGCGTCCAGGTCGGTGTTGTCATGGCCAAGGGCTTCAAGGTGACCGATGTCGGCAAGGATGTCGAAGCCACCTATCAGCGCTTCGAGGAATCGCTGCCCTACGGCGTGGCCGTTGACCAGATTTCCAACCAGCCCGACGTTGTCACCGACGCGATCAGCGAGTTCATGCATGCGCTCGGTGAAGCACTGATAATCGTGCTCATCGTCTCCTTCCTATCCATCGGCTGGCGCTCGGGTCTCGTGATCGCGATCGCTATCCCACTCGTGCTGGCTGCGACCTTCGCGATCATGTACGAGCTCGGGATCGACCTGCAGCGCATCTCGCTCGGCGCTCTGATCATCGCGCTCGGCCTGCTCGTGGATGACGCGATGATCGTCGTCGAATTGATGGAGCGAAAACTCGAGGAGGGGCTTGTCAAGATCGAGGCGGCGAGCTTCGCCTATTCCTCGACCGCCTTCCCGATGCTGACCGGTACGCTGATCACCACCGCCGGGTTCATCCCGGTTGGCTTTGCGGCCTCGACCGCCGGTGAATATGTGCGCACGCTGTTCTATGTCGTTGGCATCGCGCTTGTCGTCTCGTGGTTCGTGGCGGTCTATTTCACGCCATGGCTCGGCTACATGATCCTGAAGCAGCGCCACCATGCGGGCCAGCATCACGATGCCTTCGATACGAACTTCTACCGACGCCTTCGGGCAACCGTCGGCTGGGCCGTGCGTCATCGCATCATCGTGGTGGCAATGACATTGGTCACCTTCGCGACCAGCCTCTGGGCGTTCCAGTTCATTCCACAGAACTTCTTCCCGCAGTCGTCGCGCCCGGAAATCCTCGTCGACCTCTGGCTGCCCGAAGGCACCAGCATCAAGGACGTCGAGGCGCAGACGAAGGCGCTCGAAGCCAAGATCATGGACGATACGGACAAGAAATTCGTCGCCACCTATATCGGCGAAGGCGCCCCGCGCTTCTTCCTGCCGCTCGACCAGCAGCTTCGCAATCCGAACTTCGCGCAGCTTCTTGTCATGGCAAACGACGAGCCGGCGCGTGAACGGCTGATCGTGAAGCTGCGGACGATCCTTGCGGAAGACTTCCCTGATATCCGCGGCAAGGTGGATCGTCTGTTCCTCGGCCCCCCGACGGGCTGGCCGGTGCAGATGCGCATCATGGGGCCGGATCGCCAGGAAGTCCGCAAGATCGCCGACGAGGTGAAGGCAAAGTTCCAGGCCAATCCGCTGCTCGGCGCGATCCATGACGACTGGCTGGAGCCGGTGCCGGCGATGAAGCTGGTGATCGATCAGGACCGTGCCCGTGCGCTTGGCGTCACCTCGCAACGCGTTCGTCAGATGCTGCAGACAGCCGTATCCGGCGCGCCGCTTGACGATTTCCGCGATGGCGAGGAGACGGTATCGATCGTTGCCCGCGAGCCGGAGGACAACCGCTCGCTGCTGTCGGCGGTCAATTCGGTCTACGTGCCGACGGATTTCGGCGGCTTTGTTCCGGTTTCGCAGGTTGCCAAGGTGGTGCCGGTTCTGGAGCAGGGGATCGAATGGCGGCGCGACCGTCTGCCGACGATCACGGTCCGCGCAACGCTACCGGATGGCGTGCAGTCCAATGACGTGGTCATGAAGATGTATGCCGACATGCAATCGCTGCGCGACAGCCTGCCGGCCGGCTACAAAGTCGAGATCCAAGGTGGCGCGGAAGATTCCGCGGAAAGCCAGGCCTCGATTGCAGCCAAGGCGCCGATCATGCTCGTCGTTATCGTCATCCTGCTGATGGCGCAGCTGCAGCATTTCGGCAAGGCCATGCTCGTGCTGGCAACCGGTCCGCTCGGGATCATCGGCGCGGCCGCTGCCCTGCTGATATCGGGTGCACCGTTCGGCTTCGTCGCTATCCTCGGCGTCATCGCACTGCTCGGCATTATCATCCGCAACTCGATCATCCTCGTCGACCAGATCGATCAGGACATCAAGGCGGGGATGCATCGGCAGGAAGCGATCGTCGGTGCCGCGGTCCGACGTTTCCGCCCGATCATGCTGACGGCGCTGACGGCTGTCCTGGCGCTGATCCCGATCTCGCGTGGCGTCTTCTGGGGTCCGTTGGCTTACGCCATGATGGGCGGCATTCTGGTCGCGACGGTACTGACGATCCTGGTGCTGCCGGCTGCGTACGCGCTGTTCTTCGGCAAGGAGCCGAAGGCGGCCAGCGCCGAAAGCGATCGGTCGAACGCCAATGACGACGCGGTGGATGATCGCCATCCCCCGGCTGTCGCTGCCGAGTGAAGTCAAAAGGCGCGGTGAAAGCCGCGCCTTTCTCCCTTTAGAGATCAGCCTTCTGCGTTCGCGCGCTTTGGCAGCACGAGATCATCCACCGTGTAGGCGTGGAATTCACTCGTCGAGACGCTGTCGAGCATGCGGAATTTCTCAAGAAAAACCGGATCGGCGAAAAACTCGCCGACATTGCCTTCATCCTGGATCGCTTCGATGTTGACGACGGTCTCGCCGTCCGTGCTTTTCGAAAGGTTGCTCCAAAGGAAGCCTTCCTTGCGTTCCGCGACATAGTGAACGACGTCCTGGATGATCCGGAAAGCCTCTTCCTGTTTTCCCGGATGGGCGTGAATGACGTTGACGATGAAGGTCGTGGGCGCCGGCGCGATATTGAAGCCGGCGGCGTATTCTTTGGACATGCTAGTCTCCGTGGTTGCAAAGCCGAGTTTTCGGCCGACGGGAGCGTGATAGCCTTGTAGCGATTGCGGAAAAATGGGACGACATTCCGATAAGATCGGACTGTTTTGTCCGCAATGGGAGGAATGCTTGGATAACTTTGGTGCGCTCGGAATATTCGTACAGGCCGCCGAACTCCGCAGTTTCGCCAGAACAGGACAGCAATTCGGTATCTCGTCCTCAGCGGTCGGCAAGGCGATTGCGCGGCTCGAGGATCGGCTGGGAGTGCGGCTCTTTCATCGCAGCACGCGCAGCATCACCCTGACGCCCGAAGGGGCGATGTTTCTCGAGCGCTGCCGGCGGATCGCCTGCGAGATCGAAGCGGCAGAGCTTGAGCTGGCGAGGACTAAGGCGGTGCCGCGTGGAAAGCTTCGTGTCAGTCTACCGCTGGCAGGCATGTTGTTCATGCCGACGATTACCACGTTCATGCGGTCCTATCCCGAGATCGAGCTGGATCTGGATTTTACCGATCGCCTTGTCGATGTGATCGATGAGGGGTTCGATGCCGTAGTTAGAACGGGCGAGATCAGCGATTCGCGTCTGATGACGCGCACGCTCGGCAAGTTCTCTCACCGCATTGTGGGCTCGAGCGCATACCTCGGCCGCATGAGCGTGCCGACGACATTGCAGGACTTGCGGCGTCACTTTTGCCTCCATCACAAATACCCCTCGAGCGGCAAGCTGGAGCGGTGGCCATTCCGGAGCGATGATGCGGTGGATCTGCCCATATCCTCTATCGCGAGCACCCTGGAGCCCTTGATCTATATGGCCGAGAGCGGGATCGGGCTTGCCTGCCTGCCACTCTTTGCTGTGCGCGACCAACTCCGTTCGGGCCGGCTTATCTCCGTGATGGAAGAAGAGCTGGCAGACGTCGGCGCTTTTCGCATCCTATGGCCTGCCAATCGCTACCCGACCCCGAAGATACAGGTCTTCGTCGACTACATGGCGCGGCATCTTTTCAGCTAGCCGCGAGAGCGGCTTCCGCTTTCAAGCCGAGCAGCGCAGCGCCGATCAGGCCGGGTTCGACGCGGCATTCGCTACGGACCACCAGCGGGCGATCGAATTTGCGCAGGATGCGCTGCCGGACGGCCCTGTCCAGCTCCGCAAGCAGCGGTTCGACGTTGGAAAGCCCGCCGCCGACGGGAACGATGGTCGCGCCCGTGATGTTGATGGTCAGCGCAAGCGGTGAGGCGACGAGATCGACGAAGACGTCGATGGTGCGCGCTGCCTTGGCCTCGCCTTTCAACCAGTCATCGATAATTTCCTGGCTGGAGAGATCGACGTCATGCAGCGTCTTGTACAATCGCTCGAGACCACGTGCGCCGCCGACCGTATCGACACACCTCGTCTGGCCGCAGCCGCAGGGATAGGCCGGGATCGCGACCGGCGGATTGCCGGCGTGAGACGCAAGCGCCGGTCCATGACCCCATTCGCCGGCAAAGCCGCCGGCGGCATTGATCAGACGACCGTCCGCGACGACGCCGCCGCCGACGCCTGTTCCGAGAATGGCACCGAGGACGATGCGGTGACCGCGTCCGGCGCCGAGATCGGCTTCCGCCATGGCGAAGCAGTCGGCATCATTTGCAATCAGTACTGGCAGGCCAAGTTCGGCTTCGAGGTCGGCGGCGAGATTGCGGCCGTGGATACAGGGAATATTGGCGCAGGTGAGCCGCTGCGTATCCGGATCGACCACGCCGGCGATCGAGAAGGCAAGGCGCGTCGGCTGCTCGCCGGTTTCCGCGATGATGGCGCGCAGCGTACCGACGAAGGCAGAAAAGTCGTCCTTGGGGGTTGGGCGACGGCCGAGCGGCGTGATGTTGGTTTCGGAGTGCGCCACACCGCCCTTGACGGCGGAGCCGCCGATATCGAAAGAGATGATCATTCGGGTTCTGCTGCTTTGGATGGCCTCTGCGTCTGCTCGCACCCTTCCGCGGGTTTTGCAAGCCAAATCCGGGCTAGGCCGGAAGCGTCATTTTCGCCTCGAAGCCGGTTTTCGCGCCGGTCGCCGGCGACAACAATTCCAGCGTCCCGCCCATTTGGGACACGATGCGGTCGGCAATCGCTAGTCCGAGCCCGGAACCGGACGCTGTCGTTTTGCCGCGGCTGAAACGCTTTTTCAGGCCCGCCATCTCGGTCTCGCGAACCGGCGGTCCGCCGTTGACGACGCGGATGACGCCGCCGCTTTCGAGGCTGACATTGACCGGCAGGTCCGGATCGCCGTGCAGCAACGCATTCTCGATCAAGTTCCGGGTGACAATGCCGAAGGCGTCCATGTCGGCGTTGCGGATGAGCTTTGTGTCCGGCGCGGCGGAATATCGAAGCCTACCATTCGTGCGGCTGTCGCGTTGAAAGTCGGTGACGACCATGTCCAGGACCGGACGCAGGTCGACCGCATTTGAGCTCCCACCGATGCCGGCTTCCGCGCGTGACAACTGCAAGAGCTTTTCTGCCAAACGGCCGAGATTGACCAGCGAAGCCTCGACCTGTTGGACGCGATCTCGCGTTGCACTAGGCGGCAATTCCTCGGCAAGGCGCTGAGTCTGTGCAAGCGCGCCGGCGATCGGCGTTCTCAGTTCGTGCGCGCTGTTGGCGGTGAATTCGCGCTCCGCCTCGAGAGCCGCACGCAGGCGCCCGAGGAGCAGGTTGACCGATCGCGCAATCGGCCGCAGTTCGACCGGCAGGTTCCGATCGTCGACCTCGGCCATGTTGCCACTGTCCTTCGTCCCGATATCTCGCCGAAGCGTCTCGATCGGTCGCAGCGCGCGCCCGACGATGAACCAGATTGCGAAAATGCTGGCCGGAATGAGCGCCACCAACGGGATCAGCAGTGTCACGGTGCTTTCGCGCACTGCCTCGCGCCTGTTCTTGAACCGGTCAGCCACTTGCAGGAACAGAGAGCCGTCGGCTGTCATCTCGGTATAGATTCGGGCTGTCGGCGTGTCGTAAAAGCCGGTGCGAAGCGGTGCATCGAAGGGCTCGACCGGGGCGTCATTCGAGCGCAACGCTACCTTGCCGCTGGTGTCGCGCACCTGATAGGTCAGATACTCGCGTCTGGCCGCAACGTCGAACATTGCCATGCTGTGCGGATCGACCTTCGTACTCTGGTTCAGATCGTCGAGGATCAGAGCCAGCAGGCGCTCGGTCGTCTCCTGCTGGGCGCCGTCGAAAATCTCGTCGAATTCATGCTGCATCACGCGAAAGCTGAGGCCGATCGCAGCGAGCCAGAAGACGACCATGACGGTCGTCAGGGCAAGAATGAGTGGGCCGGTGATGCTGCGTTCGCGTTTCATCTTCATCCGAGTGTGTAGCCGATGCCGCGTGCCGTGCGGATCCTGTCCTTGCCGATCTTCTTGCGCAAGCGGCTCACATAGACCTCGACGGTGTTGCTTTCGATCTCCGAGCCGAACGCATAGAGCGCTTCCTCGATTCGGTCCTTCGGAACGATCGCGCCTGGGCGGGCGGTCAAAAGGTCGAGCACCGCCCATTCGCGGCTCGTCAGGATGATCGTTTCGCCGGCCACGGAGAGTTGATGCAGGGGCCGGTTGATCTCGATATCGGAAATGCGGAGCACGGGATGCGGATTGGCGTCATAGCGGCGCGCGACCGCCATGATACGCGCTTCCAACTCGTCCAGATTGAACGGCTTCACGAGATAGTCGTCGGCGCCGGCATTCAGTCCATCGATGCGATCCGAAATCTGGTCGCGCGCGGTCAAGATGATAACGGGCGTCTTCAGGCCTCTTTCGCGAAAGCGGCGAAGAAACTCAACGCCACTGCCATCTGGGAGCTGAAGATCGAGAAGGATCAGCCCGTAGTCGACAGGTCGAGACGCGGCGTCAGCGTCGGCGAGACTTTGTACCCAGTCGACAGCATGATTGGCCGCGACGACGTGATCCCGCACTGCTCCACCAATCATTCTGTCATCTTCAACCAGCAGAATTCGCACAGTTTTTTCCTCGCTGCCAGTTAGCTCGCAGTTCAACCCTCGGTCAAGCAAGGCTTGATCGACAAAGATGACAAGCAGATGGCATCCGGCCCCCGCGCGGCAAGTCAAAATAGGCTGTGCGATTTCTCAATGCACTCGACATTTGCCCGAATTCTGGTTTGATCTGCCGCAATGTGTATCTTCGCGTCGGCTACGGCCGGTCCTTTCAGCATGGTAGAGACTTGATGGTAAGAAAATCCGAGACTTCGGGACGGCTGGATGACGCGGCGCGTGCAGGATGGCTCTACTACGTGGCGGGACGGACGCAGGATGAGATTGCCTCTTCCATGGGGATTTCGCGGCAATCGGCACAGCGTCTGGTGTCACTCGCCGTTGCCGAACGGCTCATCAAGGTGCGGCTCGACCATCCGATCGCCGCTTGCCTCGAACTCGCCAATGCCGTGCGCAAGAAGTTCAACCTGAAGCATGTCGAGGTCGTGCCGAGCGACCCGGGCTCCAGCTCGACGACCGTCGGCATCGCGGAAGCCGCGGCGGCTGAAATCGAACGCTGGCTGAAGCGGACGGATCCGATCGTGCTGGCGGTCGGCACAGGGCGAACGTTGAAAGCCGCGGTCGATCAGCTGCCCGCCATCGAATGTCCCAACCACCGCATCGTGTCGCTGACCGGCAACATCGCGCCTGATGGTTCGGCCGCTTATTACAACGTCATCTTCAGCATGGCCGACGCGGTGAAAGCGCGGCACTTCCCGATGCCGCTGCCGGTCCTGGTGACGTCGGCGGAGGAGAGGGAAACCTTGCACGGTCAGCAGCTCGTCCGCTCGACGCTGGAGATCAGCTCGCAGGCGGACGTGACATTCGTCGGCATCGGCGAGCTTGGCATCGACGGGCCGCTTTGCGTCGACGGCTTTCTCGAGAAGGACGAGATGATGGAGCTGATGCGCAACGGCGCCGTAGGTGAGATCTGCGGCTGGGTGTTCGATGGCGAAGGCAAGCTCCTCGACAACCCGATCAACGAGCGGGTGGCCTCTGCGTCGATACCCTCGCGCGAGTCGTCGACCGTCATTGGAATCGGCAAGGGCAAGCGCAAATTCAAGGCGATCAAGGCGGCTGTAACAGGCCATCAGATCAATGCGCTTATCACCGATGAGGACACTGCCGAGTATCTGCTCAAGTCGTGAGCAAATATTTATTCATTTAAATTCAGGTAGATAACCCCCGCCTTCGCTGCTGCAGCAACGAATGGTGATTGACATTTTTCTCCCATGAGCGAGTAATTGCCCATGAGCAAAGCGAATGCTCGCACCCATCTTCTGGGAGGAAGATATGACATTGAGAACTCTCCTGCTGGGCGCCTGCTCAGCACTGGCGTTTGCCGGCATGGCTTCGGCCGAAACGCTGACAATCGCGACCGTCAACAACGGCGACATGATCCGGATGCAGAAGCTGACGGATGACTTCAAGAAAAAGAACCCCGACATCGATCTCGAGTGGGTTACCCTCGAAGAAAACGTCCTGCGCCAGAAGGTCACGACCGACATCGCGACCAAGGGCGGTCAATACGACGTTCTGACGATCGGCACCTATGAAGTTCCGATCTGGGCAAAGCAGGGCTGGCTGTTGCCGCTCGACAATCTGGGCGCCGAATACGACGCTGACGACCTGCTTCCGGCAATCCGCAGCGGCCTGACCGCCGACGGCAAGCTCTATGCAGCGCCATTCTACGGCGAAAGCTCGATGGTCATGTACCGCAAGGACCTGTTCGAAGCCGCCGGCCTGAAGATGCCGGACGCGCCGACCTGGGACTTCATCGCGGAAGCCGCGAAGAAGATCACCAACAAGGACAAGGAAATCTACGGCATCTGCCTGCGCGGCAAGGCCGGCTGGGGTGAAAACATGGCCTTTCTGACGGCGATGTCGAATTCCTTCGGTGCCCGCTGGTTCGATGAGCAATGGAAGCCGCAGTTCGATCAACCGGAGTGGAAGGACACGCTGAACTTCTACGTCAACCTGATGAAGGAAGCCGGCCCTCCGGGCGCTTCGTCGAACGGCTTCAATGAAAACCTGGCGCTCTTCCAGACCGGCAAGTGCGGCATGTGGATCGACGCGACCGTTGCTGCCTCCTTCGTCAGCAACCCGAAGGAATCCACCGTCGCCGACAAGGTCGGCTTCGCTCTGGCTCCGGACAAGGGCCTCGGCAAGCGCGGCAACTGGCTGTGGGCCTGGAGCCTCGCCATCCCGGCCGGCTCGCAGAAGGTCGAGGCTGCCGAGAAATTCGTCGCCTGGGCGACGAGCAAGGACTACACCAACCTCGTCGCCGAGAAGGAAGGCTGGCTGAACGCACCTCCCGGTACCCGCACGTCGCTCTATGCAAATGCGGATTACCAGAAGGCAGCGCCTTTCGCGAAGACGACAATCGACTCGATCAACGCGGCCGATCCGACCAAGCCGACCGTCAAGCCGGTCCCTTATGTCGGTGTCCAGTTCGTCGCCATCCCTGAGTTCCAGGGCATCGGCACGGCGGTCGGCCAGCAGTTCTCCGCAGCTCTCGCCGGCCAGGTTTCGGTCGACCAGGCCCTGCAGAGCGCACAGCAGTTGACGACCCGCGAAATGACCAAGGCTGGTTACATCAAATAAAATAACCTCCTGAGAAGGCGGGGCCTTTGACCTCCCCGCCCGTCTGGGTCGCCGAATTGCCCAAACTGCATCGGCGGCCCTTTTTTGCTCAGCTGTCCCGCAGCCGTCTGCCTCTTTGAACAGGATCGGTCACGCCATGGCAACGTTACACACCCGCTCCGCAGCGCGAATGATGATCGCACCATCCGTTGTGCTTCTCTTCCTGTGGATGATCGTCCCGCTCGTGATGACGATCTATTTCTCGACGCTGAGTTACAATTTGCTCAGCCCGGGGATGGAAACCTTCGTCGGCTTCCTGAACTACAAATATTTCCTAACCGATCCCGCCTTTTTCTCCGCATTGATCAATACGTTGCTCCTCGTGCTTGGCGTGCTGTTGATCACTGTCATCGGTGGTATCTTGTTTGCGCTGCTGCTCGACCAGGATATTTACGGGCAGGGGATCGTGCGCATTCTGGTGATCGCGCCCTTCTTCGTCATGCCAACGGTTGCGGCGCTTGTGTGGAAAAACATGTTCATGAACCCGGTCAATGGGCTCTTTGCGCATCTTGCCAAGGCACTCGGCCTGCAGCCTTACGACTGGCTGGCGAATGCGCCGTTGTTTTCGATCATCCTGATTGTTGCCTGGCAATGGTTACCCTTCGCGACCCTTATCATGCTGACAGCACTGCAGTCGCTCGATGAAGAGCAGAAGGAAGCCGCCGAGATGGACGGCGCCGGTGCGCTCTCGAAGTTCTTCTACATCATCCTGCCGCACATGGCGCGCGCCATCACGGTGGTTATCCTGATCCAGACGATCTTCCTGCTCTCGGTCTTTGCCGAAATTCTGGTGACCACCAACGGCGGCCCTGGCACGCAGAGCACGAACCTTACCTTCCTCGTTTACGCGCAGGCACTGCTGCAATTCGATATCGGCGGCGCCTCGGCAGGTGGTATCGTCGCGGTTATCCTCGCCAACATCGTTGCGATCTTCCTCGTCCGCCTCGTCGGCAAGAATCTGGAGGCTTGAGATGGCTAGAAAGGTCTCAACTCGACGCAAAGTGGTCATGACCGCAGTCGCCTGGGCGCTCGGCATTCTGATCTTCTTCCCGATCCTCTGGACGTTCTTGACGAGCTTCAAGACGGAAGCGGATGCCATTGCCTCACCGCCGCAGTTCCTGTTCTTCCATTGGACGACCGAGAGTTACGCGGAAGTCCAAAGCCGCTCGAACTATCTTGGTCACTTCATGAACTCGGTGATCATTTCCTTTGGCTCGACGCTGATCGGTCTGATCATCGCTATCCCCGCCGCCTGGGCCATGGCGTTTTCGCCGACCAAGCGGACGAAGGATCTTCTGATGTGGATGCTGTCCACGAAGATGATGCCTCCGGTCGGCGCACTCATCCCGATCTACCTGCTGTTTCGCAACTCGGGCCTGCTCGACAGCCGTTTCGGACTGGTGATCGTGCTGACGCTGATCAACCTGCCGATCATCGTGTGGATGCTCTACACCTACTTCAAGGAGATCCCCGGAGAAATCCTAGAAGCCGCCCGGATGGACGGCGCCTCGCTTCTCAAGGAGATCATCTATGTGCTGACGCCGATGGCGGTGCCGGGCATTGCTTCGACACTGCTCCTCAACATCATCCTGGCTTGGAACGAAGCCTTCTGGACGCTGAACCTGAGCGCCTCGAAAGCAGCGCCGCTGACGGCCTTCATCGCATCCTATTCCAGCCCCGAAGGCCTGTTCTACGCCAAGCTTTCGGCGGCCTCCACCATGGCGATCGCCCCGATCCTGATCCTCGGCTGGTTCTCGCAGAAACAACTCGTCCGCGGCCTGACCTTCGGCGCGGTGAAATAAGACATCAGGGAGAGAAACATGGGAAGCATTACCCTTCAGAAAGTTTCGAAGGTCTTCGGTGAAGCCAAGGTCATCCCTTCGATCGACCTCGAGATCAAGGACGGCGAGTTCGTCGTCTTCGTCGGCCCGTCCGGCTGCGGCAAGTCCACCCTGCTCCGATTGATTGCCGGTCTTGAGGATGTCAGCGGCGGCAACATCGTCATTGACGGCAGGGATGCAACGGAAAAGGCGCCGTCGGAACGCGGGCTCGCGATGGTCTTCCAGTCCTATGCGCTCTATCCGCACATGAGCGTGCGCAACAACATCGCCTTCCCGCTCAAGATGGCCGGCGTCGACAAGGCGGAGATCGACAGGAAAGTCGCCGACGCCGCACGCGTTCTAAACCTGACGGACTATCTCGAGCGCAAGCCGCGCCAGCTTTCGGGTGGTCAGCGCCAGCGCGTCGCGATCGGCCGCGCCATCGTGCGCCAGCCGTCGGCCTTCCTGTTCGACGAGCCACTCTCGAACCTTGATGCCGCGCTTCGCGTCAACATGCGCCTCGAGATCAGCGAGCTGCACCAGCAGCTGAAGACGACGATGATTTACGTCACCCACGACCAGGTCGAAGCCATGACCATGGCCGACAAGATCGTCGTGCTGAACCGCGGCAATATCGAGCAGGTCGGTTCGCCGCTGGAGCTCTATCACAAGCCGCGCAACCTTTTCGTCGCGGGCTTCATCGGCTCGCCGAAGATGAACTTCGTCAAGGGCCAGTATTCCGCCCAGTTCGGCGCGCCCACGATCGGCGTACGACCGGAGCATGTGTTGTTGTCGACCGAAAGCGGCGACTGGAAGGGCAAGGTGATGGTCGCCGAACATCTCGGCGCGGATACCTTCCTGCATGTCGATGTCGAAGGCATTGGCCATGTCACGGCGCGTGGCGGTGGCGACTTCCCGGCAAAGGCCGGCGATGCTGTTTATCTGACGCCCGACAAAACACGGATCCACAAATTCAACGAAGGCGGCCTCGCCATCTGAGCGCATTGTTGCCGGGTTGGGGACGAAAGAGCAACGCCGGACAAGGTGCCCGGCGTGCCGATACCGGGTCATAGCCGATCCCGAAGACCTTCAAGAGGACTGAAACATGACGTGCAAATTATCGCTGGCAACGCTTTCCGAGGCGGCAAAGACAGCCACCGTACCAACCTACGAGCGGGCGTCGCTGAAGGCGGGCATCGTGCACTTCGGGGTGGGCAATTTCCACCGTGCCCACCAGGCGATCTATCTCGACGACCTTTTCAATCAGGGTCAGGGTCATGATTGGGCGATCATCGGGGCCGGTATTCTCCCCTCCGATGCGGCCATGCGCGAAAAGCTTGCTGCGCAGGACTTCCTGACCACGGTTGTCGAGCAGGACAACAACAAGACGGCCGCACGCATCACCGCGCCGATGATCGATATTCTGCCTGTCGGCGACGCCAAGGCGATCATTGCCACGCTTGCCGATCCCGCAATCCGCATCGTTTCGATGACGATCACCGAAGGCGGCTATTTCATCGATGCATCCGGCAAGTTCAATCCGGGTCACCGGGCGATCGCCGCCGATGGCCAGAACCCCGCCGACCCGAAAACCGTCTTCGGCCTTATTGTCGCCGGGCTCAAGGCGCGCAAGGAGAAGGGTATCGTGCCTTTCACCGTCATGTCCTGTGACAACATTCCGCATAACGGCGTCGTGACCTCGAACGCCGTTGTCGGCACAGCACGGCTTTCAGATCCCGCCTTCGCCGACTGGATCAAGTCGAACGTCGCCTTCCCGAACGCCATGGTGGACCGCATCACGCCGGCAACGGGGCAGCGGGAAATCGATCTTTTGAAGGATGCCTTTGGCATCGAGGACAACTGGCCCGTCTATTGCGAAGAGTTCAAGCAGTGGGTGCTGGAAGACAAGTTCACCGCAGGGCGTCCACCGCTGGAGAAGGTGGGTGTGACGTTCGTGCCGGATGTGACGCCTTACGAGCACATGAAAATCCGGATTCTGAACGGCGGACATGCCGCGATTGCCTATCCGGCAGCGCTGATGGACATCCATTTCGTGCACGATTCGATGGAAGATCCACTGATCCGGGCCTTCCTCGCCAAGCTGGAAAAAGAAGAGATCATTCCGATCGTTCCGCCGGTCCCCAATATTTCGCTGACGGACTACTTCGCGCTGATCGAGCACCGACTGCTCAATCCGAAAATTGCCGATACGATCCCGCGTCTGGCGCAGGACGGGTCGAACCGGCAGCCGAAGTTCATTCTGCCGTCGACGCTCGACAACCTGAACCAGGGCAGGGATGTCGTCGGCCTGGCGCTGGTTTCGGCGCTATGGTGCCGCTACTTCGCGGGAAAGACGGACAGCGGCAAGGACATCGCCTTCAACGACGCGAGCGCCGACCGGCTGCGTGCTGCAGCTTTGAAGGCCAAGAATGATCCGATGGCGTTCCTCGCCTTCGACGACATCTTCGGCGAGGTGTCGAAATCCGAGCTGTTCTGCAAGCGCTTTGCCCACGCATTGAAAACCCTGTGGGAAAAGGGCACGCGTGAAACCCTGCAGCTTTATCTCGACAACAAACTTGCTGTGTAAGGATCTGTGGCGGCATTCCTGTCGCCGCCTCCGCCCCGTCCGGTGGATGGAAACTTCCTGCACCAACTGCGATTGGGTCTGCCATGGCTGAGGCTGAAACACGGCTGGTCATTTTCGATTGCGATGGCGTTCTTGTCGACAGCGAGCCGATCTCGGTGAGTGTCCTCGTCAAGGCGATGAACGATCTTAACGTCCCGATCACCGAGGAAGAGGTCTACGGTCGTTTTCTCGGGCGAAGTCTCGCAACTGTGATCGAGACGATGAAGACTGAATACAACGTCCATCCGGGCCAGGAGTTTCTCGAGCAGATTCGCACCGATCTCTACGCGCGGTTTCGCAACGAGTTGAAGCCGATGGATGGGGTTGCCGAAACGATCGATCGGCTCAGCGTTCCCTGTTGTGTCGCCTCTTCCAGCCAGGTCGAGCGCATCCGCTTGTCGCTGACGGTCACCGGTTTGATCGACCGGCTGCCTGATATCTTCAGCGCCACGATGGTCAAGCACGGCAAGCCGGCGCCCGACCTCTTCCTGCATGCGGCGCGGGAAATGAACGTCGATCCTGCGAATTGCGTCGTCGTCGAAGACAGCCCCGCTGGCATCGAAGCGGCGAAGGCTGCAGGCATGAGGGTATTTGCCTTCACGGGCGGTTCGCACGCCAATTTTTCAGGCTATCGCGCTGAACTTGACCGGCTTTCTCCCGAAGCCGTGTTTGACGCGATGCCGGATTTGATCCACCTTGTCCGCAAACATAAGCAGGACGGGATGCACCTTTAATGCCTCAGCATGTGGTTGCGGTCGATATCGGCACGGGCAGTGCGCGCGCCGGCGTCTTCGACGCTCGCGGTGCGTTGCTGGGCAAGGCCGAACACCCGATCATCATGAACAGGCCGCGTGAGAACCACGCCGAACACGATTCCGAAGACATCTGGTCGGCGGTCTGCATTGCTGTGCGCAAGGCGATGGAGCAATCGGGTGCGACACCTGCATCGGTGGGCGCGATCGGCTTCGACGCCACCTGTTCGCTCGTCGTGCGCGATGTCGACGGTGGTCAGATCAGCGTTTCGACAGGTGGCGAACGACGCTTCGACACGATCGTCTGGCTCGACCACCGGGCACTGAAGGAAGCCGATTTCTGCACGGCGACGGAGCATCCGGTGCTGGAGCATTCCGGGCATTTCATGTCGCCGGAAATGGAAATGCCGAAGCTGATGTGGTTGAAGAAGAAGCTGCCTGGCACCTGGATGAACACCGGCTATCTGTTCGACCTCGCCGATTTCATGACCTGGAAGGCGAGCGGCTCGCTTGCGCGGTCACGCTGCACGCTGACGGCCAAGTGGAACTATCTCGCACATCTGGACAAGGGATGGCAGAAGGACTTCCTCGAGCAGGTCGGGCTTGGTGACCTATTGGAACGCGGGCGGCTGCCGGAGGAAACAGTGCCGGTCGGCAAGAGCGTCGGAACGTTGACGCAGGAAGCCGCCTCGGCGCTTGGATTGACGACGGCGTGCCATGTCTCCGCAGGCATGATCGATGCCTATGCCGGGGCGCTGGGCACGCTTGGCGGCGAAGCGCAGGATGTCCACCGGCTGGAACGCCAACTGGCGCTCATTGCCGGCACGTCGAGCTGTATCGTGTCCTTCTCGCGCGAGCGCAAGCCGAGCCACGGCATGTGGGGCCCGTATTACGAAGTTGTCTTTCCGGAATCCTGGCTGGTCGAGGCGGGGCAATCGGCAACGGGCGCGTTGCTCGATCATGTCGTGCGGATGCACGCGGCTGGCGGCGAACCGACTGCGGCGCTGCACCAGAAGATCGTCCTCCGCATTGCGCAGCTTCGCGCCGAGGAGGGGGACGAATTCGGCGCCCGCATCTTCGTCCTGCCCGATTTTCACGGCAACCGCTCGCCGCTTGCCGACCCGCATGCCGTCGGCGGTATCAGCGGCCTGACGCTCGACACCTCATTCGACGGGCTCTGCACGCTCTATTGGCGCACTGCCGTGGCGATCGCGCTGGGGATCCGCCACATCCTCGAGCGGATGAAGGAGTATGGCTATGTGCCAGACACCTTGCATGTCGCGGGCGGCCATGTGAAGAACCCGGTGCTGATGGAGCTCTATTCGGATGCAACCGGCTGCAAGGTCGTGGTGCCGAAGATGAATGAGGCGGTGCTGCTGGGCACGGCGATGGCCGCTTCCGTCGCGTGCGGTCTCTATGGTGATCTTGCGGAAGCAGGGTCGGCCATGTATCCGGGCGGCGAAGAACAGCTGCCGGATGCGGCCAGACAGGCCCTTTACGACCGCGACTATCGCAGATTGCTCGCCATGTACCGCCACCGCGCCGAACTGGAGGCGATGGAGTAGGCGCCTTGATGGTGTAACGGGCCGAGCTCCGCCCGTTACATCTAGCGGTTTCCGCTCTCTCCGAGCACGCTGCCGAATTCGGCCATGCGGCGGGTGCGGGCGCTCGCTTCTTCACCGGCAGCGGCGATGACGGCTTCCGACAGACAGTCGAGCAGGCCCATCAGCGGCGGCAGGTTGTCGTCGTCCTCAGACCGGGCAGGGGGGAGAGCGAGCACGAGATTGGCCTGATCCGGAATCCAGTTGGCGCCTTGTGCGGTAATCAAGATGACCTTGTATCCGTAGCGCCGTGCCGTCCGGGCCAGCAACCGGGCTTTACCGAAGCGGCGGCTGTCGATCACGATCAGCAAGGCGTCCTTGCCGTCCAGCCGTGCGAAAAGCTCGGCGAAACGGCTGCCCGTCCCGTCAAGCGCACGAACGCCATCTCGGGCGTGCGTCAATCGCTGGGCAAAGTGGGATGCAAAGCCGGATAATCGCGCATGCGTGGCGACGAAGATCTCCCGCGCGGCAGCGATCATCGACACGGCTTCGCTCCACTGCGGCTGGCCCGTCAAGTGGTAGATATGGTGCAGCGCCTGAATTTGCTCGGAAACGAGAACGGCCAGCGGCTTGCCGGCGGAGGCGTCGGTCTGCAGTTGTGTGAACGATGCCTGCAAC
Source organism: Rhizobium sp. BK538 (assembly GCF_014197575.1). NCBI lineage: Bacteria > Pseudomonadati > Pseudomonadota > Alphaproteobacteria > Hyphomicrobiales > Rhizobiaceae > Rhizobium > Rhizobium sp. BK538. The sequence goes on from NZ_JACIFT010000025.1 coordinate 75,366, forward strand.
TGCGTGGGCGAAATGGTATTGGTCTCGCGGATATGGATTTTGACGCTATCGAGTCCCTGATAGCCGAGCGCGCGAAGAAAACGGCCCACCGTCATGGGACTCAAGTCCAGCCGGTCGGCAACGGAAGCCGCGGTTTCAAAGGGGAGGTCGTTCAGATGTTCAGAAAAATATTTCGCGATTCGTCGTTCGGCCGGGGTGCCGGACTTGGCATATTGGCGGAGTTTCTGGACAAAATCTTCCACGTCAGCCGTCCTGATCTTCCCGGAAGCATTTCTCGGATATGCAGGGCAACCCTTGTCGTTTGCAACTATTCCGGAAGCTGCGTCTCAGGATCAAACAATCTTAGTTGATAAATTACTATATATTAACATAGGTTTCCCGACAAGTTTCGGGTCAATTGGTGGGGTTTATTTCAGCCTTGCCGTTCAAAGTTCCGATTCCTACATGGTTGTTGCAACCGGAGACCTCAGAATGATCTTTCAGGCCGCTCGCCTATCCGTCATCAATCTTTTTGCGGCGGAAACACGCTCAGTCTTCTGGAAGGTGCTAGGGCTCACTCTTCTGGTGCTTGCCGGGCTCTGGCTGGCGCTGCGTAGTGCTTTTATATCGTTTGTCTTCCCGTGGATTGCCAACTTTTTTCCTGCCATGCCGGATTGGGCGGGGTGGCTCGGCTTCGTGTTTGCGATCGCCGCCGGCATCGGACTTGCGCTTGGGTTGGCGCTGTTGCTGTCACCGGTGACGGCGCTGATTGCCGGTCTGTTTCTCGACGATGTGGCGGAGGTGGTAGAAAAGCGGGACTATCCCTCGGATCCGCCCGGCACAGCGATGCCGCTCGGCCCGGCGCTCGCAAGCTCCGTCAAGTTTCTCGGTGTCGTCATCCTTGGCAATGTCGTCGCGCTCTTCCTGCTCTTCGTGCCGGGCATCAATCTGATCGCCTTCTTCCTGGTCAACGGCTACCTGCTCGGCCGCGAATTCTTCGAGTTTGCCGCGATGCGGTTCCGTTCGCCGCAGCAGGCAAGAGCGTTCCGCGCCAAGCATGCGGCGACAGTCTTCCTCGCGGGGCTTGTCATTGCCGCCTTCCTTGCCATCCCGATCGTCAATTTGCTGACGCCGCTCTTCGCCGCAGGATTGATGGTGCATCTACACAAGCTGATTTCCCGTGACGATCCGGGACTTCGCAGCTAAGGGGCAGGTGGAGCATGCCGAAGTCTGCGCCTCCAGGCTTACCAGATGGCCTCTCCAATCACTTGGCGCGGTAGTTCGACCAACGGCGCCGGCACGTCGCAGGTCTTCTCGGGCGACTTGCAGATGTCGGCAATGACGCAGCGCTCGCATTCCGGCTTGCGCGCCTTGCAGGTGTAGCGACCATGCAGGATCAGCCAGTGGTGGGCATGATAGAGGTAGTGCCTCGGCACCACCTTCATCAGCCGTTCCTCGACCTCGTCGGGCGTTTTGCCCGGTGCCAGTTTGATGCGGTTGGCGATACGGAAAATATGCGTATCCACCGCCATCGTCGCCTGGCCGAAGGCCATAGATAGCACGACGTTGGCGGTCTTGCGGCCGACACCGGGCAGCGTCACCAGCTCGTCGCGTGTCTGCGGCACGACGCTACCGAACTTGTCGACCAGCATCCGCGAGAGAGCGATGACGTTCTTTGCCTTGTTTCGATAGAGGCCGATCGTCTTGATGTAGTCGCGTACCCGCTCCTCACCAAGCGCCAGCATTTTCTCGGGCGTGTCGGCGATCTTGAAGAGTGCCCGCGTAGCCTTGTTGACGCCTGCGTCCGTCGCCTGGGCGGAAAGGGCGACGGCGACGACAAGCGTGAACGGGTTCGTGTGCTCCAGTTCGCCCTTTGGCTCCGGGCGTTGGATGGAGAAGCGGCGGAATATCTCCTCGCGCTCGGCTTCGGAATAGACGGAGCGGACTGTTGCCGGCTTCTTCCCGCGAACGATCACTTTTGAGTTGTGCGGCGATGTGGCAGCGGATTTGAGTTTCGGAGTTGACATGGAAAATCTATACTTGGCAGCCATGATGGAAGGCAACGCCGATCAAGCCAACGAAGAACCTGTTTTTGCCGCCGAGCTTTTTCCGTACCGGTCGCTCGGCCGCAAGGGTTTCAAGGTGTTGCTGCTTCTGACCGGCGCGGTGTGCTCGATGTACGGCATGTTCTTCGTGGCAACAGGTGCCTGGCCGATCGGCTTCTTCTTCGGGCTGGATTTTCTGCTGCTCTACGGCGCCTTCTGGCTGAACTACCGTTCCGGCCGGGTGCGGGAGGAGGTGACGGTGTCGCGTAGCGATATTTCGGTGCGCAAGTTCGCGCCCTCCGGTCGGATGGTCGAGCACCACTTCAATCCATTCTGGACCCGCTTCTTCGTCCGCCGGCATCAGGAAATCGGCATCCTTTCCATGTATATCTCAGGCGAGGGAAGGGGCACGGATATCGGTTCCTTCCTCAATCCGGATGACCGCGAGAGCTTCGCCCTGGCCTTCAAACGGGCGCTTGCCACCGTCAAACAGCGGATCTGACCGGCCCGCAAGAATCGGGTGGCTTGTGATCGCTCCCTTGACTATCTCCTTGGTACAAGGAGAAAGATCATGAACATGGTAGCCAAGCTGAACAACGACATCACGCCCGATGGCTCTGATTACGAAACCGTGCGCCAGGTGATCGAACTCATCACCGAGGACTATCGCGATCAGCCGTCTCTCGAAACGATCGCGGCACGGCTCGGCCAATCGCCGACGCAGTTGCAGAAGACATTCACGCGGTGGGCGGGTCTGTCTCCGAAGGCATTCCTGCAGGCCGTCACGCTCGATCACGCAAAGCGGCTTCTCCGCGAGGAAGCGATGCCATTGCTGGAGACCTCGATCGAGGTCGGGCTCTCCGGCCCCAGCCGCTTGCACGATCTTTTCGTGACGCATGAGGCGATGTCGCCGGGCGAATGGAAGGCCAAGGGCGGCGGGCTGACAATCCGCTACGGCTTCCATCCTTCGCCATTCGGCGTTGCACTCGTGATGGCTACCGACCGCGGCCTCGCGGGGCTTGCCTTCAGCAATCACGGCGACGAGGCGGCTTGTCTTGACGATATGACATGCCGCTGGCCGAATGCGACCTATGTCCGGGATACCGAAGCGACAGCGCCCTATGCCGAGCGGATATTCGAGCCAGGCCGCTGGACGTCGGACCAACCGCTGCGCGTCGTGCTGATCGGCACTGATTTCCAGGTGCAGGTATGGGAAAGCTTGTTGAAGATCCCCTTCGGCAAGGCCGTGACCTACAGTGATATCGCCAACGATATCGGCCGGCCAAAAGCGATGCGCGCCGTCGGCGCTGCGGTCGGGGCGAATCCGATTTCGTTCGTTGTCCCCTGCCATCGGGCGGTCGGCAAGGGTGGCGCCCTGACCGGCTATCACTGGGGTCTTACCCGCAAGCGTGCGATCCTGGGCTGGGAAGCGGCGCACGCGTGATCACGGCGACGCATCTATCCAATCTGTGGATACGCTTCCTCCCTCGAGAGCCCTGCCATCAAAAACTCAGGAATCGCCGGTTTGATTCCGTGGCTGGGACTCGAGGAGGCGGAAAATGAACCCTGGAGAAAAGCCATGCAAGGTCATCGGCATTGCCGTTGGCCTGCTCGCGATGTCGTTGGTCCCAGCCTGGGCCAGCTGCAAATCGGCGATGAGTAGCCCGCAATGGCCGGATGTCGCGCGAGCGATATCGACCGCGCAGTTGTGTGAGCAACTTCCCGTAGGACCCAATCGAACCAGCAGTTTCAAGGTTGTGTCCGCAGATGTCTGTTCGACGGGAGACAGTCTCGCATCCATCAAGGCAACAGCGCTTTTGACCTGCGAGACCGGCGATGACGCGCTCTTTCAGATGGAGCCGGTGGAGGGCAAGGTTGTGGCCACTGTCTCCCTCGATGTGGGGGCATGCAGGATCACGGACACCCACATCGAAATCGATGGTGAGATCGGAAGCCTGTTATCGAGATTGCCGGATACCCAGGATTTCGGGCGTAACTGGGCACAATCGCAATTGACGCGCCTGTGCCAGCTGCGGTGACGATAACCGCGTGTCGGCAAGCCGTTAGGCAGTCTCCGCCAGTTCGAGCAGAGCCTTGGCGGCGCTTTCGTCGGTGATCAGTGTGTTGCAGCCGATCCGCTTGATGGTGGCCCGGATGGCCACGGCCCGATGCGCGCCGCCCGATGACAGCACGATATGTTTGGCCTTCTTCAAGGTATCAAGGTCCACTGACATGACGCGACTGTTGATCGAGTGATCGACCGTGTTGCCGTCCTTGTCGAGGAAGTTGAACATGGTGTCGCAGACGCAGCCGGCGTCGATCAACTGTTCCAGTTCGGCTTTCGAGATCCATCCCTCCGACAGAGAGGTTGGGTGCGGGCCGATATCGCCGCAGCTGACGATCGCAAGATCCAGTGCTTCCGCCAGCCGATAGATCGTGTCCAGCCCGCATTTCTCGACAAGGTTTCGTTTCGTCTCGGTCGAATCCACCAGAAGCGGAGCGAGGAACATGTAGCACTCAGCGCCGAGCTGGCTTGCGAGCCGCCAGGTGTAGTCGATCGGGTTCGTCTGGTGGACGGCGACGACGCCGCCAAGCAGAGAGACGACCTTGCAATTGTCGCGCCGAGGCGGCCGGAAACTGGAGAGCGAGGCGGTCATGGTGCGGCCCCAGCCGACGCCGATCGTGTAATCGTCGGGAATGGCTTCGGAGAGAAACTGTCCAAGCGCAAGCCCGACGCTTTTGGCAAGCGAGTTGGCGTCGGGGTGTGCGGGTGCGGGGACGACGATCGCCTCGTCAAGGCCATAGGCGCGCTCGAGCTTGACCGACAGTTCGACACAGTCGCCGATCGAGTCGTTGATCCAGATCTGCACTTCGCTCCGCTTCATGGCCTCGTCGAGCAGGCGAATAACAGTCGTGCGGCTGATGCCGAGCTGTTCTGCGACATCCTTCTGCGTCAAGCCCTGATTGTAATAGAGCCAGGCAGCACGCAGCCTGAGAGAGGATGCCTCAGAATAAGCCGTGTGCGTACCGCGTTTGAGCTTGACCACATCTCCTCCGGAGCGAATTGCGCCCTAGATCTACCATCAAGCCAGGACAGGTTCGTTGTTCCACCCGATAATGACGGGTGTGACACTTATGTCAATTGAAATGCACAAATGTCCTTGACATATCTAGTCAGGAATAGCGATAGTCGCCGCGAAGAAGGCGCCCCGGGCGTGCGAGGAGGTGCGATCGACCGTCCCTCAGGTTTGTAGGTCGTTTGAGTAAGACGATCGCCTGTTCGTAGATGATTTCGCCGGTCCAATACGCGCCGGCTCATAGCTCAAGTCAAAAGGACCAGTGACCATGACATCCAAGCTTGACCAACTCCGCGAGATTACCACGGTCGTTGCCGATACCGGTGACATCGAGGCTGTTGCCCGTCTGAAGCCGGTCGATTGCACCACGAACCCAAGCATCGTGCTGAAGGCACTCGGCACGCCGATGTTCGCAGACACGGTAAAGGAAGCCGTAGCCTGGGGTAAAAAGCAGGGCGGCAATCCAGAGGCCGTTTCCGCGGCCGTTGCCGATCGTCTGGCGATTTCCGTCGGCGCCGCCCTTGTGAAGCTCGTTCCGGGCCGTGTGTCGACCGAAGTCGATGCTGACCTCTCTTTCGATACCGAAGCGTCGCTTGCCAAAGCACGTTCCATCATCGCTGCCTACAAGGAACGCGGCATCGAGCGCGACCGCATTCTCATCAAACTGGCTTCGACCTGGGAAGGCATTCGTGCAGCGGAAATCCTGCAGAAGGAAGGCATCGACTGCAACCTGACGCTGCTCTTCTCGAAGGCCCAGGCGGTTGCTTGCGCCGACGCCAACGTGTTTCTGATCTCACCCTTCGTCGGCCGCATTCTCGACTGGTACAAGAAGTCGACAGGCAAGGAATTCACGCCTGAGGAAGATCCGGGTGTCCTCTCCGTCCGCGACATCTACAACTATTACAAGGCCAACGACATCAAGACGATCGTCATGGGCGCGTCGTTCCGCAGCGCTGGTGAAATCGAGGCGCTGGCCGGTTGCGATCGCCTGACGATCGCGCCGAACCTGCTCGACGAACTCTCCAACGACCAAGGCAAACTCGAGCGCAAGCTCTCGCTCGATGTGACGAAGCCTGCGCCGAAGATCACGATCGATGAAAAGACCTTCCGCTGGATGATGAACGAAGACGCGATGGCGACCGAAAAGCTCGCCGAAGGCATTCGCGCTTTCGCCAAGGACCTCGGCACGCTGCGCGGTATGGTCCAGAAGGAACTGCAGCTCGCGGCCGCTTGAGGCTTTCGAGTATTGGATTGAGAAAAGGGCGGCGCCATCGGCACCGCCCTCAGACTGCTGACAAACCCCTGGCGTAGCCGGGGGTTTTATGATTCTGTGGGACATGTTGAAGAAACCTGCCCCCACCCAGACGGCTCTTG
>NZ_JACIFT010000026.1:0-81834 GCF_014197575.1 Rhizobium sp. BK538
TCCCCACATCGGCGCATCGAACCCAGGACATCACCCGTCGCCTGGACCCGGCGCATTGAACAGATAAGTCCCCACCCGGGATCACCCGGTCGGGGCGGCGGCCCGCGCGGCAACTGATCGCCATCTTGATCATTCCGGAAGTTCGGATCCAGCAGACGCGGCAGAATCTGATCGGCAGCACCAACGAATTGCCCGCCCGGCAAGAGGTTGTTGTTGCTGCCATCAACATGGCGCAGACCCCACGGAAGGATCGCCGCATTCGGTCCGATGATCGATTGCAGGCTTTCACCGGCAACTTCGCGTTCGGCGACGACGATCTGCTTCAGAATATACGCAAGGTCGTCCTGATTGGCGGTGAAATTCGGATTCTGCGTAACCATGTCGGTCCTCGAAGCAAACGCCGCCCCTCGGAAAGAACGCTCATTCTTTCCGTTGCGATCGGCTGGCAATTGTTGACCGTCTGAAGTTGTACAGGTCCCGAGGTGCAGTGATCTACAGAACAAGGTCCAAGGAATGTCGCGACCAAGAGGCCAGTTCATTCCTGCCACCAAAGTCGCACAATGCTTGGACCGAGGTCCCGGTATTATCAGACCAAAGTCCGAGAGGGGCGTTGGCTATTCGCCGTCGCGCGCGGCATCCGTCGTCTTCTGCGCGATCAGCGCCAACTCGATGCGATTTTTCGCATTGACCTTACGGAGCAGCCGCGAGACGTGAAATTTGACGGTACGCAACGTCGTACCGGTCGCTTCGGCAATTGCCTGATTGCCCATGCCACGCCCCACGCATTCCAACACGTGGCGCTCCTTCGCCGACAACTCCGTTAGCAAATTGCCTTTCGTTCTCGGCTGCGTCTGCCCTCTCATTGTAGCAACCAGCTTGGAGCCGAGCGTCGGCGCGAGATAGGTGCTACCCCGCTGGACGGTCATCAACGCATCCAAAAGCTCGGTCGCGGCAATACCCTTGAGAATATAGCCGGAAGCGCCCGCTTCCAGTGCTTCGAGGGCATCTTGGTCATCCTCCGAAACGGTCAGCATCACAACCTTCACATCAGGCCATCGTTCATGGATTTCGCGGGCCGCTGCCACGCCACCACCCGGCATGGAAATATCCAGAAGCACGATCGTCGGCTGATGCAGCGCGATGAGGTCAAGCGCATCCTGCTTCGACGCGCCTTCGGCGACAACCTGCAAGTTCTCGCTGAGCGCAATCGTCTGCAGCACCCCCATGCGAAAGAGCGCGTGATCATCGACAACAATGACAGAGGCCGGCACCACCATTCAGATTGTCTCCCGAAGCTCGAAGAGCATTGTCAGCTTTGTTCCCGTGCCGGCGATGACGATCTGCAGGCTGCCGCCCAGGCTCTCGATACGCTGCCGCAGGCCCTGGAGGCCCATTCCGCCACCCGTTCGAGTAGCCGGCTTGACGAAGCCCTGCGGCGCCCCCCTGTCGGAGACGACCACTTTCATGTGTGCACGGCTCATCTCGCACCAAACTTCCTGGCCGTTGCCGCCAGCGTGCCTATAGGCGTTATTTAGCCCCTCCTGCACGAAACGGAAAAGGCAGATCTTCAATGCCGCCGGAATGTCGATATCCTCCGACACGACCGTCGAAGCGACCTTCGTTTCCGACCGGCTCTCGTGCATCTTGATCGCGCGTTCGATGATGCGACTGGGTGAAAGGTGCTCGATCTCCGGCAGGATCAACGATCGGGCGATCGCCCGGATCTCGGCCAGGGCAGTATCGAGCGACTCCTCGAGTGTCGCGAGCGGCACCTTGCGCGCAGGATCGGTCTTGGCCTGTCGGACCTGCTCGACCTGCAGGCGTGCGAAGCTGAGAAGCTGGGCCGGGCCATCATGAAGATCCGCGCCAACCCCACGCATAAGTTTTTCATTGCGTTCGGCAAGCTGCATCGACGCCTGACGGGCGATGCCCTGCAATTCTGCGAGCTTGCGCGACGCGGCCTCCGCATCTTCCGCGCGTTGGTTCAAGGCTCGCCGCTGTTCCTCAATGGTGTTGCTGCCCCGGCGAACGATCATGAAGAGACAAAGCAGGATCGCGCAGGAGGCAAGAGCCACCGCGACCCAACTTGCCAGTCGCACATATCCTACATCGTAATCGAAGGTTGCGGGATCCTCCTGTATCTCCGCGACAGCGATGATCGTGCCGGAGGAGCTGTCACGCAGTGGGCTATAGATCTCCAGATAATTTGTCTGGAAATTGCGGACGACGTGTTCGCCTGCATCGAGGTCGGCAAAGGAAAGCGCAACCTCGCCTGCCAGCGCACTCCTGGCACCAGAAGGCAGAGGGAACTTTCGACCGATTAGGTCCGGCGCGATCGAATAGGCAACCGTCCCATCCGGCTTCCATATCTCGACATGCGGGAAACGTCCCCGCAACATGGGATCGGTGAAAAGATTGTGGAGCCTGGCGAGATCCTCCGGCGGCACGGCATCCGCCGAAGCCAGCTTCTGCACTAACGGCTCGGTCATACTCTGAACGAATATCGCGGCGGCTCCGGCTTTGCTGCGGATGGCGTTTTGCTCAACGATTCCGGAGATGACGTAGCCCGAGATCAGTGTCGCGAAGAAGATCAGGATGCCACTGGCAAACAGGAACTGAATCGACAATGGTCGACTCCTCACCCAACTCAGCAATCCTTTGGACCGCAATCCTTGTCCTCCGATCGAAGAAAGCAGCTCTTGCCAGTATAAGCCCAGCAGAATGATCGCAGTGTTCGCGAAAAATTGAAAGACTGGCCTGGAAGGCATCGCAACGGCTAGTCGACGCGTCATTTTTCAAGGAGCCAGTTCTTCCGTGAGTGAAGGAGAATTGAGATGCGAAAGATCCTTGTGAACTGCACTGTCGCGGCGATGGCGCTCTGTTCGCTCGTCCTCCCCTCCATGGCCGACAGCGTGACCGTGACGCGCCAACGGAGCTTCGCCAACGACTATGATCAGGCGCGTCCCGCAATACCATCAACGATCACGGCATCAGAGTTGGCGCCGTTCGCGAGCGTGACCGCCACTATCGCGATCGCTGCTACACCAAGACGGTCAGAACGATGACCGACGATGGCGATGAGATCACCAAGACGGTACGCCGTTGCAGATAGCCACAAACGTGGCCGACCTCTTGCGACAATTCGAAATCCGAAGCAACAAACGCCTCGACCGAGGCGAGCGCAAGAGTGTCGACCATAAAGCGATAAGCCAAAGGAGAAATGCCATGCTTCTACGAGCGCTTGGAGCGCCCGTTCTAGCAATTGGTCTTGCAACCAGCGCTATGGCGCGATCGAGCGCGCGACCGGCGGCGGAGCAAATACGACCGGCAGCGGCTCGACAACACGCCCGGCCTGAACAACAACACACCTGTATCAACGACAGTAACAATGGCACCGGCACGCTGGATCCAAACGCTGCGAATAACGTCACCACTGCGAACGGACAGTCAGGCTCGTCGGGCGGCAATCCGAATGACCGCCAGCGCCGCGAGTCCAGTGGCACATCCAACCCAACGCCGCCGGTGAGCACCACGATGACCTCGCCTGACACCCAGCAGGCGTGCCGATAGAACTAAACCCGCCTTCGACCGGGTTTTTCCTTTTAGACTAACTCTCTGCCTCAAACTCGTCGGAAGGCGTCAGCGGAATCGATTGCAGCAGAGTCTGCCGCGCCGAGCGCAGATGCAGGCGGCACGCGAAATCAATCGTCGCCTGATCACGTGATTCCAGTGCGGCGATATAATCCAGATGTTCGTAAATGGCGCGTTCGTTGCGCTCACGGGCGAAAGCTTTGTTCCACTGGTAGTGATAGTGAAAGATGATCGCGATCGCATCGTAGAAATCGGCGATGAAGCGGTTCTTCGAGGCTGCGTGGATAAGCAGGTGGAAGCGTTCGTCGAGGGTGGAAAACTCCTTGTAGCGCGTATCGAGATCGCGCAGCATCGCCTGGTGTTGGGCCTTGATGTCCGAGAGCGCGCGCCACGCGTCGCTCTCGGGCGGAAGCTTGCCGAATTCCGCGGCCGAATGCAGCTCGAACATCTCACGCACGTCAGCGAGTTCAAGCGCAAAGTCACGCGTGAACCCCTTGAGGATCCAGTGGCTGTTCGGCCGCTTCTCGATCAGGCCGAACCGCGAAAAGCGGATCAGGAACTCGCGGACGCTGGTGGTGCCGGTGCCGATTTCGCGGGCGAGTTCCAACTCGTTGATCTGCATGCCGGGTGCAGCATCATCCGACAGAATGCGCTGCATAAAGCTGCGCTCGATGATGTCGTGCAGCGAATCCGTCTCTTCCGTCGGGAAGAAATCGGCCTCGGTCGGCTGCCGGAGGACAACCTTCTGGCGCTTGTTCCAGCGAATGATGCCGGCATCGCTGAGCCGTGTCAGGATGGCACGCGCCGTGCTGCGGCTGATGCCGAGCTGGGACGCGATCTCGGGCTCCGACGGTAATGCGGCGTCCGTCCGCAAAGCCGCGGCATAGCGGTTGTACGCTTCCTTGAAGACTGTATTCTGCCGTGCCATACGCGCTCCGCCCTCTTGCCTCGGCAACACGAACGGCCGGCCGCGGAGCGCGGCACGAAGCGTGGCAGAAGCTTATCTCTCAGCAATCCTTATCTTATTTTGGATCGCATGCGGCTGTTTGCCTCCCTCGTCCACAGGATCAATAATCCCGTTGACTTGAAAATGTTTATTGTAGATAAAAAACAAAATCAATGAGCATTCGCCGACGCAGCGAGTGTTTCCCTAGGGAGAAGAATGTTGACCAAGGACCCCTGGATCATCTTGTCTGCCGGCGACAACGTTGCGGTCGCAACGGCGGCGATCCCCTCTGGCGCGACGGTCGCCGGCATCCAGACCCGCGAGAAGATCGATCCCGGCCACAAGATTGCATTGGCCGATATTCCGCTCGGCCAGCCGGTCGTCAAATACGGGCAAGCGATCGGGCGGACGACGGCTGACGTTAGGGCCGGCGACCATATTCACAGCCACAATCTGCATTTCGAGAACGATCGTCTTGCGGCAACGGCCAATTCGGCGCCCGAGGAAGCAAGCGCCGCAGACAGAGCGCGCACGTTCATGGGCTATCGTCGCGCCGACGGCCGCTCGGCGACGCGCAACTACATCGGCATCATTGCCAGCGTGAACTGTTCCACCACGGTCTGTCGGGCGATCGCCGACGAGGCCAACCGGACGATCCTGCCGCATTTCGACGGCATCGACGGTTTCGTGCCGATCGTGCACGATCAAGGTTGCGGCATGAGCTCCACCGGCGACGGCATGGCGGTCCTCCACCGGACACTTGCCGGCTATACCAGGCATGTGAACTTCGGTGGCGTGCTGATGATCGGGCTCGGCTGCGAAGTCAACCAGCTCACGCTCTACGGCCAAAGCGGCGCCGGCAATTCCAAGCGCCATTTCAACATCCAAGATGCCGGTGGCTCGCGCCGTGCGGTTGCGCGCGCCATGGGCATGCTGCGCGAGATTGCTCAGGATGTCGCCAAGGAAAAGCGGGTGCCGCTGCCGATCAGCGATATCATCATCGGCCTGCAGTGCGGTGGCTCGGATGGATTTTCCGGCATCACCGCCAATCCGGCGCTTGGAGTGGCCGCCGACCTGCTGGCGGCTGCCGGCGGCACGGCGATCCTCTCCGAAACATCCGAGATCTATGGCGCGGAGCACCTACTGCGAAGCCGTGCAGTCAACGATGAGGTTGCCCGCAAGCTCGACGATAAGATCGCCTGGTGGGAGAAATATGTGGCGTTGCATGGCGCATCGCTGGATAACAACCCCTCGCCCGGCAACAAGCGTGGCGGCCTGACGACCATTCTAGAAAAATCGCTTGGCGCCGTCGCCAAGGGCGGTCGCTCGCCCTTGACCGCCGTCTATGGCTATGCCGAGCGCGTCAGCGCGCCGGGTCTGGTCTTCATGGATACCCCCGGCTACGATCCGGTTTCGGCAACCGGCCAGGTGGCCGGTGGCGCGAACATGATCGCCTTCACCACCGGCCGCGGCAGCTGCTTCGGCTGCCGCCCGGCGCCTTCGATCAAGCTTTCCAGCAACTCGGCTCTTTATGCCTCGATGGAAGAGGACATGGATATCAACTGCGGCACGATCGCGACAGGCGATGCAACCATTAGCGCGAAGGGCCGCGAGATCTTCGATCTGATCATCGACACAGCGTCGGGCAAGAAGACGAAAAGCGAAGAATTCGGCTACGGCGACAATGAGTTCGTGCCGTGGCATCTCGGAGCGACGCTCTAAACCACACGAAATATCAGGTCTTCGCAGGAGGAAGGATGAAGAGGAGGAGCATCGGCAGGACGGAGCTTGACGTGACCGAAGTGAGCTTCGGTGGCGCGGCTCTCGGCGGCCTGTATCGGACCTGCCCGCGCGAGCAGGCCATGGAGACGCTGGAGGCTGCATGGGACAGCGGCATTCGCTACTTCGATGTCGCGCCATGGTATGGCCTTGGCCTTGCGGAGCGTCGCTTCGGCGATTTCCTGCGTGACAAGCCGGAAAAGGAGTGGGTGCTCTCGACCAAGGTGGGCCGGCTGCTGCGCCCGGTGCCGACGGGGACGGTTCCCGATTATAGCTATGTCGATCCGCTCTGCTTCGATGCCGACTACGACTATTCCTACGACGGCATCATGCGCTCGGTGGAGTTCAGCTACGCCCGTCTCGGCCTGAACCGGATCGATATCCTCTATGTCCACGACATCGGCAGATACACCCATGGTGCGGCCAAGAACGCCATCCTCCAGAAGCAATTCCTGGATAGCGGCATCAAAGCGTTGGAGGAGCTGAAATCCTCCGGAGCGATCAAGGCCTTCGGGCTTGGCGTCAACGAGGTCCCGGTCTGCCTTGACGTGATGCGTAATGCCGATATCGACTGCATCCTGATGGCCGGGCGCTACACCCTGCTCGACCGATCGGCAGTTGCCGAGCTGCTGCCGCTCTGTCGGAAGAAGGGCACATCGCTCGTGGTCGGCGGCGTCTTCAATTCAGGTATCCTTGCAACCGGACCCGTGCCTGGCTCGCATTTCGACTATATGCCGGCGACAGATGACGTGCTCGCCAAGGTCGCGAGCATGGAAAAGATTGCCGTTAAGCACGGTGTGCCACTGGCCGCCCCTGCTCTGCAGTTTCCGCTCCGCGATCCGCTCGTCTCGTCCGTGCTGATCGGCACGGCCAAGGCATCAAGCTTGCAGCGCAACATGGAGCTTTTCGAGCCCACGTTGCCGGACTCCATCTTCCCCGAATTCGACGCTCTGACGCTCGTCGCGCCGCCGCTCGGCGAAGACGCTGTGCGTATTTAAGGACTGGCTATGCTTAAAGGCATCCACCCCATCCTCAATCCCGACCTGCTGCGTGCGATCGCTCGCATGGGACACGGCGACGACATCGTGATTGCCGACGCCAACTTCCCGTCGAGCACGATGGGGCCGGAGGTCATCCGCGCCGACGGCGTCAGCGCGACCGACATGGCCGGGGCCATCCTGACGCATTTTCCGCTTGATACGTTCGTGCCGGAAACGGCGTGGCGCATGGAGGTGGTCGGCGATCCGACTGCCGTGCCCGAAGTTTGTGCCGAATTTCAGGAAATCGTGTCGAGGCGCGCTGGCGACTTCAGGATCGCCTCCCTCGAACGCTTTGCCTTTTATGAGCGCGCTCGCACGGCTGCCTATATCGTGGCAACGACCGAATTCCGGCTCTACGGCAACTTGATTTTGAAGAAAGGCGTCGTTCACCCCCATGAAGTCTATCGCGGTTGACAGAACGTCAGACTGCGGTTGAATAATCGTAAAAACAATCACTTACGGCGAATGAAGAAACGACAATCGAGCCTGCTAAGCTACTTGCAATTTGACTTTCGCTCGGCTAGCTTCTCGTAGTAAATGTTTTTTATCGATAAAAATCGTCCGCCTGCGTTCAGCGGTACGGTTTACCTGGAGGAGAACGCACCTAGGAGGAGAACTACATGCGCATGAAATCCATTCTGTCGCGCCGAGCCTTCACGGCTCTCGCGGGTGCTGCCGTTATCGCCACCGCAATGCCGGTGACGTCGTTCGCAGCTGACGTGACGATCCCGATCATCGTCAAGGACACGACGTCCTTCTACTGGCAGATCGTTCTGGCCGGCGCCCGCGCTGCCGGCAAGGATCTCGGCGTCAACGTGCCGGAACTCGGCGCACAGGCCGAATCCGACATCAACGGCCAGATCAGCATTCTTGAGAACGCCGTTGCCGGCAAGCCGGCTGCAATCGTGATCTCGCCGACGGAGTTCAAGGCGCTCGGCAAGCCGATCGACGAAGCCGCCAAGTCCGTTCCGATCATCGGCATCGACTCGGCCGCGGACTCCCAGGCGTTTAAGTCGTTCCTGACGACCGACAACGTTCAGGGCGGGCGCATCGCAGCCGACGGCCTTGCCGCGGCCATTAAGGAAATGACCGGCAAGGAAGAGGGCGAAGTCGTCATCCTTACCAACCTTCCGGGCGTCGGCTCGCTTGAGCAGCGCCGCGAAGGTTTCCTGGATCAAGTAAAGACGAAGCATCCCGGCCTGAAGGTCATCGCCGACAAATACGGTGATGGCCAGGCGACGACCGGCCTCAACATGATGACCGATCTGATCACGGCCAATCCGAACCTCGTGGGTGTCTTCGCCTCGAACCTGATCCTGGGTCAGGGTGTTGGCCAAGCGATTGCGGAAAACAAGCTCGGCGACAAGATCAAGGTCATCGCCTTCGATAGCGACGACAAGACGGTTGGCTTCCTCAAGGACGGCTCGCTTGCCGGTCTCGTTGTTCAGGATCCCTATCGCATGGGCTATGACGGCGTGAAGACGGCGCTCGCCGTATCCAAGGGCGAGAAGGTCGAAGAGAAGGTCGATACCGGTGCCAACCTGGTCACCAAGGCCAACATGAGCGACCCGAAGATCGACGCTCTGCTGAACCCGAAGATCAAGTAATGATCTGACGATGGCCGCGCGGGAGAAATCCCGCGCGGCCTTTCCTTCACCTGTGTTATCGTCCGCATGAGGAGCGCGGACGGCCGGTGGAGAGTTGGCAATTCGCGAGAAGGAGACGTCCATGAGCCTGGAAGAGGTCAGTCATCGCCACGATGACAGCGCCACGCTGACGGAGGGAAACCGCATTCCGGCGGGCGCCCCAATCCTCGAACTCAAGGGATTGCAAAAGAATTACGGCTACGTTCAGGCGCTGAAGCCGGCGACGATGACGTTTCTGGCCGGCGAGATTCATGCGATTGTAGGTGAGAACGGAGCCGGAAAGTCGACGCTGATCAAGCTGCTGACAGGCGTTATCACCAGAACGGCCGGCGAGATCCTCTGGTGCGGACACCCCGTCGCGCTGGCAACGCCGAACGAGGCGATCGCGCGCGGCATCAACGCCGTCCATCAGGAAGTCGTGCTTTGCCCGCATCTGACGGTCGCGGCCAATCTCTTCCTTGGCGACGAGGTCAATCAATACGGCCTGATGCGCAAGAGAGAGATGGAGAAGATGGCGCAAGCCGTGCTCGACGATCTCGGCTTCGGGCTGCCCGCCGGCGTCCCGCTCGCCGATCTGACGATCGGCCAGCAGCAGCTCGTCGCGACGGCGCGTGCGGCGATGCGCGGCACCCAGTTTCTGATCTTCGACGAACCGACCGCTTACCTTACGCGTCAGGAATCGGCCCAACTTTTCAAGCTGATCCGTCGCCTGCAGGGCGAAGGCGTGACGATCGTCTACATCAGCCACCGCATGGAGGAAGTGTTCGAGCTCGCCGACCGTGTTTCGGTACTTCGCGACGGCACGCATGTCGGCACGCGCGCCATCGGCGAGACGAACGAGGCCGAGCTGATCGCTCTCATGATCAACCGCTCGATCGAGCAGATCTATCATAAGGAAGAGATCCCGATCGGAGAAACGATCCTCGACGTGCGCGGCCTTTCTGGGCCGGGCTTCGAGAACGTGTCGCTCTCGGTCAAGGCCGGGCAGATCGTCGGCCTTTACGGCCTGATCGGTGCGGGGCGAAGCGAATTCGCGCTGGGCCTTTTCGGCCGGGAAAAGACGACGGCCGGTGAGATCCACTGGATGGGCAAGAAGGTCGATATCAACAGCGAACGCACGGCGATGGAGCTCGGGATCGCGCTGGCGCCGGAGAGCCGCCGCGACCAGGGTCTTTGCCTCAACCTACCGATCGGGCTCAACATCAACCTCCCGGTCTTCAAGCGGCTGAGCAAGGGCCCGGTCATCAGCCACAGCGAAGAAACGCAGAATGCCGACCAACAGATCCGTGACCTCGCGATCAAGACGCCCAGCCGGCGCGTTCTGGTTTCGGCCATGTCCGGCGGCAATCAACAGAAAGTCGTCATCGGCAAGTGGCTGAGCTATGGCGCACGGCTCTTCATCTTCGACGAGCCGACCGTGGGCGTCGATGTTGGCACCAAGGCGGAAATCTACCGGCTGTTCGCCAAGCTTCTGAAGCAGGGGGCCGGGATCATTCTGATCTCGTCCTATCTGCCCGAGGTTTATGAGCTTGCGGATAGGCTGCACGTCTTCCGCCGCGGCCAGCTTGTCGCGAGCCACGACTTCCACGCCGCAACACATGAAGAAGTGCTGAGCGAAGCGATCGGCGTCTAAAAGAATAAGAGGGAGAGAGAACCAATGACCGCAACCCCCACCGAGATCGCCGCGCCGCCGCCGCGTCGAAAAGTGAACATCCTTTTCGGCCTGACTCTAATCGGGCTCCTGGCCTTCCTTTGGATCGTTCTCGGCTTCGTGACTGCCAGCTTCTGGACGCCACTGAATATCTCCAACCTCCTGCGCCAAGGCGCAATGACGGCGATTTTGGCTCTTGGCCAGACCTTCGTGATCATCACCGCCGGCATCGACCTTTCGGTCGGAGCGATCGTCGGCTTTACCAGCGTCATCCTTGCCTGGCTGCTGCAGGCGGGCGTGCCGGTCTGGGCGTCTATCCTGATAACGCTGCTGATCGGCGTCGGCATCGGGGTGTTCCATGGCTTCGGCATCGTCAAAATGGGACTGCCGCCTTTCATCATCACGCTGGCAACGCTCACGTCGTTGCGCGGCATCGGGCTTCTGATCACCAACGGCTCGACGATCAACATCGTCAACGAGCCCTTCACGAACTTTGCCCGCGCCGACTTCCTCGGAGTGCCGAGCCTGTTCTGGATGGTCATTCTCGTCGCGGTGCCGTCCTACATCTTCCTGCATCTGAGCCGATGGGGACGCTATCTCTTCGCCGTCGGCTCGAACCGTGAAGCGGCCCGCCTGTCGGGCGTCCGGGTGAACGGCATCATTTACCTCGCCTACATCCTCTCGGCGACGTTCGCTGCCTTCGTCGGCGTTCTGCTTGCCTCGCGTATCGCGATCGGCAACGCCACACAGGCCGACGGATGGGAGCTGCAGGCGATCGCTTCCTCTGTGATCGGCGGCACCAGTCTGTTCGGCGCTGTCGGTTCGGTCCACGGGCCGCTCATCGGCGCCTTCATTCTGGCAACCATCAACAACGGTGCGAACCTGCTCAACGTCAATTCGTTCTGGCAGCGCATCATCACCGGTCTGCTGATCATCGTGATCGTCTACTTCGATCAACTGCGCCGCCGCCGCAACCCGTAAGCAGGCAGCGACATACGGAGCCGGCCCCGAGGCCGGCTTCTTCCATTTCAGGAATGCGAGACCATCATGAAAGCAGTGCTCTGCAAAGAACCCGGTGTCCTCGAACTCGTGGAACGCCCTTCCCCCGGCGCGCCGTCACCCGGCTGGATCCGCCTTGCGGTCAGCCATGTCGGTATCTGTGGCACCGACTACCACATCTTCGAGGGCAAGCATCCATTCCTCGAATATCCACGCGTGATGGGGCACGAGATCTCCGCGACGGTTCTGGAAACAGGCGACGGTGTTGCCATGGCGGTCGGCACGCCCGTCATCGTCAACCCCTATCTTTCGTGTGGCAGCTGCGTTGCCTGCCGCCAGGGCAAGCCGAATTGCTGCACGGACATCAAGGTGTTGGGCGTGCACACGGACGGAGCGTTCTGCGACGAGATTTCGGTGCCGGCCGGCAATCTCTATGCTGCAAAGGGCGTGAGCCTGGAGGCCGCAGCCACCACCGAGTTCCTCGCAATCGGCGCCCATGCGGTCCGCCGTTCCATGGCGCCGGCCGGATCACGCTCACTCGTCATCGGTGCCGGTCCGATCGGGCTGGGCGCCGCGATCTTCTCGCGGATTGCCGGGCATGAGGTCACATTGCTCGACACCAGTCAGGAGCGACTGCAGATGGCTGCTGACCGGTTCAACTTCTCCTCAGGCATCGTTGCCGGCGAAGGTGCCTCCGAAGCTGTCAAAGCGAAGACTGACGGCGATGGTTTTGACGTCGTCTTTGATGCCACCGGCTATGGCCCGTCGATGGAGAAGGCCTTCGGCTTCGTTGCCCATGGCGGCGCGCTTGTGCTCGTCAGCGTCGTCAAGGACGACATCCGTTTCTCCGATCCGGAGTTTCATAAGCGTGAAATGATGGTGATCGGTAGCCGCAACGCGACGCGCGTGGATTTCGAGCATGTCGCAGATTCGATCGCCAAAGGACTCGTGCCCGTCGAGCAGCTGATCACTCACCGCACGACGCTGGCGGACGCGCCGCGTGACCTGGCACGCTGGGCGCACGAAAAGAGCGGCCTGATCAAGGCAGTCATCAAGGTCGGCGCCTAAAGCGCGTCGATCGCCGCCCGCATTTGACGCACTACGTCGGCATCCGTCCGGTTCGTCGTCGCGGCTTCGAAGCCGAAGGCAACCGCCCTTGGATCGATGCTGTCAACCCGTGAGCTGCAGGAGGCGTGAACCTCGCTTGCGCCCGTAACCCTTAGTATGTCGCCCACGTTGCCGGGACGCACGCCGCTGCCGGGCATGATCGAGACGCGGCCGGCGGCCTTGCGGGAGAGACGACCCAGCGTCTCCAAGCCGTCGATCACCTTCGGCACACAGCCGGACGTGAGAACGCGCTCGCAGCCAAGCTCGATCGCCTGTTCCAGCGCTGCATCGGCATCAGGGACGAGATCGAAGGCGCGGTGAAGGGTCGATCCAAGTCCCTCGGCGCGAGCCTTTAACCGGCTGATCAGCGGTACATCCAGTGTACCGTCCAAACGATTGGCGCCGATGACAACCCCGGCGAGGCCGAAGGCGCGCACGGCGTCAATATCGGCCATCATCGCTTCTTCGTCGACCGCATCGAATACGAAGGGCCCGGCATGCGGCCGGATCATCGCATAGACAGGAACAGGTGCGGCGGCCGCAGCCTTCATCAGGCCCGCAACCGGCGTCAGTCCGCCAAGCTCCAGAGCCGAGCAGAGCTCAATGCGGCCGGCACCGCCGGCGATCGCAGCCACAAGGCCCTGCGGGCTGTCTACGCATACTTCCAGCAAAACGGTCACGCTCGAATCTCCTTGTCCGCCGCTGTCTCTTTAAGCGAAGGCGCTCTCCTGCGCGATGGGCGTGGCAATTATTTTGGCGACGGCGTCGATGATCATGGCACTTGCGTCAGCCGAAGCTTTCCGATGGTTGAAGGCGACATGATAGGACATCGGAATGGACTCAGCGAGCTCGACGATCCGAACTTTGTCGGCGATGGGCATGGCGCTGACGCGGCCAAGAAACGAGATGTAGCCGTGATTGGCCACAAGGTCGACGATGACAGGCAGCGAGTCAGCCGCCGTGATATCCCGGTTTCGGTAGCGGCGATTGTTGACGCGCTCGTGGCTGAGCGCCATCGTGGCGTGTCCGAGGCCCGTCCGGGAACTCGGCGTGCAGATCGCGTGACCTTCGACAAGCTCGGCCACTGTCCGCTCGCGGCTCTGCGGCGGCGCGATAAGAACCATGTTCGTCTGCAGCAATTCACGGTGCGCTCGAGGCCGAAGACGGAGTCGAGAATTGCAACATCGATACGGCCGGCCTTGAGAGCTTCCCGCAAGTCATCCGCGGTCATCAGTACGAGCGAGATCGCGTTCTTGCTGCGGCTGGCATTCCACTCCGCAACCAGCGCGCCAAGGCATCGCGCTACCCAACTTTCCGATCCTGTTGGGATGATCGAACCGATGCGAAGCGCCCGCGCGGTGCGCTGATAGCGCTCGTCGGAGGATGCCTTCAAATCATTCCATCTCTGAGCGATGGCCTGGAAGATGGCATAGACCTGGTGGCCATGCTCGGTTAGCACAGAGCCCTGAGCCTGCCGCTCAAACAGGCGATGACCCAGTGCCTTCTCCAAAGTCGCGATCTGAAGCGAAAGCTGCGGCTGACCAAGCTTCAGCCGCCGCGCCGCACGGTTGATGCTGCCCTGGTCGGCGACCTCGAGAAATCGCTCCATGGTGGCGATCTTGATCGGCAGGCGCGACGGCTTGTCTGTCCCAATCCATTCCGCCAGATCCTCCGCCGACTGCACAATCGGCAGGAGTTTTTCGCGGACGTCGTCGCTGGCAAGCAGCGTCGCAAGCTCGCCGGAACTGCGCTCGGTCAGTTTGAGCGCAAGCTCGGTCTCAAGGCTGCGGACTGCTGTCGAAACCGTCGATACCGCGAGTGAAAGGTTTCGTGCCGTCTCTCTCACCGACCCGGACGAGAGCACGTGATTAGCAACAAACAACGTGCCGAGCTGCAACCGCGTTCTCCGTAACGATATGGAAAATCGAACGATATGATGTGTTCGTTAAAAAAGATATCCCTGCCGGGAAATCGGCCGGCTATCGTTCCTGCCAAGTACAAAACCGGGCGTGGCAGTAGAACCACGGAAAAGAGCACCGGACATCTGCGGAAACGCGTAAGGGAACAAAAACAAATCGCGCCGGCGATAGAAAAGGAAATGCATTTTCGCGCAAGCGTTTGCATTCACCGCCATAATCACGCCGCGACCGCAAAACTGGAGAGGCTTGCATCGATTTTTTCAACGCGAACGCTATTTCCATCACGCACGTATTTCCGGCACGATCGTAGCGGGGCTGCTTTCGCCGGTGATTTTATACGTGGGAGCCCTCCGCCGGGGCTTTCCGCGCAGTCCAACGGTGTAAATCAAGGGGACAATCCATGCTGAAGAAATTCGCTCTTGCCGTTTCGCTCTCCGCTTTTGCGGCAGGCGCGGCCGATGCTGCAGACGTCGTCGTTTCATCGAAGATCGATACTGAGGGCACGCTGCTCGGCAACGTCATCGTGCTGGCGCTCAACGCAAACGGCATCAAGACGCAGGACCGCGTCGCGCTCGGTACGACGCCGGTTCTTCGCAAGGCGATCACTGCCGGCGAAATCGATATCTATCCGGAATACACAGGTAACGCCGGCTTCTTCTTCAACAAGGCCGACGACCCGGCCTGGAAAAATCTTCTTCAGGGCTACGACCTCGCGAAGAAGCTCGACTACGACGCCAACAAGATCGTCTGGCTGACGCCTTCTCCGGCGAACAACACCTGGGCGCTCGCCGTGCGCAATGATGTTGCCGGCCCGAACAACCTGAAGACCATGTCGGATTTCGGAAAATGGGTCGCCGGCGGCGGGGCTGCCAAGCTGGTCGCTTCCGCCGAGTTCATCAATTCGGCCGGCGCGCTTCCGGCATTCCAGACGACCTACGGCTTCACGCTGAAGCCGGATCAGGAAATCGTTCTTTCGGGCGGTGACACGGCCGCGACCATCAAGGCCGCAGCCGACCAGACGAACGGCGCCAACACGGCCATGGTCTACGGCACGGACGGTGCGATCCAAGCCGCCGAACTGACCGTTCTCGAGGACGACAAGAACGTGCAGCAGGTCTATGCGCCGACCGCGATCATCCGTGAAGAAGTGCTAAAGGCAAACCCGAAGATCGAAGAAGTCCTCGCACCAATCTTCAAGAGCCTGAGCGCGGATGAACTGCGCAAGCTGAACGGCAAGATCCAAGTCGATGGCGAACCGGCGAAATCCGTTGCCGAAGGCTACCTGAAGGAAAAAGGCTTCCTGAAGTAATCTCGTCGCCCGATGCTCCGCCCGCCGCGGGCGGAGCATCGTTTCTGACCGGACAGGGATGGATCGATGGAAGAAACCTTAGCGGTCCGCAAGCTGGACCGGCTCGGCGCGGTGTTGGTGACGGCCGGCATCGTCGCAACTGCGCTCCTGCCTTTCATCTATGTGAAGGCAAACCGCATCGCCGCCGGAAAGCCCATGCTGCTGACGCAGCTTCTGAACCAGCCGTCCGCCATCATCCTGACAATCCTCCTAATCGTCACCGCACTGGCCGTTCTGTTTCTGCAGAACGCGCTGCTGCGGCTGGTGATCGCGACCCTCTGCTTTGCGGCGCTGCTTGCGACGATCGGGCTTGCGGCCGCGGTATTCACACCACCGAACAGCAATGCCGCACGCATGACGCCTGGCGGCGGATTCTGGGTGCTGTTCGCGGTCATCGGGCTCATCATCTCGGACGCGCTCGTCAAGATCAGGCTTACTCCGTGGATGCGGATTGCAGCCCTTGCTGCTTACACCGGCCTGCTCGGAATCTTCCTCACGTCGGGTCTGCTCGACAATCTCTCGATCATGAAGGAATTCGCGACCCGATCCGCGCAATTCTGGACCGAGGCGCTGGCCCATCTGCTGCTCGCATTCGGCTCGCTGGCGACCGCGATCGTCATCGGCCTGCCGCTCGGCATCCTGTGTTTCTGGGTTCCGAAGCTGCGTGCCGCAGTGCTACAGGGTCTCAGCCTGATCCAGACAATCCCGAGCCTTGCGCTTTTCGGTATTCTGATGCTGCCGCTCGGCTATCTCGCGACCCATGTGCCGGCGGCTGCCTCGATCGGCATTCGCGGCATCGGTGCTGCGCCAGCGCTGATCGCGCTCATCCTTTATTCGCTGCTGCCGATCGTCGCCAACACGGTCGTCGGTCTGCAGGGTGTTGATCCCTCGGTCCGCGACGCCGCGGCGGGGATGGGCTTGACGCGCCGCCAGATCCTCACTGGCATCGACCTGCCGCTGGCCTTTCCCGTCATCCTGACAGGCATTCGCATCGTCCTCGTTCAGGCGATCGGTCTGGTGACGGTGGCAGCGCTGATCGGCGGTGGCGGCTTCGGCATCTTCATCTTCCAGGGGCTTGGCCAGACAGCCATGGATCTCGTTCTGCTCGGCGCCGTGCCGACCGTTTTCTTCGCCTTTTCTTCGGCCGTCATCCTCGATGCGGTCATCGACAGCATACGGGGATCCGCTGCATGAGCATGATCGAGATCAGGAACGTTACCAAGCGCTACGGAGCGGCAACCGTCGTCGACAATGTCTCGATGGATGTCGAGAAGGGCTCGATCACCGTCATCGTCGGTACGTCGGGCTCGGGCAAATCGACACTGATGCGGATGATCAACCGTCTCGTGCCGATCACCGCGGGTGAGATCTTCGTTGGCGGGCAGAACATCATGGATGTGCCAGTGACGGAACTGCGCCGCAAGATCGGCTACGCGATCCAGGGCCACGGCCTCTTTCCTCATCGGACGGTCGCACAGAACATCGCGACGGTGCCGCAGCTTCTCGGCTGGGACACGGTAAAAATCAAAGCCCGCGTCGAGGAACTGCTCGGCCTCTTCAACCTCGATCCGGCGACCTTCGCCGAGAAATATCCGCATCAGCTCTCGGGCGGCCAGCAGCAGCGCGTCGGCGTTGCGCGTGCGCTGGCGGCGGAACCGGAACTGCTATTGATGGACGAGCCGTTCGGCGCGCTCGATCCTGTCATCCGCGGCAAGGCGCAAGACGATCTCCTCGCGATCCAGAAGCAGTTCGGTACGACCGTCGTCCTCGTGACGCACGATATGGACGAGGCCTTCCACCTCGGCAACCAGATCGCCGTGATGAGCGTCGGCAAGCTGCTGCAATGCTCGACCCCGGAAAAGATCCTGACCGAGCCGGCCGATCCCTTCGTGCAGCAATTGACCGGCACCTCCGACCGGGCACTGAAACTGATGTCGCTGCTGCCACTGAAGGAGAGCATGGAGCCGGCGAAGTCAGGCCTGGCTTACACATTACCAGAATCGCTCAGCCTGCGCGACGCGCTGGCCGAGATGATCTGGCAAGGCGTCGACGAAGCCGCCGTTCAGGATGGCGACAGGGCGCCTATCGGCTCGATCTCGATAACGCGGCTGCTCGAACTGGGCCGTAAGGCATGAAACACGTCTTCGCGAACCTCTTCCGCGTCGTCGCACTGCTGTTGCTGCTGATCCTCCTGTTCAGGACGGAGTGGCTGTCGTTCCTGCTCGTGCCGTTGACGAGTAACAATGCGCCGGCCGTCTACACGCAAAACAGTCTTCCGCAGCTTGCCGCTTCGCATCTCTTTCTTGTGGCGATCTCGATCGCGGGCAGCGCCGTTCTTGCGATCCTCGGCGGCATTTTCGTCACCCGCAAGAGCGGCGAAGACTTCCTGCCGTTGTCGCGGGCGATTGCCAATGCCGGCCAGACCTTTCCGCCGGTCGCGGTGCTCGCTTTGGCCGTGCCAGCAACCGGCTTCGGTGCCGGTCCGACGTTGATCGCCCTCTTTCTCTATGGCCTGCTGCCGATCTTCGAGAACACCGTCTCCGGCCTGAAGCAGGTCTCCCCCTCCGTGCTTGATGCCGCCGATGGCATGGGCATGAATGGCAGACAGCGGCTCTTTCAGGTGGAACTGCCGCTTGCTCTGCCGCTGATCCTCGAGGGCTTGAAGGTTGCGACCGTCATCAACATCGGCACCGCGACGATCGGCTCGACGGTGGCGGCCAAGGGCCTTGGCGAAGTCATCATCGCCGGGCTGATTTCCGACAATACCGCCTTCATCCTGCAAGGTGGTCTGATCGTCGGCCTAATGGCAGTGCTGATCTATGATGCGATGGGGCTTGTCGAAAACGCCATCACGCAAAGAATTGGCTTGCGCCCGGCCTGAGGCGGCGGCTACCAAGGCTGCCGTGATATCGGCAACGGGAGGCAGCCTTGGCCAAGATGATTCATTCCATGATCCGCGTTCTCGACGAGGCGCGCTCGGTCGAGTTCTACGGCAAGGTTCTCGGCCTCAAAGTCGCCGATCGCATCGACTTCGATACCTTCACCCTGATCTACATGAGCAACGACGAAACCGGCTTCGAGCTGGAGCTGACGGTCAACAAGGGGCGCACTGAACCCTATGATCTCGGCAATGGCTATGGGCATCTTGCCCTCTCCGTCCAGGAAGTGAAGATCGAGCATAAGCGCCTGATGGAAGCGGGCCTGAACCCTGGCAAGATCGTCGAACTCAATCGCGACGGCAAACTGCTGGCGCTGTTCTTCTTCGTTACCGATCCCGACGGCTACAAGATCGAAATCCTGCAACGCCACGGCCGTTATCTCTAAAAGTTTCCCATGATCGAAAAGACCGAACTAAACCGGGGCTGGACTCTTTCCTGCAACGTTACAGGTCGACGCGACCTGCCGGCTGAGATTCCAGCAAAAGTGCCCGGTTGCGTACATCTCGACCTTCTGGCCGCCCGGCTGATCCCCGACCCCTATCTCGACATCAACGAGATCACCAACGACTGGATCGGCAAGGACGACTGGACCTATCGCTGCACTTTAGACGCGTCACCGGACGCCGGAAAAATCCACGAACTGGTGTTCGACGGCCTCGATACCGTCGCGACGATTGTCCTGAACGGCGAGGAGCTCGGCCGAACCTTCAACATGCATCGCACCTATCGCTTCGATGTCTCGGAGCGACTGAAGCAGGGCTCGAACGAGCTCGTCGTGGCATTTCGCTCGGCATACGCATACGGTGCCGAGATGGAGGCGCATTACGGCTATCGGCCGAATAACTATCCCGGCCCTGGCAACCTGATGCGCAAGATGGCCTGCAACTTCGGTTGGGACTGGGGACCGACGCTGGTGACCGCGGGGATCTGGAAGCTGGTGCGGCTGGAAAGCTGGGAACGGGCTCGGCTTGCAGAAACGCGGGTTTCGGCAACGCTTGCCGGCCGCGACGGGCTTGTGACGGTGCGAGCACGTGTCGAGCGCCACGCCGGCGAGGGCGCGAAGATCGTCGCTAGCATTGCCGGCATCAGCCATGTCGCCGAGTTCGCGGAGGGAGCAGATGAGATCGAGTTTCGGTTGACTGTCCCTGCCCCGCAGATCTGGTGGCCACACCATCTCGGCGCACAACCGCTCTACCCGTTGCAGATTGAACTGCGCGATAGCGTAAGCAATGACTTACTTGACAGCTATTCGAAAGAGATCGGCTTCCGCTCGGTCAGGCTGGATACCGCACCCGACGAACACGGCTCCGCATTTACTTTCGTTGTCAACGACGTCCCACTTTTCCTCTGCGGCGCGAACTGGATTCCGGACGACTGCTTCCCATCGCAGGTGACCGCAGAGCGCTATACTTCCCGGATTGAGGAGGCCAAAGCAGGGAACATCAATCTGCTGCGTGTCTGGGGCGGCGGCATATTCGAGCGCGACGAGTTCTACGAAGCCTGCGACCGCGCCGGGATGCTCGTCTGGCAGGACTTCCTGTTTGCCTGCGCATCCTATCCCGAAGAAGAGCCCTTGCGCAGTGAGGTCGAAGCGGAGGTGCGCGACAACGTCATGCGCCTGATGCCGCACCCGTCGCTTATCGTCTGGAACGGCAACAACGAAAATATCTGGGGCTTCGACGAGTGGGGTTGGCGTCCGATCATCAAGGATGGAGTGAGCTGGGGGCTCGGCTACTATCTCGATGTTCTGCCGAAACTCTGTGCTGAGCTGGACCCGGATCGGCCGTATTATCCAGGCAGCCCCTACTCCGGGACGATGGAGATCGAGCCGAACGCCGATGAACATGGCTGCAAGCATATCTGGGATGTCTGGAATGACCTCGGCTACGAGGTCTATCGCAACTACATCCCCCGCTTCTGCTCAGAGTTCGGCTGGCAGGCACCACCCAACTGGGCGACGATCGAGGAAAGCGTCCACGATACGCCGCTGACACCGACCTCGAATGGCGTTTTCCACCATCAGAAGGCGACGCAAGGCAACGACAAGCTGATCCGCGGCCTCGCCGGGCATCTGCCGGTGCCGCGGACCATGGACGACTGGCATTTCGCCACACAGCTCAACCAGGCGCGCGCCATCCGCTTCGCGATCGAGCACATGCGCTCACACCGCGCTGCCTGCAAAGGCGCCGTCGTCTGGCAGTTCAACGATTGCTGGCCGGTCACCTCCTGGGCGGCGCTCGATTCGGCCGGACGCCGCAAGCCGCTCTGGTATGCCATGCAACAGGCATTCGATCCGAGGCTGCTGACGATCCAGCCGCGCAGCAGCGGACTGGCGGCGGTGGCAGTCAACGAGCGTACCCTCTTCTGGCGTGCGAAGATTTCAGGCAAGCGCCTGCGGCTTGACGGAACAGTGCTGGCCGAATTCGAGTTCTGGCGACTGCTCTGCGACCGCTTCGAAGCGAAGGAGTTTCCGCTGCCGGCTGACATCGCAACGCCAGACAACGCAAACGATGAGCTCATCGTCGTGCAGATGCTCGACCGCCGTGCCTTCCACTACTTCGTCGAGGATGTCGACCTGAAGCTGCCGGCGCCGCAGGCATCGATCGAGGTTAGCCCTTCCGCGGATGGCTATGAGGTGAAAGTAACAGCTGTGACGTTCCTGAAGGATCTCTGCTTGATGTCAGATCGGCTCGATCCTGATGCCGTCGTCGATTCCATGCTGGTAACGCTACTTCCGGGCCAAAGCCACATATTCGGGTTACGGACTGCAACGGCGCTTTCGGCAAGCGATATCACCATTGGCGCTGTGCTGCGCTCGGCCAACGACCTCGTTGCCACAAACTGAAAAGGCCCGTCTGCACGGCGCCCATCCAAGTCGCTTTACCACGCCAAGCGCCATAAAGCGCGCTCTGGCGCAGCGGATATACGCGCGATAGATAGACCGCGCGCCGACGACGTTGCATCCAGTAGGGCGGCACGCCGTAGTAGTCATAAACGCGGCCATTATCCTTGTACCAAGTGTGGTCATCATCCGCATAGCTCGGCGCGCCTTCGATCTTTTCCTTCGTCTGGTCGATGCGGTAGCCGTCCAGTTGTGTGTCGTAAGTCAGCTTTTCCCACGGCAGCGGACAGTGATCGTGACCGATGCCCAGGAAGCCACCGAAGCTCAACACGGCGTAGGCAACGCGCCCATCCTGCTCGCATCAACCGTTCGATCGAGCCGATGTCTTTGCCATCGGCGCCATAGACTCTGGTGCCTTCCACGCGGTCGCTCGCAATCAGCGTTGGCGTATCCTCTACATTCGGGTCACGGCGGGCCGTGTCAGCGTCCTGATGCAGCATCGTGCACCTCCTCCTTTTTCGTTCCTCGTGGTTGGTCCACAGTTGAAAGACGCTGCCCGAACTCGAGGTTCCCTTTAGTCACAACAACCAGCCCCGCAGCGTTATTGACGTTTACGTCAAGGTTAGTGTAACTCTATTCTCAGCTTGAACCGTTCAGGCGATGACATAAGCTGCCGTGTTGGAAGATGGAGGATCGTCCAATCGGTTTTGTCGGTAGGACCGGCCGGCGGCGACAGGGAGAGAGACACGATGAACAGCATTTCCGTCCATCCAGGCGGTGCGAATCCCCAAAAGCCCTGGCTTGCGACCTATCCCGACAGCGTGCCGGCCGAGCTGCCGCCTTTGGAATACGAATCGCTGGCGGAACTGCTCGAAAAATCCTGTGCGCGCTACGCCAATCGTACCGCCTTCTCCAGCATGGGAAAGACGCTGACCTATGGCGAGCTTGAAAGCCAGACGCGGAAGATCGCAGCCTGGCTTCAGGGCCTCGGCCTCGAAAAGGGCGACCGCGTCGCCGTCATGATGCCGAATGTGCTGCAGAACCCCGTCGCCGTCTACGGCATCCTGCGCGCTGGCCTTGTGGCAGTGAACGTCAATCCGCTGTACACGCCGCGCGAGTTGGAGCACCAACTGCGCGACTCGGGCGCCAAGGCGATCTTCGTGCTGGAGAATTTCGCCCGCACCGTGGAGCAGGTACTTGTGAAAACCGATGTGCGCCATGTGGTGGTCACCTCGCTCGGCGAAATGCTGGGCGCCAAGGGTCTGATCGTCAATCTACTCGTGCGCAAGGTGAAGAAGCTCGTTCCATCCTGGTCCATCCCGCAGCACAAAACCTTCAAGCAGGTTCTGGCCGAAGGCGCCGGCAAGGCGCTGAAACCGGCAAACCTCAAGGGCGACGATATCGCCTTCCTGCAATACACGGGCGGCACGACGGGGATCGCCAAGGGCGCAGTGCTAACGCACAAGAACCTGCTCTCCAATAAGCTCCAGCTGGAACTCTGGCTGCAATCGGCTTTCGACAAGAAGCAGCGGCCAGAAGTGCTGAACTTTCTCTGTGCCCTGCCGCTTTATCACATCTTTGCGCTGACGGTGAATTCGCTGATGGGCATGTCGCTCGGCGCGCACAACATCCTCGTTGCCAACCCGCGCGATATTCCGGCGCTCGTCAAGGAGTTCGGCAAGGTCAAGGTCCACATATTCCCCGGCCTCAACACACTCTTCAACGCCTTGATGAACAACGCCGATTTCGCCAAGGTCGACTTCTCCTCCATGGTGATGTCGCTTGGCGGCGGTATGGCGGTACAGCGGCCGGTTGCGGAGCGGTGGATGAAGATCACCGGCTCCCATATCACCGAAGGCTATGGCCTCTCCGAGACGTCGCCGGTGGCAACGGCAAACCGCTTCGATTCGGCCGAGTTTACTGGCTCGATCGGTCTGCCGATCCCATCGACCGAGCTCGACATTCGCGACGAAGACGGCAATTCGCTTCCGCTTGGCGAAATCGGCGAGATCTGCATACGCGGTCCTCAGGTGATGGCTGGCTATTGGAACAAGCCGGAGGAGACGGCGCGCGTGATGACACCGGACGGTTATTTCCGCACCGGCGACATGGGCTTCATGGATGCACGCGGCTACACCAAGATCGTAGACCGCAAGAAGGACATGATCCTCGTCTCCGGCTTCAACGTCTATCCGAACGAGATCGAGGAAGTGGCCGCGATGCATCCGGGCATCCTCGAGGCCGCGGCGGTCGGCATTGCCGACGGGCACTCCGGCGAGGCAGTGAAACTCTTTGTGGTGCGCAAGGATCCGGCGCTGACGGAGGCGGACGTCAAGGCGCATTGCGCCGCGAATCTCACCAATTACAAGCGCCCGCGCTTCGTAGAATTCCGCACGGAATTGCCGAAGACACCGGTCGGAAAAATCCTGCGCAAGGATCTGCGCGGTTAAGTTTGACGGTTGCGTGAAATTGAGAGCCATCCGTTTGTTCGGATGGCTTTTTTGCGTTTCGACAGGTCGCCGAACTTGATTTGCGCCCTACAAAGCGAATAGTTTCCGCGACCCTCTCGCCCTGCAAAGGAGCCTCCCATGAATGCCATCGTCGAACAATTGAAGAGCACTGCGGCCGCCACCAAAGCGACCGATCTGCGCGCCGCCTTTGCCGCCGATCCGCAGCGTTTCTCGCACTTCAGCGTGTCGCTCGACGACCTGCTGATGGACTATTCCAAGACGGCCGTGAACGATAAGATCCTGGCTCTCCTGGTCAAGCTCGCGGAAACGAGCGGCGTCGAAGCCAAGCGCGACGAGATGTTTGCCGGCAAGGCGATCAACTTCACCGAAAACCGCGCAGTCCTGCACACTGCTCTGCGCAACCGCTCCAATACGACGGTGCTGGTCGACGGCAAGGATGTCATGCCTGAGGTCAACGCTGTACTTGCCGCC
Source organism: Rhizobium sp. BK538 (assembly GCF_014197575.1). Taxonomy (NCBI): domain Bacteria; kingdom Pseudomonadati; phylum Pseudomonadota; class Alphaproteobacteria; order Hyphomicrobiales; family Rhizobiaceae; genus Rhizobium; species Rhizobium sp. BK538. The sequence goes on from NZ_JACIFT010000026.1 coordinate 24,750, forward strand.
ATGGGCAAGTTTGCCGACGGCATCCGCTCCGGCAGCCTGAAGGGCGCGACTGGCAAGGCGATCACCGACGTCATCAATATCGGCATCGGCGGCTCCGACCTCGGCCCGGTCATGGCGACGCTGGCGCTGGCGCCTTTCCACGACGGTCCGCGCGCGCATTTCGTTTCCAACATCGACGGCGCCCATATCGCCGATACGCTGAAGCTCGTTCAGCCCGAGACGACGCTCTTCATCGTCGCCTCCAAGACCTTCACCACCGTGGAGACGATGACGAACGCACAGACGGCGCGCAAGTTCATCGCCGACGCGCTCGGTGAGGCCGCCGTTCAGCATCATTTCGCTGCCGTTTCGACTGCACTCGACAAGGTCGCGGCCTTCGGCATCGAAAGCGAACGCGTCTTCGGCTTCTGGGATTGGGTCGGCGGTCGCTATTCCCTGTGGTCGGCGATCGGCCTGCCGATCATGATCGCGATCGGACCGGACAATTTCATCAAGTTTCTCGAGGGCGCCCATGCCGTCGACAACCACTTCCGCACGGCGCCGATCACCCAGAACCTGCCAATATTGCTCGGCCTGATCGGCTACTATCACCGCAATGTACTCGGCTACCCGACCCGTGCGGTCCTGCCCTACGACCAGCGCCTGTCGCGCTTCCCGGCCTATCTGCAGCAGCTCGACATGGAATCGAACGGCAAGGGTGTGACGATCGACGGCACGCCGGTTGAAGGCAATTCCGGTCCGGTTGTCTGGGGCGAGCCCGGTACCAACGGCCAGCACGCCTTCTACCAGCTCATCCACCAGGGCACGAGCGTCATCCCGGCCGAGTTCATGATCGCGGCGAATGCCTTCGAGCCAAATCTGCGCCACCAGCACCAGCTTCTGATGTCAAATGTGCTCGCCCAGTCCGAAGCCCTGATGAAGGGCCGCACCTTCGAAGAGGCGAAGAAGCAGCTGACCGACAAGGGCATGGACGACAAAAAGGCCGATTTCATCGCGCCGCACCGCGTCTTCACCGGCAATCGCCCGTCGATCACCTTCGTCTACGACAAGCTGACGCCCTATGCGCTGGGTCGCCTGATCGCGCTCTATGAGCACCGAGTCTTTGTTGAAGGTGTGCTCTTCCGCATCAACTCCTTCGATCAGTGGGGCGTTGAGCTCGGCAAGGAACTGGCGACCGGCCTGCTGCCTGTCGTCGAAGGCAAGGAAAGCGCTGACGGACACGACTCCTCGACGCAGGGGCTCGTTTCTGCACTGGCGAAGCTCGCCAAGTAAGCGCTCGCACAAAGCGATTCAAAAGCTCGCCCATGTCATGTGGGCGAGCTTTTTTGTTTGAAGCAGTCGAACCGGGCTACATTTCTTCGTCTTTACTGCAGTGTTCGATGGGAGAGACGCATGATCGAAACAGACGACGAGCTGGCAATATTCGAAGCGAAGGGTGCCGCGCCGCTGCCCACCGCAGCTCGTGCTGGCTTCGTCGAAAACGACGGTGCTCGCATCTGGTATGAGAGCTATGGCTCCGGCCCCGCTGTCATCCTGCTGCATGGCGGACTCGGCAATGCCGGGAACTGGGGATATCAGGTGCCAGCACTTGTTGCCGCCGACCGACAGGTCGTCGTCATCGACAGTCGCGGACACGGCCGCAGCACGCGCGACGCACGTCCTTTTCACTATGCCCAGATGGCAGACGACGTGCTTGCGGTGATGGATCGGCTGGCGCTCGCGAAAGCCGCCCTCGTCGGCTGGAGCGACGGTGCCTGCACGGCGCTGATCCTCGCCGATAAGCGGCCGGAGCGGGTTTCCGGTGTGTTTTTCTTCGCCTGCAACATGGATCCCAGCGGCACGCTTGAATTCAAGCCGACACCCGTGATCGATCGTTGCTTTAGTCGCCATCGTAAGGACTATCAGGCGCTATCCGCCACGCCCGATGCCTTCGATGGCTTCGTGGCGGACGTGTCGAAGATGATGGCCAGCGAGCCGAACTACACGGCCGCCGACCTCGCCGGCATCAAGGTGCCGGTCGCGGTCGTGCTTGGAGAGAACGACGAGTTCATCAAGCGTGAGCATGCCGATTATCTGGCACGCAGCATTCCCGACGCCGAGCTGATCCTCCTACCAGAGGTCAGCCATTTCGCACCGCTACAGCGGCCGGAGCACTTCAGCCGCGAAGTGCTCGCCTTTCTCGATCGCCTATAGTTCAGAGGCCGATTTCTTTCGCCCATGGGGGATTGGCGCCGGCGCGCGAGACCGTGACGGCGGCGGCCTTCGCGCCAAGCGAAAGGGCGTTCTGCAGAGCCTTTTCGCTGAGCGAGGCAACCTTTTCCTTGGTCAGGAGGTCGTCGATCTTCAGCGAGGCGAGCACGCCGGCATCGAAGGTGTCGCCCGCGCCAACGGTATCGACGACGGTGACGCGCTCGCTCGGCACGGTGACCTTGCGTTCCTTGGTGTAGCCGGACGCCCCTTCCGCACCCTTGGTGATGACGACAAGCTTGACGCCCTGTTGCAGCCAGTAGGCGGCGAGATCGTCGTGGCTGCCCTCGAGACCGAACCACTCCAGGTCCTCGTCGGAGAACTTCACGATATCCGACTTGGACGCCATGCGCTTGATGCGCGCCATGTGGGCTTGCTTGTTCTTGATGAAGCCGGGGCGAATGTTGGGATCCAGCGAAATGACGCGCTTGTCGCACTCGCGGTCGAGCAGTGCCTCGTAGGTCTCGCCGCAGGGGCTGGGGATGAGGCTGATTGCGCCGAAATGCAATGCTTCGCAATCGTCGCCAAGTGCGGGCAGATCGTCGGTGGTGATCATGCGGCCGGCCGTGCCTTCATCGTAGAAAGCATAGGTCGCCTGGCCGTTGACCAACTTGACGAACGCGACAGTCGACGGGCGCGGGGTGATGGCGCAGAGGCTGAAGTCGACATTGCTCGCCTTCAGCGTATCGCGCAGGATCTCGCCCATCATGTCGTCGGCGAGGCCGGTGAAGAACGCCGTTGGGATGCCGAGGCGTCCGAGCGCGATCGCCGTGTTGAAGATCGCACCCCCGGCGTACGGCGCAAAGCCCTTCTCGCCGAGAGTTGTCTCCCGCGGCAGCATGTCAATCAGCGCTTCGCCACAGCACAAAATCATTCCGGCCTCCAGCATTACGATCCATCGATGTTCAAATCGATTAGATAATTTCGTGGCAAAAGCAAAGCGCCGCGACGCAATTCTTCATTCAAAGTGATGAAATGCCCCCATTGCGTCCCGACCAGGCGAGGGGCGCATCAAGGAAGGCCTCCACTTCGCTCAATGTCTTCTCGTCGAACAGCTTCTGCGCCTTGGCGACCGCCAGCACATCGCGCCAGGTGGCGATGTAGTGCAGCTTGACCTTGCCGTCGGCAAAGCGCAGGGCGCCTTCGTCGAAAATGCCGTAGTAGAAGAGCGCGATACCGTGATCGACCACACCACCGGCGGCACGGACAGCATCGATGAACTTGAACATGCTGCCGCCGGCCGTCGTCAGGTCCTCGATGACGAGGACGCGCGAGCCCTCCGGCATGTTGCCTTCGATCTGCGCGTTGCGACCGTGACCCTTCGGCTGCTTGCGCACATAGATCATCGGCAAGCTGAGGCGATCTGCGAGCAGTGCGGCAAAGGGGATGCCAGCGGTTTCACCACCGGCCACGCAATCGAACTGCTCGAAGCCGGCCTCGCGCAACACGACGCTGGTGGCAAAGTCCATGACGGTCGAGCGGACGCGCGGGAAGGACAGAAGCTTGCGGCAATCGATGTAGACGGGGCTCGCCATACCGGAGGCGAACTTGTAGGGCTGGGCAGCGTTGAAGTGCACCGCCTTGATCTCCCAGAGCATCTTCGCAACGAGTTCCGCCATGACTGCGCGGTCGGTGAATGTCGTCTGGATCATCGCTCTCTCCTTTGGTCAAATTTATGGGCCAATAGCAGCAAGCGGGTCAGTTTTCCAGAACAGCGAGCGGTTCCATGCCGAGAATGATGGCAAAAACGCCCTGGTGATCGAACAATGCCCGCGCGCCGCCGCACAAGAAATGCTGAGAGAACCGCGTTCGAGGGCACGGCGGCGCGCAATGCATCAATTCTTTCAGATATTTGCGCTTGCGCGCCCGCGCGGCGGCGATATCGTCATGCCATGGACCATATCGACGTTTTCCAGCGCCTCGGCGTCGCACTTGCCATTGGCCTGCTCGTCGGCGTCGAGCGGGGCTGGCAGGAACGCGAAGTTCGCGCGGGCGGCAGGACGGCGGGTATCCGCACCTTCGGTCTCACCGGCTTTCTCGGCGGAATAGCTGGAACACTTCAGTCCATGACCGGCCCCCTTCTGCCTGCAGCAATCGCGGTGCTTCTGGGTCTCATCTACATCGCCGGCAAGTGGCAGGAGACGAAGGAGGACGAAGACTACAGCATCACCTCGGTCGTGGCCGCCCTTGTGGTGTTCGGGCTCGGCGTTCTGGCTGCCGTCGGCGACATCGTTACCGCGGCAGCCGGCGGCGTCGCAACGACAGCAATTCTTGCGGCTCGCCACAGCCTGCACGGCTTTCTTAGAGGGTTAACGTGGGTTGAACTCCGCTCCGCCTTGCTGCTGCTTGCGATGACCGTGATTGCACTGCCACTGCTGCCGGACGAGGCGCTCGATCCCTGGGGCGCGCTCAATCCTTACTCGCTGTGGCTGTTGACGATCACCATCGCAGCCCTGTCTTTTGCCGGCTACATGGCGATTCGATTGATGGGCACCGGCCGTGGCGTTCTGTTGGCGGGGGCTGCCGGCGGGCTTGTCTCGTCGACCGCCTTGACGCTGTCTTTCGCCCGCTATTCGGCGGAAGCGCCCGAGGGTGCACGGCACCTTGCGGCAGGCGCAGGTATTGCCGGCGCCCTCTCCTATGCGCGCGTCCTCGTCATCGCCAGCGCCCTCTCCTTCACCATGCTGGCGCCGCTCGCGTCCGCGCTCGTCCCGGCGATCATCGGTTTCATGGCGGCCGGCCTGTTCTCGGTGTGGCGTTTCAAGACTGCGACCGAGGCGCCGGAGATCGACCTGAAAAACCCCTTCGAGCTCAAGACCGTCATCTCCTTTGCGGCGCTGCTCGGTCTCATCAGCCTCGTGTCGAAGATGGCGATCGACTATGTCGGGCCATCCGCGCTCTTCGTCGTGGCGGCGATCTCCGGCCTCGTCGATGTTGATGCCATCACGCTTTCCACCGTACGCCTCGTAGGCTCGACGATCGACGTGACGACGGCGGCCGATGTCATCCTGATCGCCGTCGCGGTTAACACGGTGACGAAGGTGGTGCTTGCCTTCACGGCCGGGCGGCGGGAATACGCGATGGCGCTCGGCGAAGCGTCGGCAGTGGCGGTCGTGCTCGGCGCCGTAGGCTATTTCGCGGCGCGCAGCTTTCTGCCTGCCTGAGCCGATTGCACCAAGGCGAGCCCAGAAAAAGAAGCGTGGATCCAGCGCCTACGATAGTCGTGCAATATCGGCGGGCAGCATCCGCTGATAAAGCGCAATCGTGGCACGTCCGTCCGCATCGTCCAGTGAAATCGCGTAACGAACGGCCGCTGCCAGAAGCTGCATGGTAAGCCTGGCAATGGCGAGAAGCTCGCTCTTGCCACGTTCCGGCTCCAGCTTTGCGAGAACGGAAAACAGCGCCTGAGCGTGAAACTCCATGTCCTCGCCATCGACCTCCTGCAGCAACCGATCAGCCTGGGTGGCGACCCATATGTCGCGCATCACGGGCTCCTGCCGGAAAAAAGCGTAGTACTGGCCGGCAATGTTGCAGAGCGCCTGCCGCAGCGTTGCGGCATCCGTCGCCGTTGCAAGCTCAGCCCCGACGCAAGCCCTGCCCTGTTGGTTGAAGCGTTCGGCAAGTGTGCGGATGATCGAACTCTTGTCCGGGAAATACTGGTAGAGCGCCCCGAAGGATAGCTCAGCCCTTTCAACGATCTCACTCATCCTCAACGCATCGCTGCCATTCTTCTGGATCAGTTCCAGCGCCACGGAAAGGATCTTCTCGAAACGCTCACGGCCGCGCTTCTGCTGCGGAATCCGGCGCGGCTGGCCGATCGGTTCCGGCTGTCTTCTGCGCCTAACGGCAACCTCTTCGCCCATTCCACTCTCCATTTTTCACTTGACGAATAAAATAAGAGAGTTTATCTCATTTTGCAAATGAGAGACTTTCTCTTATTTAAACCGGAGGAGTGGTCCCATGCAGAATTCCGAAATCATCGTCATCGGCGGCTCGGGCAAGACAGGCGGCCGCATCGCAGACCAGCTGGCGAAGCGAGGGCTCACCTTCCGCTTTGCCTCGCGTTCCAGCGCGCCTCCATTCGATTGGGAAAAGCGGGCAGACTGGGCCGCGACGCTCGCCGGCGCAAAGAGCGCCTATGTGAGCTTCCAGCCTGACCTTGCCGTATCATGGGCCGCTGATGCGGTTGGTGCGCTCGCCCGCACAGCGATCGACTGCGGCCTTAGCCATATCGTCCTGTTGTCGGGCCGCGGCGAAGAGGGTGCGCAGCGCGCCGAGGAAGCGCTCAAGGCGTCCGGCATCGACTACACTATTCTGCGAGCATCATGGTTCTGCCAGAATTTCAGCGAAGGCGCCTTTGCCGAGCAGGTCGCTGCAGGCGAACTGGCCCTTCCGGCGGGTGCTGTGAAGGAACCCTTCATCGATACCGACGACATTGCCGACGCGGCCGTTGTGGCGCTAACCGATGCCAGCCATGTTGGCAAGACCTACGAACTGACCGGTCCACGCGCGCTAACCTTCCGCGAGGCGGTCGCCGAGATCGCTGAAGCATGCGGCAGGGATATCGCCTATCAGCAGATATCCATGGCAGAGTTCAAGGAGGGACTTGCTGCCGCTGGGCTGCCGAAAGACATGATCGGCCTGCTCGAAGAGCTCTTCACGCAGGTGCTTGATGGCAGAAATTCGCAGGTTGCGAATGGGGTCGCGGAAATTCTCGGCCGCCCCGCCAAAGATTTCGGCGACTATGCACGCGATGCTGCTGCCAATGGAACGTGGAGGGTATGACAATGACACTTGTTGTCAGTATCGCTTTGGCGGCTGCGGCGATCGGCAGCGGCCTTGTTGCCGGCATCTTCTTTGCCTTCTCAACCTTTATCATGACGTCGTTCGCCCGCATTCCCACCGAACAGGGCATAGCGGCGATGAACTCCATCAATGTCACGATCGTGCGCTCGCCCTTCATGCTGCTTTTCGTACCGACCCTGGTCCTGTGCCTCGTGATCGCTGCCGTCGCGTTCTTCAACTGGCGCGGTGGCGTCAGCGTCTGGATGCTCTCCGGCGCAGTGCTTTACGTCTTTGCATCGTTCCTCTCCACGATCGTCTTCAACGTGCCGATGAACGCCGCGCTGGCGGAAGTCAGCGGCAGCGGCGCCGAGGCCACCGCGCTCTGGACGGCCTACCTCAAGGATTGGACCTGGTGGAACCACGTGAGGACGATTGCTTCGCTCCTCGCCTCGATCGCCTTCGTGCGCGCCTTGATGCTCGTGTGAAATAAGGCCGCAGGGGATACCTCCTCCCACCTGGCGACATTACATCCGTTCGCAGAACGTGAGCCGGTTATTGAAGGGGTCGATTGCCTCCATTTCGAGGCCCCAGGGCGCCTCCTGCAGGCCGGGCTTCATGTAGCGATATTGCTTGGCCGCGAGCTCGCACTGCAAGACACGAACACCGGTGACGGGCACGAAGGCGCGGGCGCCGGGGCTGGCGTCGCCGGAATGTTCGCTGAGATGCAGGATCATGCCGCTTCTCGACACCTGGCAGTAGAGCGGGAAATGATCGCCGAAGGGGTGCTCCCAATCCAGCGCGAAGCCGAGAAATCCGCAATAGAACTCCTTCGCCTTGTCGACGTCGAAGATGCGGAAAATCGGGATCGGCGGCTGAATGGCAATCGCGGGCGTTGCCGCTTCCTGCTCTTCAAGCTTGGCCGAAAGGATATTCCACTGATCGAACCCGAACTGCCGGGCAACGATCTCCAGGGTTTCACTATGGGTGAAGTCTATGTCGCGGGTAGCCAGAGCCTGCCGCAGAGCTTTCGCCATGAGTTTGGCGTCGCGAAAATCGCGCATGATTCATTCCTTACGTTGGCGGCAAACAGGATGATCAGTGCCCGCGTCTGCTGACCCGTTCGCCATCAATCGCCAAACGGCAAGGGATGTGAAGGATGTATCTGGATGCATTCACCATCGCGCTTTCGCGCCGCGGGGCGGCTGGCCGCATCCGGCCGACGGCGACAATAGGCGAGCTGAGTTTTTCGCTCAAGAGCCGGTGCGAGCCGCACCCGCCGGCACAGAATGGAGATGGCTTGCGAGCTCGATTCGGTTCCGGCCCGCGCTTGGCGGCGTAGAGCGCCTTGTCTGCGGCATTCAGCATCGCGTCAAAATCCATCGGCGTGGAGCGCCCCGGCGCGACACCGACACTGACCGTGCATGTGAGTGTTTCGTCGTCGAGGTAGATCTCGCGGCCGGCAAAAGCTTTGCGGATGCGTTCGGCCACCATTTCGGCGCGGCCAGGCATGATCTCTTTCACAACCAGCGCAAACTCCTCGCCGCCGAGGCGCGCGGCGGTATCACCGATTCTGCAATTCGCCGCGAGCTCAGCTGCGAAAACCTTCAGTACACGGTCGCCTCCGGCGTGCCCAAAGGTATCGTTAATGGACTTGAAGCGATCGAGATCGAAGATCAGCACTGCGGTTGCCGATCCCATCAGACCCTGCCCGTAGCGATCGAAAAGCGCACGGCGATTCACGAGCCCGGTCAGCGGATCCGTCATGGCATCCAGACGGTGCCGCGCGGCGAGCCGCCACTGGTGAAGTGCCAGCGACAGGGCACCGATGCCGGTCATGCTGGCGATGCAGATCGCAAGGCTCAGATCCTCGGCCCAATTGCTCGGCGCAACGCCCAGCACCATCTTTCCATCGGTGATCAGGACGGCCGCGCACAGAACGAAGGAAATCGCCGTCAGGCAATAGAGGACGGTAATTCCGGTCAGAGGCGCCGGCGCCTCTTGCCGCGCCCGCCAATACTGATAGGCGGTAGCGAAGAGCATGGCAGCGATCGCCGCATTTTCGGCGATAAATGCGAGCCCGTCATAACCGATCAACAGTGGAGGAATGGAAACGAGCATCGCCACCAGGGCGCAGGCGACGGTGGCTCGCAGCGCCAGTCCGCTAGTGCGAAACTGGCAACCGGCGCCCCAGACAGTTGCAAAGCCGGCATGGAAAAGTACGAACGAGACAACGGCAAACACCACCGCCGGATCATCGACATACATGCCGTAAGCAATGATGCCGCTGACGATGAGAACGAGGCCCAAAGTGCAGGTTAAAAGAAAAGTCTCGGAGCGGTGCACAAACCAACTGCCCAGCGACCGGCGCGCCCCATTCGTGCAAAGCCTACGGGTCTGCTATGACGAATGTCTTACTTATTTCGTTAAAAATTCATGCATTTAGATCAGCGATGCCGCAGGCATAGCATATCGCTGCAGCCCTCAAAGAAGAGCGGCAGTAAACATTCCGTGATGACAAAAGATCTTTAGCGTTCAACGTCCCAATGGAGCGGGAACATTGGATCGAAAACGGTAACTACGCCTGCACCGGTTTCGACCTTGCTCGGAAAACTGACGGGGCTATCACGCTTGACCAGCGTTATTCTTTCTTCGTTGACCGGCAGGCCATACCAGGCGGGTCCGTTCAACGACGCGAATGCTTCGAGCTTGTCGAGCGCGGCTTCCTGTTCGAAGACATGCGCAAGGCAACTCATCGTGTTGATCGAAGTATAAATGCCGGCGCAGCCGCAGGCACATTCCTTCAAGGGATCGACGTGCGGGGCTGAATCCGTGCCTAGAAAGAAGCGCTGATCGCCGCTCGTTGCGGCGGCGCGAAGGGCAAGGCGGTGGTTCTCGCGCTTGGCGACCGGCAGGCAATAGTAATGCGGGCGAATGCCGCCGACCAGGATGGCATTGCGGTTGATGATCAGATGGTGCGTCGTGATCGAGCCTGCGAGATTGCCGCTTGCAGACTTGATGTAGTCGACGCCGTCCTTGGTGGTCACGTGCTCCATCGTGACCTTGAGTTCGGGCAGGCGTTTGCGGAGCGGATCGAGCACGGTTGCGATGAACACCGCTTCACGATCGAAGATGTCGACGTCAGGTGTCGTCACCTCGCCATGAACGCAAAGCGGCAGGCCGATCCTGGCCATGCGTTCCAGCACCGGCATCGCCTTCTCGATATCGCGCACCCCGCCATGCGAATTGGTCGTGGCGCCGGCGGGGTAAAGCTTGACGGCGGTAATCAGCCCGCTCGCCTTGCCGGCCTCAACGTCATCGGGATTGGTGTGCTCCGTCAGGTAAAGCGTCATCAGCGGCTGGAACTTGTCGCCCTTCGGCAGCGCCGCCATGATGCGACCGCGATAGGCTTCGGCGTCCGTTGTGGTCACCACCGGCGGCACCAGGTTCGGCATGATGATTGCGCGAGCGAAGTTGCGGCTCGTATCACCGATCACCCCTTCCAACATGGCGCCGTCACGCAGATGCAGGTGCCAATCATCGGGACGACGGATGGTGATCGATTGCATGCGCTGAAACTCCGCGGGCTGGCCTATAAGGTTCAGCCCTGCGCATTATCACCCCAACGCGCTGCATGGCAAACATTTTACCCACCGTTTCAGGCGGGCGCGCCGTATTCATTGAAGCCGGGCGTGCCACGGCTGACATACCAGACGAGAAGAACGATCCAGCCCACCAGCGGAATGACGCCGACCAGAATCCACCAGCCGGAGCGGCCGATATCATGGAGGCGCCGAACCGCGACGCCGAGGCCGGGAAGCAACACGGCAAGACCGTACAGGGCGCCAAGTATTTCGTAACCGAAGAGGACCTTGTCGAGAAAGGCCAGGATCAGTGAGGCGATGACGTTGAAGAGCGCAAACCACCAAAATTCGGGGCGGCCGGCGCGGCCGCTGAAGACGGCGTATTTCGAAAAAACTGTCGAGACTGCTTCCGTGAAACCCATTTGCTCTCCCTCCAGGCATTCCGCTGATAACGCGGAAGTTGCATGAGGATAAACCTGCAACGATTCCATCACGCGCTGCAAGTCCAGTACTTCAGCGGGAACAGCGGACAGATCAGGCCATGTCGAGCGTCACATCCGCCCTGCGGCGGTTGCCGAGGATCAGCCGGCCATTAGGCAGATCATTGCCGTAGACCTTGGCGCTCGCTTCCTCCTCTGTCAGCCTGTAGCCGCGCCAGCGCGCCCACAGCCGCTCCTCGAGCACCTCGATCGGCGGCGCCAGCATGACAGAGTAGTCGAAGATGCCTTCGAGTTCGGCCCATTTGCCTTGGCTGAACAGCAGGTAGTTGCCCTCGACGATGATGAAGCGATGCTCCGGCGAAACGACACGCGCCGAGGCGATGGCTATCTCGCGGGACCGGTCGAAGACCGGGATCAGGACTTCCTGGTCGGCAGGGCGTACAGCCCGGATGATATCCAGGAAGCCTCGAACGTCGAAGGTTTCCGGGATACCCTTGCGCGCCAGAAGACCGCGTTCGACGAGGATGGCATTGTCCATATGGAAGCCATCCATCGGCAGGACCTCGGCCGTTTCGCCCCTGGCTTTCAGGGCATCGGCAAGATTGTCTGCCATGGTGGACTTGCCAGCGCCGGGGGGACCTGCAATGGCGATCAGGAAGCGTTTGATATCGCCGGCGCGGTCGATGACCTCGCCGGCGATTTCGTCGATCGTGACGCTCATGCGGCGACCGGCTCCGTCGGCACGGCTTTGGCGCCGGTCATGAAAGCAACGGCGTCGGACATCGTGTATTCCTTCGGATTGATGACCGTCAGACGGCGGCCAAGCCGATGAATATGAATGCGGTCGGCGACCTCGAAAACATGTGGCATGTTGTGCGAGATCAGCACGATCGGCAAACCGCGCGAGCGTACGTCGAGGATCAGTTCCAACACCTTGCGGCTTTCTTTGACGCCGAGGGCGGCCGTCGGCTCGTCCATGATAACGACCTTCGATCCGAAGGCGGCGGCGCGCGCCACGGCCACACCCTGGCGCTGCCCGCCCGAGAGCGTTTCGACCGCCTGGTTGATGTTCTGGATGGTCATCAGGCCAAGCTCGGAGAGCTTGGCGCGCGCCCGCTTCTCCATCGCCGGGCGATCGAGCATACGGAACCAGCTGCCGAGCAAGCCAGGTTTCCTGATCTCGCGACCCAGGAACATGTTGTCGGCAATCGATAGTGCCGGCGAAAGCGCGAGATTCTGGTAGACGGTCTCGATGCCCGCCTCTCGCGCCTCCATGGGGGACTTGAAGTGGACCGGCTTGCCCTCCAGCGTAATCTCGCCCTCATCGGGAGCGATCGCGCCAGATATGGCCTTGATGAGCGACGATTTGCCAGCACCGTTGTCGCCGATCACAGCGAGAATCTCGCCGGGATAAAGGTCGAAATCGGCATGATCGAGTGCGGTGACGCGTCCGTAGCGTTTGACGAGCCCGCGAGCCGAAAGAAGGGGTTCGTTTGCCATGTTACACCGACACCTTTCTGATCCACTGGTCGATTGCGACTGCGGCGATGATGAGCACGCCGGTGAGCAACACCTTCCACTGCGGATCGGCGCCGAGCATGTTGAGGCCCATCGAGACCACGCCAACGATCATCGCGCCGAACAGGGTGCCTAGGATCGAGCCGCGACCGCCGAAGAGCGAGATGCCGCCGATCACGGTCGCCGTGATGGCCTGCAGGTTATAATCCGTCACCGCGGACGAGGGAGAGATCGAGCCATTACGGCCGATCGAGACCCAGGCTGCGAAGGCGGCAATGATGCCGGAGACGGTATAGACCGTCAGCAGCACACTCTTGGCCTGGATGCCGGAGAGCTTGGCCGCTTCAGGGTCGTCGCCGACGGCATAAACGTGGCGGCCCCAGGCCGTGTGATTGAGGATATACCAGAGCACAAGAACGAGCAGCACCATGGCGATGACGCCGAGAGTAAGCACGGCGGTGCCCAATCTGAAGCTGATCGCAAAGAAATGTAGCAGCGGCGCCTGCGCATCGACATCGGTGTCGCGGATCGTTTCGTTGGCGGAATAGATGAAGTTCGTCGCCATGACGATGTTCCAGGTGCCGAGCGTTACGATGAACGGCGGCAGCTTCACATAGGCGACGAGGAACCCGTTCAGCAAGCCACAGAGACCGCCGACAAGCATCCCGGCCAGCACAGCGATCGGTGTCGGAATGCCGTAAGTAATGGCGCAGTTGCCCATGATGACAGCCGAAATGACCATGATGACGCCGATCGAAAGATCGATGCCGGCAGTCAGGATGACCAGCGTCTGTGCAGCACCGAGAATGCCGACGATGGCAATCTGCTGCAAGATGAGCGTCAACGTGTAGGACGAGAAGAACCGTCCGCCGAGCGCGAAGCCAAAGATGATGATCGCCAGCACCAGCACGATCAGCGGCACGGCGGCCGGGGTCGAATGCAGGAAGTGCTGCGCACGTTTCACAAATGGTACGCTTTGGTGTTCGAACGACGCGACGTTCTTGTCGCTGCCGTCAAGCACCCGTTCGAATTCCTGTGCTCCGGTCATTGTTCCTCCTCCGCTTTCGCGCCAAACCGCGCGCGGAAAGCCCCTGCCCCTTATCACGCCGGTCTTCGTTCGCCGGTTTCTCAGGCAGCAGCTATGGTCAGTCGAAACCGGCCGAGGATCAAGCCCCGGCCGGCGCTAGATTCATATCGCGAGACTTAGCCCCAGCACTTGTCGGTGCCGACCTTCGTGTCGATTGACTCGAGGCCAGAGACCGGCTTGTCGGTGACAAGCGAAACGCCGGTATCGAAGAACGACTTGCCTTCGGTTGGCTTCGGCTTTTCACCGCTGTCGGCGAACTTCTTGATCGCCTCGATGCCGAGCGAAGCCATCAGCAGCGGATACTGCTGGGAGGTGGCGCCGATGACGCCTTCCTTGACCGACTGGACGCCTGGGCAACCGCCGTCAACCGAGACGATCAGGACGTTCTTTTCCATGCCGACAGCCTTGAGGGCCTGGTAGGCGCCAACTGCGGCTGGCTCGTTGATCGTGTGAATGACGTTGATGCTCGGATCCTTCTGCAGAAGGTTTTCCATCGCCTTGCGGCCGCCTTCTTCGTTGCCGTTCGTCACGTCGTGGCCGACGATGCGCGCATCGTCTTCGTCGCCGATCTTATTCGGGTCCTTGGTGTCGATGCCGAAGCCCATCATGAAGCCCTGGTCACGCAGAACGTCGACAGTCGGCTGCGATGGCGTCAGGTCGAGGAAGCCGACCTTGGCATCCTTTGCCTTGTCGCCGAGCGTTTCCTTGGCCCACTGGCCGATCAGCTTGCCGGCGAGCAGGTTGTCAGTTGCGAAGGTTGCGTCGGCTGCGTCAGCCGGATCGAGCGGGGTGTCGAGGGCAATCACCAGGAGGCCGGCATCGCGGGCCTTCTTGACCGAGGGGACGATGCCCTTCGTGTCGGACGCCGTGATCAGAATACCCTTCGCGCCGTCGGCAATGCAGCTTTCGATCGCGGCAACCTGGCTTTCGCTGTCACCATCAATCTTGCCGGCGTAGGACTTAAGCGTCACGCCCAGTTCCTTAGCCTTGGCCGTCGCGCCTTCCTTCATCTTGACGAAGAACGGGTTGGTGTCGGTCTTGGTAATGAGGCAGGCGGAAACATCCGCGGCCATGGCCGGCGCCGAGAAGGCGACACCGAGGGCGAGCGCACCAAGCGCGGCGGAAAGCACTGATTTCTTCATTGAGTCCTCCCTGAGATTAGCCGACCCGCCCCCTGGCGGTGCCGGAATTGACGGGCACGAGAACCGCTGCAGTCTCGCCGACGGCCTCCTCCAAGCCGTTCCGTGCCGTTTGACGATGGCAATTAAGAGCGAAAGGAATTGCCTTGTCAATAAATAAATCCAATTGAATTATTAATTCTATATGGCATGCTCGATGAAAATAGGGCATAGGCCAACAGACGGGAGGAGTGGCCAATGTCGTCTTTGGACGGTCCGGTACATACGTCGGCTCAACCGCCTATTTTGAGTCCGGCAGGCGGCGCGAACCAAATCAGGGTGCGCGCCTATAACGAGCGGCTTGTGCTGTCGCTGGTGCGCCTTTACGGCTCCCAGTCGAAGGCCGATATCGCGCGGCGAACCGGGCTTTCGGCGCAAACAGTCTCCGTCATCATGCGAGCACTGGAGAAGGAAGGGCTGCTCTCCCGCGGAGAGCCGGTGCGTGGCCGGGTTGGCCAGCCGTCTATCCCGATGCGCCTCAATGCCGATGCCGTCTACTCGTTCGGCGTCAAGATGGGCCGACGCAGCGCGGACCTAGTGTTGATGGATTTCGTGGGCAAGATCCGCCTGCAGCTTCACCAGACCTATGCCTATCCGCTGCCTGACGTCTTTCTGGATTTCATCACTTCAGGGATCCGCGAACTCGAAAGCCGGCTCGACGAGAAGCAACGCGGCCGCATTGCCGGCATCGGTATCGCGGCACCGTTCGAGCTTTGGAACTGGGAAGAGGAAGTCGGTTCACCCAAGGGCGCGATGGATGTATGGCGCGACTTCGATCTCCACACCGAGATTGCCGCCCGCGTGCCCTACCCGGTCTACCTGCAGAACGATGCGACAAGTGCCTGCGGCGCAGAACTCGTATTCGGCATCGGGCCGTCCTACCCCGACTTCGTTTATTTTTTCATCGGCTCCTTCATCGGCGGCGGCATTGTCCTCAATTCCGCGATCTTTTCGGGGCGCACGGGTACGGCTGGCGCCATCGGCCCACTCCCGGTGCGCGGCAAGAACGGCGAAACGCTGCAGCTGCTTGAAGTTGCCTCAATCTTCGTTCTCGAGAACATGCTGCGGGAGCGCGGCATCGACCCGCAGCCACTCTGGTATTCAGCCGACGACTGGATCGACTTCGGCGAGCCCCTGGAAACGTGGATCCAGGACACCGCCCGAGCACTCGCGCAGGCGATCGTCGCGGCAGCCTCGATCATCGACTTCAGCGCGGCCGTGATCGACGGCGGCTTTCCCGGATGGGTGCGAGAACGGATCGTGCAGGCGACCATCCACGAAGCAGCGATGCTCGATCTCCAGGGCGTCGTCATGCCCGACATCATCGAAGGCGCAATCGGAGCCCATGCGCGCGCCATCGGCGGCGCCAGCCTACCGATCTTCGCGCGCTATCTCACGGACCAGAACGTTTTATTCAAGGAGGTCGAAAATGCTGAAGGGACTTAACCCACTTTTGAGCCCGGAATTGCTTTCGACGCTGCGTGCCATGGGGCATGGCGACGAAATCGCTATCGTCGACGGCAATTACCCCGGCGTCGAACATGCACGGCGGCTGATCCGTCTTGATGGCCACGGCATCGTGGCCGTGCTCGACGCCGTTCTCAGCGTCCTGCCGATCGACGACTTTGTTACAGAGGCGATCTTCCGGTCGACCGTCAAGGCCGAGCGCGACAGGCTCGACCCGGTTCACGAGGAGATGATCGACTGCTGCGCCCGCCACGAGCCGCACCGACAGGTCGTGCCGCTCGTCGGGGCAGACTTCTACAATCGAGTACGGACCGCTCACGCCGTGATCCAGACCAGCGAACCGCGGCTTTACGCCAACATCATCCTGCGCAAGGGTGTCATCTATCCGGAGCGAGCGGGCGACCACGCCGTTGAAAAGGCAGAGGTCGACCCCTTCACCTATTGAGCGTCAGATCTCGCCGGCCAATGGCCCCCAGACATCCGTCAAGGCAAAACCGCCCGGATGCGGATCGAAGGGATCGAGTGCGACCTGCGAAAGGCCGAAGGTGAAACCGCGGCCCGCGATGGTCGGAATGATCGCGGGGCGACCGGCAACTTCGGTTTCCGCCAGCAATCCGACTTCGAACTCCGAACCGATGATCGAGCGCGACTTGAAGACATCGCCGACCTTTGCCTTGCCGCGCGCATGCCATGCCGCGAGATTGGCGGAACTGCCCGTGCCGCAGGGCGAGCGATCGGCCCGGCCCGGCCACATCGTGGTGCAGGTGCGAACGGTGCCGTCCGCCTCGAGGTCGCGGAACATGACGTAGGCAACGCCGGAGATTGCCGGGATTTCCGGATGGACAACCTCGATGCCACGGTTGATCAGTTCCTTCAGGACCATGCCGGCCTGAACCAGGGCGGCAGCATTGCCCTTCTCGATTGTCAGATTGATCTGCCCGACGTCGACCAGCGCGTAGAAAACACCGCCGTAGCATAGGTCGACCTTGACCTTGCCCCAGTGCGGCGTGTCGATGGCCACGTCGAGCTCGTGCACGAAGGACGGGACCATGGTGAGCTTCACCTTCTCGCATCGCCCGTCGCGGCAGGTCGCGGTCGCCTTGACGAGGCCGGCGGCCGTCTCCAGCGTGACAATGGTTTCCGGCTCCTTCATCTCGACGACGCCGGTTTCCAATAGCGCGGTTGTGACACAGATCGAGTTCGAGCCGGAGCTCGCATGCGCCTGGTCCGGCTGCAGGATGATGAAGGCCGCATCGGCATCCGGATGCTTCGGCGGCAGCAGCAGATTGACAGAGCCGATCGGCGCGCCGCGCGGTTCGAGGCAGAGGAAGCGGCGCAGTTCCTGACCCTTCGGATCAGTGTTCAGCCAGTTCAGCTGCTCGGCGACGGTATTGCCGGGAATCTTTGGCACGCCGCCGATCGCGACCTTGCCGATCTCGCCCTCGGCGTGAACATCCAGAAGCTGGATCGTGCGCTTCCATCTCATCAGTCAACTCCTCTCAAGCCTGTCGCGTGATGCTGGCGCAAATCAACACGAACGGCCTGATATATCAGATCACTGGCGATTGCCTACGGGATTTTTTCGCTCGGTAAAAGACTTCCCGACGCTGCCATGGCTCGCGGCAGTGTAGCGCAGTCCCGAGCAGATGGGCCAGCACAAGCGCCTGATCATGTGTGAGGGGGGCTGAAATAGAAAAGAGCCCGGTGCGGGAGGAGGTGCACCGGGCTCTTGATCCTGACTGACAACTGGGAGGAGGAGTGTTGCCAGTCCGATGAAGGAGCGCTGGGAGGAGGAGTGCGCTGCCTTCGAGATAAGAGATAGCCCATTGTTTCGATCAGGAATAGGGAGATTACCGCAATGCAGCAATGCGCCTCGCGCATATCTCGCCTATTATTGAAGCCTCTTTTTGCGGCATTTTTGATCAGTTAGTCAATTTCTTAGGCGAAGCAGGCCAATCTGCGCAGGGGCGGCTCACATACTACCGGACGGTGGCCGGACCGCGGCGCACCCACCGCAAAATATCGCCAACAGTTGGAGGAAATCGATGATCGGAAAGGCGAGAGATCGTCCCGCCTTTCCCCTGGCCCAACGCGATCAATAGCCGTTGTCACAGGGCATGCTGCCATCGCCATTGGTGCCGCCGAACGTGTTCTGGCAGTAGGTTTGCCGTTGCATCGGCCGCACGGGCCGATTGCCGATCGAACCCGTTGTACCGCCCTCGACGCCAAAGGCTGCCAGCGGATACCAATAGCCATCCGGACCGCGGCGAGTGCCCGGGCGCTCGGTGCGTGTGCCACGATAGCCGTTCAAGTGGCCTGCCCGCTGACTGTACTGCACCATTTGAATGTTCGAGGCGCTTGGGAGCGGGACCTGCTGCACAGGCGCCGCCTGAACGGGAGTGATTGATGCGAGCGTGAGCAGAGCCCCTGCTGACAGGGCGGGAACGAAGATGGAGATTTTCATGATAAATCCTCCTTCTGGATTTATCCGAGAAAAATGCGTTCCTTCGTAGCAAAGTTCCGCGATCACACGCAGCCTCCAGCAGTCGTGATCGGCAGCGACTGGGCGTGATCCGCAGGCGCTGATCTCAAGAACTGCTTGCTCCGTTCGGAGATGGTATCAAGCGATGCAGAGTCCGGCGGCAGCAATTCACTCTCGAACTTATCTGTCGGCGATCCGATATCCCTGGCTCGACAGGCACGTGACATACTGCCGGTGTGCGGCAGCGGTCGCGTTCGCTTCTTCCTGGGCCGGATCGATTGGATAGCCACCCATGCCGGCGCGCAGTTCGTATTGCTTCTTCGCCTCGCGATACATGAAATTGCCGTCGCCGACGCAGATGTGATGGGCGACAGCCGGCAGATTGAGAGGCGGGTCAAAGGGTGCTGCGACGGGCACGAGCGTCGGCGCATTGGCGTCAACGCAGCCGGCAAGCGTCACTACGGCCGCGCAAAACGCAAACGCTCGCACCATACTCCTCCGCATATTCCCTCCGGTCATGCGCCATGAATCGCTGCACACGCGCAGCGCCGACCGCATCATGGCTTCGCAACATTGCGCCAAGCTAGCGGGCCGGCTATGCCGATATCGGCGGCATGGTGCTTTCACAACGGAGAGGCAACACTGAGGTGACCTCAACGAAGGTTCCGATCGATCGAGCGGCCGCTAATGACCTTCTGCGAGCTGCCATCTCCTGACGCCGGCAGACATCGCTGCCTCCGTGACCGCAAGGATTTTGAACAGAAGCGTCGTGCGCCTTCTCACTTCGTTGTCGTGTCTCTTTCTCGCCGGTCAGGCCGTGCAGATGCTGGCAACGCCGACCTTTTGGAACAGCTGCGGTCTTGCAATTGCGGACGATGGATAGCTCGTCAGCTTCGCCCGGAACTCAGGATGTGTGAAAGCTGCGCGAAATGCTTCATTCGATTCCCACACCGCATAGTTCAGGTAGGCTGGGCTTTCGCCTATGGCGCGATGGAGTTGGGTCGAGATAAAGCCCGGCTGGCGCTTCATGAACTCGGCGTCGTCCTTCCAGACTTCGAGAAAGCGCTCTTCATCGGCCGCATCGAGTGTGAAGAGGTTGATGAGTACGACCGGCGCGGCTTCGATGGCCAGTTGGCGTTCGATAGGTAGTCTCTCGTCCATGGGCTTCATGCGGGACATTTCGAGCTCCTTCCAGATTGTAAGCATGATGTCAATTCGATACGATGAAGACATATTAACTTGACATAATAATGTCAATATAGATGGATGTTGCCAATGAGCGAAACGACCCGAAACCGGAAGGGCGATGCCTTGACCGACCTGATCCTCAGCCTGTTCAGAGCGAACAACCTGACCCTGTTGTGGGGAGACAGGCTAGTTGGGTCCTACGGGCTGACCAGTGCTCGGTGGCAGATTCTCGGAGCGATCGTGCACGCCGACCGGCCGCAGCCGGTGGCGTGGCTCGCCCGTGACCTCGGAGCTAATCGGCAGAATGTTCAGCGCATCGTAAATGATCTGCACCAGGAAGGGATCGTGGTGTTCGAGCCCAACCCGCACCACCGGAGGGCGCATCTCGTGGTGCTTACGGCGAAGGGACGCCGCGCCTACGAGTCCGCGATCAACGCGTACAACCCGAGGGTCGACGCGTTGGCTGAGGGCTTTTCACTTGAAGATATCAGGATAGCGCACCGCGTGATGGCGACGCTGCGAGCAAGACTCGAAGGAGAAATGGATGCTGAGAAGCACAACTAGCCGCTACGGCGCGATCCCCGTCACGATCCACCGGCTGGTCGCCATCCTCGCTATACTCGCGCTCGGTTCCAGGTTTCAGGCGGGCAGCGCGCTTGCCCCGGACACGAAAGCCTGCGCATGCACATCCCCGCAGCGATCATAGCCCTGCTGCTCACCACGTTCCGCATCGTCTGGTGGTGGTTCTTCGATAAGAAGCCCGAGCCGGTGCAGGGATCGCTCCTGTGGCAGGAACGGCTGGCGCGCGGCGTTCACATTGCCTTCTACATTGTCATCCTCGGCATGATCGCAAGCGGTATCGGTATGATTGTGTTGAATGGTGCGGGACCCTTCATCTTCGGTGGAGCGGGCGCTGAACTGCCGAACGTCCTTTAATATCCTCCGCGTATCCCGCACGGCCTCGGAGCCAACCTTCTGGTCGCACTGCTACTCGCCCATGTCGGTGCAGCGCTCTACCACCATTACATCCGCAGCGACGGGTTGCTCTGGCGCATGTGGTACGGGCGTTGATCATCGCAGCAGCATCGAAACAAACGGGGTGTTTTGCCACGAGCCAAAAGAGACTCGCGAAGAGCGCCGCCCGCTCCATGCCGAGTCCTTTCACTGAAAACAGGCTTCGGTCCCACCTCTCACACACTTGCGCGGCATAATGCCGGACCTCATGCCCGCCCGGTCAATCCGAAGCGCTTGCGGTAGTCTCCCGGCGATAGCCCGGTGATTTTCTGGAACACTTTTCGGAACGCACCCGAATCCTCGTAACCGGCCGCAACGGCGGTCTGCTCGACGGTGCAATTCGAGAATTCGAGCATCTCGCGCGCCTTGCCGACCCGCAGATGCTGGCAATATTCGGTCGGCCGCAGGCCGGTCGCCTTGTGGAACCGACGAAGGAAGGTGCGCTCTTCCAGGCGGGCACGCTGCGCCATCGCCGCAAGTGTCACGCCGCGCGCGCCGCTCGCGTGCAGCCAGTGCTGCACCTTTAGGATCTGCCCGTCGCCATGGTTCAGGCGTGGCGAGAAACTGCTGTAGCAGCGCTGCTCCCTGCCCGGCGGATCGACGAGGAGGTGGCGCGCGGTATCGAGCATGATGGTCGATCCCAGCAATCTTTCGACGAGGTTGAGACCGAGATCGGTCCAGGCCATCATGCCACCCGCGGTAATCATGTCGCCCTCGTCGACGATGAGTTTGTCGGTGTCCACCCGCACCTCGGGAAATCGCTGCGCCAGCAAGTCCGCATAGACCCAGTGGGTCGTCGCCATGCGGTGTGCCAGAAGGCCCGTTTCTGCAAGAAGGAAGGCGCCGACGCAAACGGAGCTCAGCGTCGTTCCCTCGGCATGCCGCTCACGAAGCCATCGCGCCAGCGGACCGGCTTCCTCCGAGGTCATCGGCTCGCTGAAGCTTGGAGGCAGGACGAGGACGGTGGGCGACCCAGTAGTGCCGGGCACCGTATCGAAAACGCGCTCGATTGTCGCTGCGGTTTCTGTCCCGCGCCAATGGCTTACACGCAGGGCGGGGCCTCCCGACGGTTGCCGGGCCGCTGCGAACCGATTGGCTAGGTAAAAGAGATCGGTCAGGCCGTAGACGGCTGCGAGCTGGACGTTCGGATAAAGCAGGATACCGATCTCGGCCGGCGCGTCGGTCTGGCTCATTTGTCAGTTTTGGCCTCGATAATGTCAATTACGCCAATCCACACAATGCGGCTTCAGACGTAACTTGTCCATCAACGAACGGGGATCGTCCCCGGAAGGAATGAAAGGATACAAGGACATGAACAAGCGAGCCCTCATCGTCGTCGACATTCAGAACGATTACTTTCCAAACGGCAAGTGGCCGTTGAACGGTGCTGACGCAGCCGCCGACAATGCCGCACGGATGATCGCGGCAGCCCGCGATGCAGGCGATCTTGTCGTCCATATCAGACATGAGTCGGCCGGCGAGAATGCAGCCTTTTTCCTTGCCGGCTCGGAGGGTGCGCAGATTCACCCGAAAGTGCTGGACCGGCCCGGCGAAACCGTCATCGTCAAGAACCACGTCAACTCGTTCCGTGAAACTGATCTGAAGGCGACACTCGACCGCAATGGCATCGACGAGGTCACCGTCGTCGGCAGTATGAGTCATATGTGCATCGATGCCATCACGCGAGCCGCCAGCGATTTCGGGTACCGGGTAACGGTCATCCACGATGCCTGCGCAACGCGCGACCTCGAATTCAACGGCACGTCGGTCCCCGCCGCGCAGGCGCATGCGGCCTTCATGGCGGCATTCGCCTTCGCCTACGCCTCCGTGCTCTCGACGGACGAGGCACTGGCCGTACGCAGCGAACTGAGAGCCTCCGCCTAGCACGGAGATATCGGGCGCGTGTCAACCGCGCGGAGCACCGGAGAGCTTGTTCGACCGCCATCGCCCCATGGCGGTCATCAGCCAACGAACCGCAACAGGCATTTGCGGCCGCTCGCCGTTGACTTCGCAGGCGATGAGAGGAGAATACCTTTCATGCCTCGCCACGCAATACAGGGGGCGCCCAGATGACGATCGCAAGGAAACTTCAGGATTATATCGACGGTGAGGGTGTCGCCTACGACACCGTGCCTCATCATCGCACAGCGACAACCAGCCAATCGGCACAAGCCGCACATGTTCCGGGCAGCCGGCTGGCCAAATCAGTCGTCGTACATCATGAAATGGGATACGTCCTGGCCGTCGTTCCCAGCACACACCGGATCGAGCTCAGCACGTTACAGGATGTGATGAACAGACGCCTTGGCCTCGCCTCGGAAGATGAGGTCAGTTCGCTTTTCGCCGATTGCGACATTGGCGCAGTTCCGCCGATCGGATCGGCCTACAACGTGCCTGTGATCCTCGACGAAAGCCTCGGCAATGCCAGCGACATCTATTTCGAAGGCGGCGACCACAGGACACTGGTGCATATGAGCGGCCTCAGCTTTCGCAACCTGATGAAGGATGCGCAAATCGCCCGCTTCAGTCACCGACCGTAAAATCGTGATCCTAGGGTCATACTGACGCGGCTCGATGCCGCCCGAAAAGTCGATCAATCCTGCCGGCTGGTGCGTCAAGAGGCGCGCACCGGGTCGTCGCTCACTGATCTCGCTTCCTGGTAGGTCCCGGAAAGAACTGGCACGCCGGACGAGATGAAACTGCGAACTCGCATGTGATTGGTACCGCCGTCGACGTCCACACGGCAGGCCTGCTTCGCGCGCGATCTCCGGATCTTGCCGAACGACCCCGCAAGTTCACGAGCCCGGCCTAGCTTCGCAGAAGTCACGCAACCTTGCCAGTTCAGCAGCATACCCTAGTTTGAAGTCGCGCGGGATTGTCGCGACCAACATGCATGCCGTTGTTCTAAAGTAGCTTTTCAATCACAAAGGGCCTCCATCATGTCGGACAAATCGAAGAACGGCATCGATCGCCGCGATCTGTTGATTGCATCTATTGCCACGGTCGGCGCGTCGGCTGCCCTTGCCGTCAACGCGGGTGCTGCAAATGCTCAGGACGCAGCGACACCCGCTGCCCATC
Organism: Rhizobium sp. BK538; assembly: GCF_014197575.1. Lineage (NCBI taxonomy): Bacteria > Pseudomonadati > Pseudomonadota > Alphaproteobacteria > Hyphomicrobiales > Rhizobiaceae > Rhizobium > Rhizobium sp. BK538. The sequence goes on from NZ_JACIFT010000026.1 coordinate 48,815, forward strand.
CGACATCAGGAACGGCCTATACCGGCGATGTTATCCGGGGAAAAAAGGTTATCAGCGCGCTCGACGTCAACGACCTGGAGCCGGGACAGAAGCACCTCCTGTATTTTCAGGGTGCGCAGATGCCCACGGGGCAGCACTGGTACGTGTCCGTGACGGTCGCCAAGGGGGCAAGGCCGGGCAAGCGCGGCGTCCTGACCAGTGGTGTGCATGGCGACGAAATGAGTAACATTCACGCGGTCCAGACCGTGATGAACCAGCTCGATCCGGCGCAGATGTCGGGCACGGTCATGGCGGTCACCGACGTGGCACGCCCGGCCATTGAAAGCATGCAGCGCAGGTGGCCCAATCAGGGCAGAGGCCTAGATCTGATCGATATGAATCGGGAATGGCCCGGGAACGAGAACGGTGCCACCGCGCCCAGCCGACACGCCGGGCTGCTGTTCAACCGGCTGCTGCGGCCGAACGCCGACTTCGCGATCGACTTCCACACCGGAACAACCGGATTCGAAGTCACCGCATTTAATCTTGGCGGCATGGATGTGCCCGAGGTCAAGGCAATGGTGGAGCTCTATCCCGTCGGCCAGATCTTCGACAACCATGTCTATCCCGGTGTCCTGCACAACGCGTTCATGGACGCGGGCATCCCGTCCTTTACACCGGAGATCGGTGCTGCTCGCGTTCTGAACGTCGAGATGATCTCACTGTTCGTGGAAGGCACGATGAACGTCCTCAAGCATCACGGCATCGTCGCCGGGCCGATGGGCCGGACAGGCAAGGACGTGAATGTCTTCGTCGGCAACAGTGCGTTCCCTATCCTGGCAACCCAGGGCGGGATCGTCGAGCATTTGGTCAAGCTCAATGACAAGGTCGAACCCGGACAGAAGGTGGCCATCCAGCGCAACAGCTTCGGCGAAGTGGTCGCGGAGTATACGAGCGGCGTGGCCGGAGAGATAGCGGGCCAGCGCAGCGACGCAATGTCCGAGCCCGGCAACCCCCTGGTATTCATCCTCTTCCACAAGCCGACGATGGAGGGCATTGAGTCCTATCCCGAATAGTCCGCCTTGCGAGCGATTCTTCGCCCGTCTTAGTAGTTCAGAATCACAAATCGCGCGCTTCAAACCGACGGTGATGTCGTGTTTCCTGCAGCGGATGGACGCAGCCTTGGGGCTTTTCTCATCTAGGCCACACCGAGCGGTTGAAGTCTGCCTCGATGAGGCGAGCCGCGTTCTCCACTCGTTACGGGCTATACGCACCCTGCATAACCCTATACGTTCCTAATGATTTCACTGCTTTACACCGAGCAAGGTTCCGATCCCATGCAGCTCGACGCACACCCTCGGCAGATACTGTCCCAATGGCCGACGCCGATCGAGACGCTCGACCGGCTCTCCGCCGCTTACGGTGGCCCGCGGATCTCCATCAAGCGGGATGATTTCGGCAGCATCGCCATGGGCGGCAATAAGCTGCGGAAGCTCGAATATCTGATGGGGGACGCTCTGGTGAAGGGATGCGACATCGTCGTCACGTCCGGAGCCTTACAATCGAACCACGCTCGCTTGACTGCGGCGGTCGCGGCCAAGCTTGGCCTGACGTGCCATTTGGTCCTAAAGGACGACGTTCCCGACCGTTCCGAGACCTACCACAACTCGGCAAACCTGCTTCTAGACAAGCTTGTCGGTGCGGAGATCGTGCGGGTCGGACGCCACGACCCGCTCGCCGAGGCGGTGGAGGCTCATGCGGCGTCGTTGCGGGCGAAAGGGCTTTCGCCGTACGTCGTGCCGCTGGGCGGGTCGAACGCGATCGGCTGCCTGGGCTACGTGACCTGCGCCCTGGAAATCGCGGAACAGGAACGGAAACTCGGAAAGGCGTTCAGCCACATCTTCGTCGTGTCAGGATCAGGCGGGACTCATGCGGGGTTGCTTGCCGGGCTCAAACTCACCGGCTCGACGGCGAAGCTTGTCGGCGCGACAATCTCACGGTCGAAAGCGATGCAGCGTCCGATTATCGAGCAGTTAGTCTCTGACGTCGCCCCCCTGGTCGGAATCCATGAATCTGGAACCACGGATGCTATCGAACTCGATGACAGCATGTACCTTCCCGGCTACGGGCTTCCGAACGGCCCTTCGAGGAATGCCGTCGTTCAGTGCGCGAAGTCCGAGGGCATCTTTTTGGACCCGGTCTACACGTCGAAGGCGATGGCGGCTCTTTACAACCGGATCGAGGCAGGGACCTTTAAGCCCTCGGATGAGGTGCTCTTCATCCACACCGGCGGTGCGCCAGCATTGTTCGCGTACGATGAGATCTACGCCAAGAACGCTCCCCTGTAGTTGCCTCCTCCGCAGAGCCCTGGCGCTCCCTGGGCGTTTTCGCTGCCAGCCATGTAAGGTGACCCAGCGGGAGCGACTTGAGGTGACTATTGTGAGCCGGCACTACGATTGCCAGTTGGCCAATGCGGATTTCAGATGCGCTTTCACGTCAGCGTTGGCAAAACTCGCGTCGATGGACGTTCGAGCAACGTCGCGCATGATCTCGTCGCTCCACCCGAAGGCGGCCGCCGCCAGTTCGTATTCAGCCGGAAGGTTTGTAGCCAACAGGCTTGGATCGTCGATGTTGACCGACACCCTGACGCCCGCCTTTCGGAGGCGGTCGATGGGATGGGCCTCAATAGAGGGATAAAGCTTGAGCGTGAGGTTCGAGGTGGGGCAGACGCCCAGCGGGATACCGCGTTCGGCAAGAAGCGCCACCACACGGTCGTCCTCGACAGCTCGGACACCGTGGTCGATGCGATCTGCGCCTAACAATTCGACCGCATCACGAACTCCTTCCGGTCCGCTCGACTCGCCGGCATGAACGGTACGCCGCAAGCCGGCAGCCGCGGCCCGGCGAAATGCCTCGGCAAAGCGTGGTCCGGTGCGACCTGCGGCTGCCTCATTGCCGTCAACCGACAGGGCGACCACCCGCGGATGGCGCCAGGCGATGAGATTTTCGACGAGTTCTACCGCTTCATCGGAGTTCTGGGTGCGGAGCAAGCTGACGCACAATCCAACGGGTGGAAGTCCGTCCTGCGCCGCAGCGGTGAAGCCTGCATCGAGGGCCTCTATCAGCTCCCTGGTCCTGCCCTGCCATGAGGCCCAGTGCTTGGGATTGATGATCAGGTCTGCGTAACCGGTGCCGTCCGCCGCCAATCGCCGGCAAAACCCATAGGCCAATTCGGCCAGGCGGTCCCGAGTGCTGGCCAGGCCACAGGCCCAGTCTAGAAATTCGAGCATATCAGCGAGGCTCTCGAAAGAGAAAAGCCGCTCGCGCGGCCGCGGCATTGGAACGCCAGCCTGCCTGCCCAACTCTCCAGGGTGGCGGATTCAAAGCAGCCCTCCAGGTGAACATGCACTTCCGCCTTAGGCAATGCCTGAAGGGATTCGCCGCTACGTGTGCCGTCTTTTCTCATCGCGGTTACTCCCCGCTGCAGGGTCCCCACCATGCGGCGACCGCGCGAGGTACGAGGACGGCCGCTATCCTATGCCGTCGCCGGCTTCGCCTGACCGTTGATCACGTGAAGGATGACCGCTTATAGTAGAGTGCCGATCAAGCCGCCTGTCAAACCGACGCAAGAAAGATACAGCATGACGACTGCGCTGTGGATCAACATGCCGACCACAGGCGGCAGTCGTCCTGTTCACGCCGCATTTGAGATTTTCGCGTGCTCGTAGTCGACGACCAACAAGGGTCATTGTCGTAAGTTCAGCTGAAGACGCGCGAGTTTCTGCTTGGGTCGCGATAGCGGACCCCAAGTGCCCAGTTCTGTTCTGAAGCGGTGGAAAAATGGCGCGCCGGACGAGATGAAACTGGGCACCGCTATGTGATTGTTTGCACTATTTAATTTCCCGGCACCACAATCGCACCAACCATTGACGCGGTGATCCGATGAGTTATTGGGTCGATGGCTCACACGCACGCCAATTGCCTGGCACTCCAGTTTCCCCCAAATCCCAATAGAGTCCGGCCATTAGCGCGAGTCCTTCGCGGGCGATCGCGAGGGGGACATGCTCGTTCGGCGCGTGCTGGGAGCAGGCCGGATACGAATGCGGCACCCACACGGTAGGCAATTCTAGAACCTCGGCGAAGATGTCGTTCGGTAGCGCGCCTCCAAGGCTCGGCAGGATCGCCGGCTTCGTCCCGATTGTGCGGCTGATCGATTCGACTGCCCACTCGACCCAAGGATGGTCGGGCTCGAGCATCGACGCCCGGAAGGGTTCGGCGCTTGCCTGTGCGATCTGGACATTCGAAAAGCCGTGCCGATCAAGATGGCGGCGTAGGGCTGGCAGGATGCCATCCGCGTCAACCCCGACCACAAACCGTAGCTGGCAGCGCGCCCAAGCGCGCGGGGGGATTGCATTGACAGGTGTTCTCGGATTGCCGGCTTCGAAGGCCAGCACCGCGAACGAGGACCAACCGAATACCTTCTCGGCCGGTGTAAGCGCTGGCTCGCCCCAGGTCGGATCAATTTCAGGTGCGCCGGGGCTGCTCACAATCTCGCAATCGAAAAGAGCGCGCCGCACGCTGTCGGGAAAGCTTTTTGGAATCCATTCAGGCACCTGAATCTTGCCTGTCGGCCCGGCAAGGCTCGCAATGGCATTGGCAAGCTGGATTGCCGGATCGGAAAGAAGGCCGCCCCAATTGCCGGAATGATGGCCGCCCTCGCGTGCATCAATCCAGATATCGAATGAAAGAGCGCCCCGCGATCCCAAGAAGATGGTCGGTCGTTCGGCCGACAGCCGAGGTCCGTCCGACGCAATCAGAACGTCAGCCCGCAACAAATCCTTGTGCGCGGACGCGAACTCGCGCAACGCGGGCGATCCGATTTCCTCGCCCATTTCGAAAAGATACTTTGCGTTGAACCCGAGACGCCCACGTGTCTCCAGGACGGCTTGCAGGGCGCCGATGTTAATCGAGTGCTGTCCCTTATTGTCGGCAACGCCACGACCATACCATCGACCATCCCGCTCGGTAAGTCGCCAAGGCGAGAGACCTTCATCCCAGCCATCGTCAAGGCCGCGAACGACATCACCGTGGCCGTAGCCAAGGACTGTTGGCCGCAACATATCCTCGATGCGTTCTGCGAGAAGGAATGGCCACTGGCCTTCCGACAGCACATGGCAGACAAAGCCGAGCGCCTTGAGAGTGGGCTTGATCTCGGCTTCGAGATATTCGATCAGCGTTGACGCCTGATCGGGATTCTGACTTTCGGTCGGCATCGCCACGCGTCGGGCCAAGTCTTCGCGGAAGGCACCCGAGTCAAAATAGCTTTGGGCTTTTGCAACAGCGCTGTCTCGGTTGATGCATCCAAACTATCACGCTCGTATGGATTGCGTCGAACTGAATTGGCTAATCGAGGCTGTTGCCGCTACACGACGGCAACGTGGTCAGCGTAGGCTACGACCGTGGTGTACTGAACACGGTTCGCCATCTTGTCCGGTGTCGAGAATATATTGTAGAGAAATCAATATGATAGAAATGGCGCACCCGAAGAGATTCGAACTCCTGACCCCCAGATTCGTAGTCTGGTGCTCTATCCAGCTGAGCTACGGGTGCGTGCCGGAAGCGGCCGAACCGCTTGCGTGGGCGGTTCTCTAAAGGGTCCTTTCGGGGATTGCAATAGGCTTTCTGAAAAAATCGCGACTTTGGTGGTGCAGAGCGGAAACGCATCACTTTTCTTGGAGAGCGCGGCTGCGATAGTCGTCGAGCGATACCGGGCGGTCCGGAATCTCGATGCGGAACTGCGTTCCGACGGAAGGCTTTTCCACAAGAGCGATCGTGCCGCCGTGGGCCAGCACCAGTTCACGGGCGATCACCAGGCCGAGGCCCGTGCCGCCGGAGCGGGCCGAGCCGCGGAAGGCGGCGAAGAGATTCTGTCTGGCCTTCTGCGGCATGCCGGGGCCAGTGTCATCGACGATGATGCTGACGACGCTACCGACGCGCTGGGCCGAGACGGTGATGCGCTTGCCGCCCTCCGACCCGCGCCCCGCGCCCGTGGCACTCAGCGCCTCTACGGCGTTGCGGCAGAGATTGTGGATGACGCGAAACAATTGCTCGCTGTCCGCGTCGACCTCGAGCTCAGGCGCCATCTGGTCGATGAACTCGATGCCGCTTTGAGCATCGATCGCCAACATGTCCTTCACGTCTTGGGTGAGGTCATAAAGCCGGATGCGGCGCCTGCGAGGCGCCGCTTCGCTTGCCTGGCCATAGGACAGCACCTCGGTCGTATAGCCGACCGCGCGGTCGATGGTGCGCAGCAGCTTTGGCGCGAAGGCCTTCACCATCGGATCGTCGACATCCACGAGACGGTCCGACATCAGTTGCGCCGAGGCCAGGATGTTGCGCATGTCGTGGTTGATCTTCGAGACGGCGAGGCCGAGCGCTGCCAGGTTCTTCTGCTGCTTCAGCGTCTTTTGCAGTTCCATCTGCATGGAGGTCAGGTGCCGGCCGGCCACCGCGAGCTCATCGCGGCCGCCATCGCCAACGAAGACGTTGTGCGGATTTTCCGGATCCGAGGAGAATTGCTGCATGCTTCCGGTCAGCTTGCGAATCGGCCGGATCAGGATGCGGTTGATCGCGAAGAACACCAGCGTCGCGGTGAACAGCGAGATCAGGATCGACAACAGGAAGACGTTGCGGGAATACGCAAGCATCGCATTGCGCAGGTGCTTGTCCTTCATCACTACTTCGACGCCGGTATTGGTGTCCTGCACCGGGCCATAGACACGGATCAGGCGGTTGCCGCCGAAAATCATCGTATCGAGCGCATCGCTGATCGCCGTCAAAGCCGGCACATCCGTCAGGTCGTATTGCTCATCGACAAAGGTGGGCATGTCAGTCGTGGCAAGCAGGCGAGAGGTGCCCTCCTTGCGCAGCACGATTGCCTTGGTGCCGGTCGCCTCCAGCGTCTCCTTTTGCAGCGCGCGCGGCAGTTCGACCGGCTGCAGGCCGTCGATCACGATCGCGGCCGCAGCCGCAGCATTCAACCTCTCGTCCAGCCATCGCAGGCGCATGCTGGCCACCGAGGGAAAGAAGATCAGCACCTCGGCGAGCATGATGCAGACAACCGTCAGCCATAGCAGCTTGCCGGAAAGCCCGCCAAACTTGCCAGGCGGGCGCTGTTCCGCCTTGTCAGCCTCGGTCCCAGTAGCACCGCCGGGGGGAAGATTGTCACCTTGGGCTTGCATGGTCTTTCGTCCGCTTGGCGCAAAGCGCCCTCTGCGCCTTCTATATTAGACGATGACGGTCCGCTTTCAAATCTTTGCGAGCAAAGCCATTTGCGACAAAAGGAAACGCCACCTGGAGGCGGCGTTTCCCATCGGTCGAAAAGAGGAGGGGATCAGAACTCTTCCCAATTCTGCCCGGCGACGGCGGCATTGCCGCTGAACGCCCGGGCGACGGTGCCCATGGAACGACGGGCCGGAGAGGCCACTGGCCGGTGCTCCTGATGGCGGGCAACGGCGACTGGGGCCGCTGCCGGCACGTTCGAGACCTTGAAGCGCGAGATGAGACGGACGAGGCCGTCGGCTTCGGCGGAAAGCTTGTGCGTTGCTGCTGAGGTCTCCTCGACCATGGCAGCGTTCTGCTGCGTCACCTGATCCATCTGGTTGACGGCTGTGTTGACTTCCTTGAGGCCGGTTGACTGCTCCTTCGCGGCGGTTGCGATCGAGTGAATGTGGTCGTTGATCGCGTTGACGCGGCGCTCGATCTGGGACAGTGCCTCGCCGGTTGCCTGCACCAGCTTCACACCGACCTGCACTTCGTCGCCCGACTTGGTGATCAGGCCTTTGATGTCCTTCGCCGCTGTCGCCGAGCGCTGCGCCAGCTCGCGGACTTCCTGGGCGACGACGGCAAAGCCCTTGCCTGCCTCGCCGGCACGAGCGGCTTCAACTCCGGCATTGAGGGCGAGCAGGTTCGTCTGGAAGGCAATCTCGTCGATGACGTTGATGATTTGGCTGATTTCGCGCGAGGCCTGCTCGATCCGGCCCATGGCGTCGACGGCGTTACGGACAACCACGCCCGACTTGCCGGCATCGTCCTTGGCCTCGGAGACCATGACGCTGGCTTCCTGAGCGCGCTCGGTCGAATTGTTGACCACCGCAGTGATCTCGTCGAGAGCAGCCGAAGTCTGTTCGAGGGCGGCAGCCTGCTGCTCGGTACGCTTGGAAAGGTCGTCGCTGGCGGCGCGCAATTCGTTGGTGTTGCCGTGGAAGCCTTCAGCCGTTTCGCGGACCTCGCGCATCGTCGTCTGCAGCGTCGCGAAGGTGCTGTTGACGTTCTGCTGCAGTTCGGCGAAGGCACCCTGGAAGCTGCCGCGCATCGTCTGCGTCAGGTCTCCTTCCGCCAGGCTTGCTATCACGCGGCGCGTTTCGCCGACACCGGCATCGATGCTGGAAAGCAGATGGTTGATGTTGCTGGCGAACTGGTTGAGGTTTTCATCGCCATAGTCCGTTTCGATGCGGCGGCTGAAATCGCCCGCAGCCGCGGATGCAACGACAACCGACATGCTGGACTGCAGATCGTCGCTCTTGGCACGCATGGCGGCTTCCTGCGCATTCATGCGGCGAACGGCGAGACCATTCTCCTTGAAGACCGCGACGGCGGCAGCCATCTCGCCGATTTCATCCTGGCGGCCAGCGAAAGGCACTTCGGCGTCAAAGTTGCCATCGGCGACTTCCTTAATCGCGTCTGTGACCTTCTTGATCGGACGGCTGAGCTGAACGGTGCCGATATAGAAGCCCATCCCGACGCCGGCCACGATGCCGACGCCAGTGATCGCAATCACCAGCCACAAAACAGAGGTGCGCGAGCTTTCGACCTGCGCATTGACGGCGTCAAGTGTCGCCTTGTCGGTGGCGACGATCGCATCGATCTCCGCCTGGAAAGCCTTGCGGTTGGCACGGTTGGCGTCGTTGTTACCCTGCTCGTTCGCGGCCTGGGGGCTCACTTCAGTGCCGAGACGTGCTGTTTCGGCGCGGAATGTCCGGAATTCCTTCGCGCGCTCGGTCATTTTCACGAAGGTATCCTTCTGGCTTTCCGGAACCAGCGGGGCCCAGGAGGCGATAACCTTGTCGATCTGATCGAGATCGGCCAGCAGTCCCTTGGCAAAGTTTGCGGCCTCCTTTGTCGACGGCGCGTTATAAATCCCGCGGGCCTCCATCACCGTTGCCGTCACGAAGCGGTTAAGGCGCTCGCCGGCGTAAGCGCGATCGGATGCATCTCCGTACGCCGACAGACTTTCTTCGTATTGACGCACAGCCCAAAGTGCCGTTGCCCCGATCAGCAGTGCAACGCCGCACATGGCGGAGACAAGCAGATTGATCTTACCGCGAATTTTCAAAGGAAGCCCCCCAAGACTAATCACAAGCCGGGAAAGCATTCCGGCCGATAGCTAAATTTGGCCGAAATAAATTAATGTTAGCTTTCGGATGCTTGGCCGCATCACTACAAAAAATTACCTGTACTTAGTCGTCGCCGTTTTATTTTTTGCGCGCGAGGCGCCTGGTTATCGGCAAAATGCGCGCAACGGTTGAGATTTGAGAAAAATATTACGCAAGCGCATGGCTTGTCGCTTGTCACAAACATTAATACGCTTCGCTAAATCTTGTATCGCAGCACCGAAATCGGGAAATTCCGGGCAATAATTGACTTTGGCGGCCTTCATCCGTATAAGCCGGCGCACGTCCGGTCATTTAAGGCTCTCGTTAGCCTCGCCCGTTCGAAAAACAACGCTCCTTGCAATATGCAAATTCAAGAAGGGCCGCACTCCGCGGTGTTTAAATAAATGAAGCGTACCTACCAACCATCCAAGCTTGTCCGCAAGCGCCGCCACGGTTTCCGTGCACGTATGGCCACCAAGGGCGGCCGCAAGGTTATCGTTGCTCGCCGCGCACGCGGCCGCAAGCGTCTTTCGGCCTAAGGCCGGAATTGCCCGATAAGAGATGGCGGGCGAATTGACGACCAATAATAAGAAAATGACTGCCGGGCGGCTGAAAAGCCGCCCGCAGTTTCTTGCTGTCCGCCAAGGCGAAAAACGCAAGGGCGGTTTCTTCCTGCTTGAGGTCCTCGACCGGAAGGAACCCGAGACAGAAGCCCGTGTCGGCTTCACCGTCACCAAGAAACACGGCAATGCAGTCGAGCGAAACCGCATGCGGCGGCGCCTGAAAGAGGCGGTGCGACTTCATGCAGGGTTTGCAATGCAGCCCGGACACGACTATGTGGTTGTCGCGCGAAGGGACGTGCTGAAAGCATCCTTCAAAGAATTAGCCGCAGAGCTCAAAACTCGCGTCGAGACCAAGCCGAAACACAAGCGGTCCGGAGACGGCCGCCCCAGGAACGCATGATGCAAAACAACCGCAACTACTTCATTGCGATCGCTCTCTCCGTGCTGATCGTTCTCGGGTGGCAATTCCTCTATATGAATCCGCGCATCGAAGCGCAGCGCAAGGCAGAACTCGCTCAAAAGGCGCAGCAGAAAATCGAACAGGTGCAGACCCCGGCCGCCGGTGGCGCTGGTACGGCTCAGCCCAATGGCGCAGCCCCTTCGGCAACCACGACGACCTCCCTGATCGACGCACTTGCCAAGAACCCGCGCGTCGTGATCGATACGGCAGCACTCGCAGGCTCGATCAACCTAGTCGGCGCACGCCTCGATGACCTGAAGCTCAAGGGCTACCACGAGACGGTCGACGACTCGAGCCCGATCATCACGCTCTTTAGCCCATCCGAAACCAAGGATGGCTACTTCGCCGAACTCGGCTACATCGGTGACGCCGCCACCGGCTCTGTTCCCGGCCCCTCAACCGTCTGGACGGCACCGGAAGGTGCCAAGCTGACGGAGAAGACGCCGGTTACGCTCACCTATACGAACGAAAAGGGCATCACCTTTGCCCGTACGATCTCGGTCGACGAGCACTACATGTTCACCGTCACCGACAAGATCACCAATGCTGGCCAGGCCGCCGCTGCATTATCCTCCTATGGCCGTGTCACGCGCTACAACAAGCCGGCGGTCGCCTCGACCTACGTTCTGCACGAAGGCTTCATCGGCGTGATCGGCGATAGCCTGATCGAGAGCAAGTATGCAGCCGTCGAGAAGGAAGCCGTGACGCCGGAAACGGCAACCGGTGGCTGGCTCGGTATCACCGACAAATATTGGGCAGCGACGATCATTCCGCCGCAGCAGACGCCCTACGATGCGCGCTTCACCCACTTCACCGATGGCCAGCCGCGCTTCCAGGCCGACTACAAGCAGAACGCGGTTACCGTCGCACCGGGCCAGTCGCTCGAGCTCAAGAACCTCGTCTTTGCCGGCGCCAAGGAAGTTCCTGTTATCGACGGCTACGAGAAGACCTATTCGATCCCGAAGTTCGACCGGTTGATCGACTGGGGCTGGTTCTACTTCCTGACGAAGCCGATGTTCAGGTTGATGGACTTCTTCTTCCGCTACTTCGGCAACTTCGGCGTCGCGATCCTGCTTACCACGATCGTCGTCAAGGCACTGTTCTTCCCGCTTGCCAGCAAGCAGTACGCTTCGATGGCGAACATGAAGCGCGTGCAGCCAAAGATGGAGGAGTTGAAGACCAAGTTTGGCGACGACCGCATGGCGCTGCAGCAGGCGACCATGCAGCTCTACAAGGACGAAAAGATCAACCCGATTGCCGGTTGCTGGCCGATTCTGCTGCAGGTTCCCGTGTTCTTCGCGCTCTACAAGGTGATCTACATCACCATCGAGATGCGCCATGCGCCGTTCTTCGGCTGGATCCAGGATCTCTCCGCACCCGATCCGACCTCGTTCATCAACCTGTTCGGCCTTCTGCCGTTCGAAGCGCCAACTTTGCTGCATCTCGGCATCTGGCCGCTGATCATGGGCGTCACGATGTTCGTGCAAATGCGCATGAACCCGACACCGCCGGACCCGACGCAGGCGATGATCTTCAACTGGATGCCGCTGGTCTTCACCTTCATGCTGGCGAGCTTCCCGGCCGGTCTGGTCATCTACTGGGCCTGGAACAATACGCTTTCAGTGCTTCAGCAGTCGGTGATCATGAAGCGGCACGGCGTGAAGATCGAGCTCTTCGACAATCTGAAGGGGCTCTTCAAACGAAAGCCGGCTCCAACAGAGAAATGATGATAGCCCCGCTTCGGCGGGGCTTTTCATTTCTGCCGGCGTTGCCGCCGCATCTGGGCGACTGCCGGCCTGGCGGTTGACAAAATCGCCCGAAACCTGAATGCCATAGGCACACTGGATTGGACTGGAAAAGGCCGAATGACCGACAACAAGAACGACAAGCCGCTCTTCGGACGCCCCTGGACTTTCATCCGCGGCGTGCCGTCCCTGAAATTCCTGCCGCCGGAAGGACCGCTGGAGGTGGCCTTTGCCGGTCGCTCGAATGTCGGCAAGTCGTCGCTGATCAATGCGCTCGTCAGCCACAAGGGGCTGGCACGCACCTCCAACACGCCGGGGCGCACGCAGGAGCTCAACTACTTCGTGCCGGAGGGTTACTCAGGTGAAGGCGGCGACCTGCCGCCGATGGCGCTGGTCGACATGCCGGGCTACGGCTATGCGCAGGCGCCGAAAGACCAGGTCGATGCCTGGACGAAGCTCGTCTTCGATTACCTGCGCGGGCGGGCGACGCTGAAGCGCGTCTACGTGCTGATCGACAGCCGCCACGGGGTAAAGAAGAACGACGATGAGGTTCTCGATCTGCTCGACAAGGCGGCCGTCTCCTACCAGATCGTTCTGACCAAGACGGACAAGATCAAGCCACCGGCCGTGACCAGGCTGCTCGCGGAGACGACGGAAAAGATCAAGAAGCGGCCGGCCGCTTATCCCGGGATCATTGCCACGTCATCGGAAAAGAGCGAAGGCCTCGATGACCTGCGCGAGGCAATCGCGCAAACGGTCGGCATCGCCAACTGGAAATGAAAGAGGGGCGCGCCCCAATGCCGAGGGCGCTACCCCGAACTGCCTCACTCGATTACATCTTTGGCAGCAGTACCTTGTCGACCACGTGAATCACGCCGTTCGACTGCTTGACGTCGGCAATCGTGACGTCGGCGACGTCGCCGTTCTCGTCGGTCAGCGTGATCTTGCCCATGCTTTCCTTGGCCTTGAGCACGCAGCCCCCGATGGTCTTGATGTCGTGTTCGCCACCGTCATCCTTGATCATCTTGGCGACGGCCTTCGACATCGCGTCGGCTGCCACGACGTGGCAGGTCAGGATCTTGGTCAGCGTCGCCTTGTTCTCCGGCTTCAGCAGCGTATCGACCGTACCGGCCGGCAGTGCTGCGAAAGCTTCATTGGTCGGCGCAAAGACCGTGAACGGTCCCTTCCCCTCAAGCGTCGAGACCAGACCGGCCGCCTTGACGGCAGCAACCAGCGTCGTGTGGTCTTTGGAGTTCATCGCATTTTCGACGATGTTCTTCGTCGGATACATGGCAGCGCCGCCGACCATCGGGTTCTTGGCCTGCGCAGCGAAAGCAAAGGCGGAAACGGCAGCAGCAAGCACACTCAAGCGCAGTGCGGACTTCATCATGATTGTTCTCCTTTAACGTCCGCGCACAAGACCGGCCGAATGCCGGCGTTCCGTTGCGGACATGAAGATCTACGGAAGGCTCGCAGGAAGAGTTTCAGCGCGCTTGTTGAAAAAACATTAGCGGCGATGCGTCGTGCCGCTCGCCACGATCGGCCCCGTGACCTGCCCGGTCGGCGAGCCGCCGAAAGGTTCGAGGCTGACGGCGAGGGCCGCGCCCTCGTTTACGCTACCGCGCATATCAGCGGGTATGACCAACTCGCCGGCCTGGTCCGGAGGAAACACGCCAAGCGATCTTGGCGCGCCGCTTGCCGGAACGAGCCAAAGCTCCAGTGACTTCTCTTCAGGCTTGCCGGTAGCAACGGGTACAATCTTCAGTTTTCCGCTCTGCCGCTCATAGGAGGCCAAGAGGTTGACCTGGCTGTTGGAGGCGGTCAGCTCGGCCACAAGTGGCGCGGACGTCTGCGGCGGAGCGACGACGACGGTGGCAATCGTCAGCGCCCCCACCGCAATCAGCAGCGAGACGAGCGCAAGACAGCGCCAGAAGACGATGGAACCCCACAGACCGCGCGCCGGCGTCGGGGCAGCTTCCGGCGTGCCGAACAGCCGCGCTTCGATCTGCTTGAACGTTTCCTGACTGGGGCTGACGATGTCATAATCATCGTTGAAAGCGGAGAGGTTGGTTTCCCATCGGCTGACGATAGCAGCGAACTGTCTATCGCGGCGCATGCGCTCCTCCACAACCCGTCGATCCTTGAAGGAAAGAACACCAAGAACATACTCACCGGCGAGTACCTCGTCGCGGGAGCGGCCTCCCTTGCTCTGATCCGGCGATGTCATCGTTCCATGCACTCTCTCAGTTTCAAAAGGCTGCGACGCAGCCATGTGCGCATCGTGTTCAAAGGGACGCCAAACTGATCGGCCAGTTCCTGATAGCTTTGTCCTTCGACGTAGGCTCTCTTGACTGCCACCGCCCGATCAGCTTCCAACTCTTCCATGCAGGTGTCAATGCGCCTTCCCTCATCCTTGATCACAGTCTGTATCTCTGGGGAAGGATCGTCGTCCGCGAGGTCGTAGGCACTGTCCAATTCGTCGGCAACCGGCTTGCGCGCACGAATGATGTCGATTGCCTGGTTGCGCGCAATTGCCGCGAGCCAGGACGATGGCGCCCCGGAGCCCGCGGCAAACACGCCGGCGCGCTGCCAGATCTTGACGTAAATTTCCTGCAGCGATTCCTCAGCGTCCGTCCTGTCTTTCAAGATACGCAGGCAGATGGAGAAGAGTTTCGGACTCGTCTCACGATAGAGCGCGGCAAAGGCCTTGCGATCGCCGATCGCAACGAGGCTTATCAAATGTGCGATTTCGTCGCTGGTCATCCCATGCCTCTTGCCAAACGCTCGCCCCCTCGAACCCGCTCGCCAGCACATACGGAAAACTAATGGTCTCTAGATTATTCCATCTGTCAAAAACTTGAGATAAAAGGCCGCGATCAATTCTGCGGGGTATCCCATGAACCAGTCCGAAAGCGAAACTCAGGCACGCCTCCTTGCGCAGGCCCTGCCCTTCATGCAGCGTTACGAAAACAAGACGATCGTCGTGAAGTACGGCGGCCATGCCATGGGCAATCCCGAGCTCGGGAAGGCCTTCGCAAGCGACATCGCTCTGTTGAAGCAATCCGGCGTCAACCCGATCGTCGTTCACGGCGGCGGCCCGCAGATCGGCGCGATGCTGACGAAGATGGGCATCGAATCGAAATTCGAAGGCGGCCTGCGCGTCACCGACGCCAAGACGGTCGAGATCGTCGAAATGGTTCTGGCCGGCTCGATCAACAAGGAGATCGTCGCGCTCATCAACCAGACGGGCGAATGGGCGATCGGCCTTTGCGGCAAGGACGGCAACATGGTCTTTGCCGAAAAAGCGCAGAAAAAGGTCAAGGATCCGGATTCGAACATCGAGCGTGTGCTCGACCTCGGCTTCGTCGGCGAGGTCGTCGAAGTCGACCGCACGCTGCTTGACCTGCTAGCCCGCTCAGAGATGATCCCTGTCATCGCTCCGGTCGCTCCCGGCCGCGACGGCGCGACCTACAACATCAATGCCGACACCTTTGCAGGGGCGATCGCCGGTGCGCTGAACGCCACCCGCCTGCTCTTCCTGACGGATGTTCCCGGCGTTCTCGACAAGCAGGGCAACCTGATCAAGGAACTTTCCGTGGCGCAGGCGCACGCGCTGATCGCTGACGGAACGATTTCCGGCGGCATGATTCCGAAAGTCGAAACCTGCATCGATGCAATCAAGGCAGGCGTGCAGGGCGTCGTCATCCTGAACGGCAAGACCGCCCATTCCGTGCTGCTCGAGATCTTCACCGAGCATGGCGCGGGAACGCTGATCGTTCCCTGAGCCCTTTTTCTTTTACGCAATTCCGGACGGAAAACCCTTTACACTTTTCCTGGAATTGCTTTAGCCCGCGGCGGCATAGACCGCCGCGGCTGCCTCTTTCAGCTTTTCCATCATCGCCCGGTAGGGTCCCGGTCCGTAGCTGATGCGGCAGACGCCAAGTCTTGCGAGCGTCCTCACGTCCGGCGCACCCGCTCTCATCATGATGTTAATCGGCAGGTTTGACGCGGCGCAGATTTTCTTGATCAGGCCCTCGTCAATCAGCCAAGGCACAAAGAAGCCATTTGCACCAGCTGCAGCGTAAACCTTGCCGCGCTCGATCGCTTCGTCGACCAGATCTGCATGCTTGGAGAGATCACCTTCGCGCAAGAACAGATCGGTGCGCGCATTGATGAAAAAGGGTATGCCCCTTGCATCAGCCATCTCGCGAATGGCCCGGATGCGGGTTGCCTGTTTCTCGACCGGGTGCAGCCCCTCGCCGCCGACCACCTGATCTTCGAAGTTGATGCCAATGGCGCTCACGTCGATCAGCTTGGCGACATTGGCGGCTGCCCCGGCCGGATCGGTCGAGTACGCTCCTTCGAAGTCGACGGAGAGAGGCAGGTCGTTGACTGCCGTAATCTGGCGAACCGTTGCTACCAGCGCATCCAGCGGAATCTTCTCACCATCCCCATAACCTTGTGCTGCGGCAACCGACCAGCTTCCTGTTGCCAGCGCCTTAGCACCCGCCTCGGTCACTGCCTTCGCTGTTCCGGCGTCCCATATGTTGTAAAGGACGACAGGATTGCCCTTTTGATGGAGCGCGCCGAATGCCTTTGCCTTCTCAGCCTGATTCATTGGATCTCCTCCACAAACAATCCCTTGGTCTTCATCTCATTTTCGTGTCGCAAAAGCCATTGCTTGCGCCAGAGCCCGCCGCCATAGCCAGTCAGTGACCCGTCAACGCCGATCAGCCGGTGGCAGGGGATGACAATCGCCAGCTGGTTTGCCCCATTGGCCCGGCCGACGGCGCGCACCACTTGCGGGTTTTCCATGCTACGCGCAATGTCCCCGTAAGCGCGTGTCTCACCAATGGGTATGTCCATCAGCTTCGACCAGACCTCGCGTTCGAAGGCCGTAGCGAAACCCAACGCGAGCGGCGTGCGGAACGTTGCGGACCTGCCATCGAAATAGGCTTTCAGCTCGGCGCCGATTTGATCAATCGCCGATGTGCGGCCGGCCGCGACCGTGGAGCGGGTCTTGCGCTGCAGTTTCTCCAGCTCCGCCGGCAGTGCCTTGCGGTCGTGGAATTCGAGGAGATGCAGATGCGTCTGGTCGGCCACCGCAACCATGGGGCCGAGCGGCGTTTCGAACCAGTCGGCAAACAGGAGATCGCGGTTCTGCGACATCGCAGGCGCTTTGCCGATCAGCCGCTGAAACGCGGCGCGGAAGCCGCTACCCGATTCATATCCTGCCTCGATCTGGGCATCGATGACACGGGCGCCATTCGCCAGTTGCTTTGCCGCCTCGCCAAGACGGCGATAGCGGGCAATATCGAGAAACGTCATGCCGAGGGATCGCTTGAAAGCCCGCCGCACGGTCGAGGGATCGTAGCCGTGCGCGATCAGATCGTCTTCCGTCCATCGCGCTGCGGGATCACGGTCGAGCGCCGCGAGGAGTTGCTCGACAATCGGCTCCCGACCCGCCTCTTCCAACGGCCGGCACCGCTGGCACGGCCGAAATCCGGATTGCATGCAGGTGGCGATCGAATTGTAGAAGAGAGTGTTTTCCCGCTTCGGCTTGCGAGCGGGGCAAGTCAGCCGGCAGAAAATACCCGTTGTCTTGACGCAGACATAGGCAAGGCCCTCATAGGCCGGGCTGCGGGCAATCAGCGCATCGTACAGCGCGTCGTCATTGGGCAGATCAAAGAGCATGAGGCGTTTTACCATCCCTTCCGCGCCGCGTCCGCCGCAAATCGGGCATCTATTTTTTCTTGCCGATTTCCTTGCCCGGCAAGCCGTGCCATAACGCCCCCATGACCAAGATAGATCGCACGCCGACCAAGGCGGACTTCTCGCATGTGACCGAGTGGGTTTTCGACCTCGACAACACCCTCTACCCGCATCATGTCAATCTGTTCGCGCAGATCGACAAGAACATGACGGCCTACGTCTCGACGCTGCTGCAGATGGAGCGCGACGAGGCACGCAAGCTGCAGAAACAATACTATCTCGATCACGGAACGACCCTGCAGGGTCTGATGATCCACCACGGCGTCGATCCGAACGACTTTCTCGAGAAGGCGCATGCAATCGATTATTCGAGCCTGACGGCGCAGCCCGAACTGGGCGCGGCCATCAAGGCCCTGCCGGGTCGCAAGTTCATCTTCACCAATGGCAGCGTCAAGCATGCCGAGATGGCGGCCGGCGCGCTCGGCATCCTCGAGCATTTCGACGATATTTTCGACATCGTGGCGGCGGACTTCGTGCCGAAGCCGGCGCAGGCGACCTATGACAAGTTCGCGGCACTGAAGCGGATCGAGACCGGCAAGGCGGCGATGTTCGAGGACCTGCCCCGCAATCTCAAGGTTCCAAAAACGCTTGGCATGCAGACTGTCCTGCTGGTACCGAACAATCTCGAGGATACGGTTGTCGAATGGTGGGAAAAGACCAGCGGCGAGGATGATCACATCGACTTCGTGACCGACGATCTCACTGATTTTCTTGCGAAGATTGCCGGCTAGATTACTAAAGTTTCATCCAGCTTACCGATCTTTAATTGGGCGATTTGTCACATCGGCCCTACCCTTTCGTCTGTGATCCCATTGCGATTGCACATTGAAAGGAGCTGAAATGTCTCGGAACAAACTGATACTGGCCGCACTCTCCTCCGTCATGATCGTCGGTGCCGCAGCCGGCACCAGTTTTGCTGCGTCTCACGACAAGAAGCATCATCCGCCTCGCCCGCAACACGGCATGGGCATGATGATGGGACCGCGCATGGGCGCGATCCGTGAAGTCATCTTCGTTCGCATGCTGAAGCAGTTCGACACGAACAAGGACGGCCAGATTTCCAAGCAGGAAGCCAAGGACGGCATGGAGGCAATCTTCATTGCCATCGATACCGACAAGGACGGCTCGCTGACGCCGGGCGAAATCCGCAAATACCGCGAAGCCCAGATCGCCAAGGCGAAAGCCCCCGCCGATGACGCCACGGATGACGATGCTACGCCGATGGCGCCGCCGCCGGATGCCGACAACGCCCAGCCAGCCCCACCGCAACCCGGCCCCGACGGCCGACCGGATCGCCGTGGCCTGCATGGCGGCATGATGCGAGGCATGATGATGATGCAACGCTTCGACACCGACGAGAACGGCCAGATTTCCAAGGAGGAAGCCGAAGCCGCGTTCGACAAGTTCTTCACCTGGATGGACCACAACAAGGACGGCGTGATCTCGCTCGACGACATGCCGGATCGCCCGTTCCCGTAAGCAAGCACTTACCGAGACCAAAGCCCGCCACCCTTGGCGGGCTTCCTATTCGTGCCGCTCGTAAAAATCCTCGATGATCTTCCACGCTGCATCGGCAGTGTCGACGAAGCTGATCAGATCGACATCGTCCGGCGCAATCGTTCCGAACTCCGCAAGCGCCTCGAAATTGACGATGCTCCTCCAGAACTTTTCACCGAACAGGATGAGCGGCATCTTTTCCATGCGGCCGGTCTGAATCAGCGTCAGGCACTCGAAGAATTCGTCGAGAGTGCCGAAGCCGCCGGGAAAGACAGCGATTGCCTTAGCGCGCACCATGAAGTGCATCTTGCGGATCGCGAAATAATGGAAATTGAAGCTCAGCTCCGGTGTCACGTAGACGTTCGGCGCCTGTTCGTGCGGGAGCACGATGTTGAGGCCGATCGAGGGCGCGCCCTCATCGGCCGCGCCGCGATTGCCGGCTTCCATGACACCAGGGCCACCGCCGGTGACGATCACATATTCACGAAAATCGAAGCCGGCCGAATATTTCGAGCATAGCCGAGCAAACTTGCGCGCCTCGTCGTAGTAGACCGATGCCGCCTCAAGGTTGGCGCGCTGCACCTCATTGCGTGCTGCCCAGGCGCTTTGGCCCGGAGCGGGAATGCGAGCGCCGCCAAACATCACGACTGTCGACCGGATGCCGCGTTCAGCCAGCATCATCTCGACCTTCAACAATTCGAGTTGCAGCCGGATCGGCCGCAGTTCCTCGCGACACAGAAACTCTTCGTCGACATAGGCAAGGCGATAGGACGGCGACAGCGTTTGCGGCGTTTTCGGCACAGCTTCTGCGCGGTGCTTGTCGGTTGCGCTCGTCTTCAGCGGGTCCCAGACGCCGTCCTTGCGCCGCAGCCTGCCGTTTCTTGCCTTTGCCATGTCGAAATGCCTTTCAGTACAGCCGGCCAACACTGCCGGTATGTCGTTTCATGCTTGAATCGGGAGAATTACTATGCCCCGAAAAATCATTCCATTTTACCCTTGCATGCGATAGAGCAGATCGCATCCCGCCAATCACAATTCCCGGAGGCTTCGGTCTCCACGATAGAGACCGAAGTTTAAGGAATTCCCATGAGCGCCACCGACCTTTCTTCCCTCGAAAAGACCATCGAAGCGGCCTTCGACAACCGTGACAACGTCAATACGTCGACGAAGGGTGAGGTTCGCGACGCGGTCGAAGCAGCACTCGAACTTCTCGACGGCGGTAAGGCGCGCGTTGCCGAGCGTGGTAGCGACGGCGCCTGGAAGGTCAATCAGTGGCTGAAGAAGGCCGTGCTTCTCTCGTTCCGCCTGAATGACATGGAAGTCATCAAGGGTGGTTCGGGCAATTCGACCTGGTGGGACAAGGTGCCGTCCAAGTTCGAGGGGTGGGGCGAAAACCAGTATCGCGCCGCCGGCTTCCGCGCCGTTCCGAACTGCGTCGTGCGCCGCTCGGCCTACATCGCCAAGAACGTCGTGCTGATGCCGTCCTTCGTCAACCTCGGCGCCTTCGTCGACGAAGGCACGATGGTCGATACCTGGGCGACTGTCGGCTCTTGCGCCCAGATCGGCAAGCATGTGCATCTCTCGGGCGGCGTCGGCATCGGCGGCGTTCTGGAGCCGATGCAGGCCGGCCCGACGATCATCGAAGACAACTGCTTCATCGGCGCTCGTTCGGAAGTCGTTGAAGGCTGCATCATCCGCGAGGGCTCGGTTCTCGGCATGGGCGTCTATATCGGCAAATCGACCAAGATCGTCGATCGCGCCACCGGCGAAGTCATGTACGGCGAAGTGCCGCCCTACTCGGTGGTCGTCGCAGGCTCGATGCCATCGGGCAATGCCACCATGGCCAACGGCCTGCCGGCGCCGCATCTCTACTGCGCCGTCATCGTCAAGCGCGTCGACGAAAAGACCCGCTCGAAGACCGGCATCAACGAACTGCTACGCGACTGACAAGTCTTGAGGTTCCAGCGGTCTGCGTGTCCCGGGCGATACGCACCGCCCGAACGCTGACGGTCGGACTTGATCCGGCAAAATGACGGCACATTTCAACAAGGCGGCATCGCCGCCTTGCCTTTTCTTTGCCACCACCGCTGGATAGTTCCACTCCCATGACCGCTACCGATCCCGTCGCCAATCTTCAGACCCTGATTCGCTGCCCGTCCGTCACGCCCGCCGAGGGCGGCGCGCTTTCGGCACTCGAGGCGATGCTGTCGCCGCTTGGCTTCAAGGTGGACAAGGTGAAGGCGACTGCGCCGGGAACACCCGATATCGAGAACCTCTATGCACGGCTTGGCGATGACGGCCCACACCTGATGTTTGCCGGGCATACCGATGTGGTCCCCGTTGGCGACGAAGCCGCCTGGACACACGCGCCCTTTGCCGCCGAGATCGCGAACGGTGAACTGTTCGGGCGTGGCGCCGTCGACATGAAGGGCGGCGTTGCCTGCTTTGTTGCGGCCATCGCGCGCCATATCGAAAAGCATGGCGCGCCGAGGGGTTCGGTCTCTTTCCTGATCACTGGCGACGAGGAAGGCCCGGCGATCAACGGCACGATCAAACTATTGAAATGGGCAGCCGAACGCGGCGAACGCTGGGATGCTTGCCTCGTCGGCGAGCCGACCAACCCCGATAAGCTTGGCGACATGATCAAGATCGGCCGCCGCGGCTCGCTCTCCGGCAAGATCACCGTGCACGGCGTCCAGGGCCATGCCGCCTATCCGCATTTGGCCGACAACGCGGTGCGCGGCATCCTGCAGCTGACGCAAGCACTGATGGACCCGCCGTTCGACGGCGGCACCGACAACTTCCAGCCATCCAACCTCGAAGTGACGACAATCGACGTCGGCAATCCGGCGACGAACGTCGTGCCTGCCAAGGCGACGGCGAGCTTCAACATCCGTTTCAACGACACCTGGACCGCCGAGAGCCTGCAGCAGGAGATCCTACGCCGGCTCGATGCCGCCGCGGACGAAGGCGTGCTGCGCCCCGGCCGTGCGCCGCTCAAGTACGACATCATCTGGGCGGAGCGGCCGAGCCACGTCTTCCTGACGCGCAACAATGCGCTGATCGCCTCGCTTTCTTCCGCCGTCGAGAGCGTCACCGGCCAGTCGCCGAAGCTCTCCACCACAGGCGGCACCTCCGACGCCCGTTTCATCAAGGATTATTGCCCCGTCGTCGAATTCGGTCTCGTCGGCCAGACCATGCACATGGTCGATGAACGCGTCGCTGTTTCCGACCTCGACCGACTCACGGTAATCTATGAAACCTTCATCGAGCGCTGGTTTGCGAATGCCGGGCTTTAGGGAAGTTCAGTACTATCTCGCCGGAATCTGGCTGCTGATCCGCATGGATCCGCGTGGCTTCCGTTTCCTCGACATGTCGGAGCGCGGCGTCAACCGTTCGTTCTGGGCGATCTTCTGGTGCCTGCCGCCGATGGGAATCTCGTGGCTCTGGTGGCGCCAGGCCTTCCTGCAGACGATGCCGCCGCATACCAATGTCGGCGCCCTCTTCTATTTCCGGCTCGGGCTTGTCGAAGCCGCCAATTGGTTCGTCCCGCTGGTCTTTGCGGGCTTGTTACTGCTCGCCTTCAAGAAGGGCGAGCGTTTCGCGCCCGTTATCGTCAGCGTCAATTGGCTGGGCGTGCCGCTCTCCTACATCAACGGGTTGATGCTCGCGCTGGTCTTCTTCCTGCCACAGGTGGTCGGTCTCGTCTCGCTGCTGCTCTTGGCCTTCATGCTTGCGCAAGTCTTTGCGATCGCACGCATCCTGAGGATGATCTTCTACGGCCAAGGCCTGATGGTCGGCGCACTCACACTGGTGCTGCTTGTGCCATCGCTGATGCTGTCGGAATACCTGCAGCGCTTTCTGGGCATCTATCCAATATAGATCCGCCCGAATCGTTCTAGGCGCTATTCGATCTCGATGGATGTGCTCGGCGGCGTCATCGAAAAAGAGACCGGCGGCCCGCTGGGCGAAGCAGTCGCCGCGCTCGTCACGCAACCGCTCGGACTTTCCGATACCGCGTTTCATGTAACGGATCGCGGTCGTCTTGCCGTCCCCTACAAGAATGCGACGCCGGGACCCGAGCCGATGGCGTGCGAGGATTCGGTCGTCACCTCTTCCGGCGTGATCCGCTATTCGACGGAGCGCATCCTCGATCCTCACAGCTATCACTCCGCCAGCGGCGGCATGGCAGGCACAGCCGAGGACATCCTCGCCATACTCGAAACCGTTAGACGTGGCGGAGCGCCGCTGCTTGATGCAGACACCGTTTCCGCAATGGTCCACGACCAGACGAACGGCCTTACTGAGCTTGCGCGACCCGGGCTCGTTTTCGGCTACGGCTGGGCTGTTGTCACCGATCCGGACCACTCCGACTTGCCGCTGGCGCGGGGAGCGCTCCAGTGGGGCGGCGTCTACGGCCACTCATGGTTCGTCGATCGGGAAAGGAAACTGACAGTGGTGGCGCTTACGAACACAGCGCTCGAAGGATTGTTCGGCGCCTTCCCGCTGGATATCGGCAAGGCCATCTATCGGGGCGCTGTAGGCCGGGTCATGATAGGTCGTCACCGTCATCGCTGTCGCCGCCCACCAGCCGCGGGCGGCGATCGGTGATCACCGCCGGATAATCCACCTGCATGAAGTAAAGTCCATCCGGGGGTGCAACGGGACCGCAGGCCTTGCGGTCGCGGGCATCCAGCGCGGCACGGACATCGTTCGGCGTCCATTTGCCCTCGCCCGCAAGCTTCAGTGTTCCCGCGAAAGAACGGATCTGGTTGTGCAGGAAGCTTTGGGCGGTGGCGCGAATCTCGATCAATTCGCCGTTTCTTGTCACGTCCAGCCGATCGAGCGTGCGGATCGGACTGTTGGCCTGGCAATGGGCGGAGCGGAACGTCGAGAAATCGTGCTTGCCGACCAATGCCTGCGCCGCTGCATGCATGGCCTCGTGATCGAGCGGCTTCGGCACCCACCAGGCCTTACCGGCCTCAAGCGCCAATGGCGCGCGACGGCTGATGATGCGATAAAGATAGTGGCGCCGCAGTGCCGAGAAGCGGGCATCAAAGAACTCGCTTGCCGCTTCCACACTGATGATCGCGACGCGCTCGCCGGCCAGCTTGAGATGGGCGTTCAGCGCGTTTTGAAGCTTGAAAGGCAACCATTCCCTGGCAAGATCGGCATGAATAACCTGACCTGTAGCATGAACGCCGGAATCGGTTCGGCCCGCCCCACGGATCGATACCGTCTCACCGCTTGCCGACAGGATCGCCTTCTCGATCGCGCCCTGAACGGAAGGTCCGTTTTCCTGCCGCTGCCAGCCGACGTAAGGACCACCGTCATATTCGACGATCATGCGATAGCGATGCATCAGGACAGCCTCGTGCCAGATGCGAGCGATGTCCCACGCAGGAAGTCGGCAGTCGGCAACTGCTTGCCGCCGGCCTTCTGCAATCTAGTCAGGCGAACGGCGCCGGTTCCGCAGGCAACGACAAGATCGTCTGTCAGCACTTCGCCGGCGCTGCCGCTGCCTTGCGCAAGCTCCGAGGCCAACACCTTGACACGCTCAGGCTTGTCGCCAATTGCCACTTCGAGCCATGCGCCCGGAAATGGCGCCAGACCGCGAATGTGGTTATGGACATCTATAGCGTCTCGCGAGAAGTCGATCCGCGTCTCGCCCTTGTCGATCTTGGCGGCGTAGAGCACGCCGTCCGAAGGCTGCGGCGTCAGGGGAAGATTGCCCGTCTCGAGCTTGACCATTGCCTCAGCCATCGCCTTGGCGCCGACATGCATCAGCGCGTCGTGCAACTCCCCGGCCGTAGTGTTCGCGCCGATCTCGACTTCGCTGGTGAGGGCCACCGGGCCGGTGTCCAGGCCCTTGTCCATCTTCATCACCATCATGCCGGTCGTCTGATCGCCGGCCATGATCGCCCGCTGGATCGGTGCAGCACCCCGCCACCGCGGCAGCAGCGAGGCATGACCATTATAGCAGCCGTAGCGCGTACCGGTCAGGATCGCCTCCGGCAGCAGCAAGCCATAGGCCACGACAACGGCAACGTCCGCATCGTGAGCCTTGAAGCGTTCGCGTTCTTCCGGATCCTTGAAATTCACTGGCGTAAAGACGGGGATACCGAGCAGTTCGGCAGCCTGATGCACAGGTGACTTCTGCAGATCGAGGCCACGTCGTCCGCCCGGCCTTGGCGGTTGGCTGTAGACAGCGAGGATCGTATGCCCGGCATCGACCAACGCTCGCAAAGTCGGAACGGAGAATTCGGGCGTACCCATGAAGATGATGCGAAGCGACATTTTATCCCGCCATGTTTCCGGTCAGCCTCTTCAAACGGGGTTTCGAGCGTCAGATCAAGCCGTCGGATCGCAATCGGCGCACCGCAAGCCGGCTGCCGGCGCAACTCAGAGCTAGAGCGCCTTCGCCGACTTCGCCGCCTTGGTGAACTTCTTGATCACCATGTCTCGCTTGAGGCGAGAGATGTGGTCGATGAAGAGTACGCCATTCAGGTGATCGATCTCATGCTGCAGGCAGGTCGCGAGCAGGCCGTCGGCCTGCACCGTCTGCTCCTTGCCGTCTCGGTCGAGATATTTCACGGTGACGGCCGCCGGGCGTTCGACTTCGGCATAGTAATCAGGGATGGAAAGGCATCCCTCCTCATACACCGAGCGCTCGTCGGACGATGCGAGGATCTCCGGATTGACGAATACGAGGGGCTGCTTCTCTTCGCCTTCACGGGAAACGTCAATGACCAGCATGCGGCGCGGCACGCCGATCTGGATGGCAGCAAGGCCGATACCTGGCGCGTCATACATGGTTTCAAGCATGTCGTCGGCAAGGCGCTGGAAATCGGCATCGACGCGCTCGATCAGCTTGGAAACCTGACGAAGCAGCGGATCGGGGAGAATGATGAGTGGCTTGATGGTCATGGCGTTCCCATAACGCATCTTTTTCCAGGATGGAATTATCCGGTAGGCGGGTGGAGCGCTTTTTTACGCTCCAGCCCGGAATTTAGCCGCATTCCCGTCAGGCGGCGCGGCGCGGAGCGGCTATCGAACGATGTCCGACGCCCGTGCGGAAGCGCTGCAGCAGCGCCACCAGATTATCGACCTCGCCGCGAAGGCGCCGTGTCTCGGCTGAGGTATTCTCGACCATACCCGAGTTCTGCTGCGTGATCGTGTCCATGTTGCGAATGGCGACGCTGACCTCGTTGACACCGGTAGCCTGATCGCGTGCCGCGGCGGCGATATCGGCAACGAAGCGGTTGATGATATCGATGCGGTTGATCATGTCGTTCAGTGCCTCGCCGGTGCTGCTGACGATGTCGACCCCTTCGTTCACCTGTGACGAGCTTTCCGAAATCAGGTTCTTGATCTCCTTGGCCGCATCGGCGGTGCGTTGCGCGAGTTGGCGGACTTCTTGAGCCACAACGGCAAAACCTTTGCCTGCGTCGCCGGCACGCGCAGCTTCAACGCCGGCGTTCAGCGCCAGCAGGTTCGTCTGGAAGGCAATCTCATCGATCACACCGATGATCTTTGCGATCTCGGTCGATGACTTTTCGATGCCGGCCATCGCGGAAACGGCGCTGGTGACGAGTTCGCCCGAACTCTTGGCCTTCTGTTGTGTCTCGCGAACAGCACCGGATGCCTTTTCGGCGTTTGCGGCCGTCTGGCCGACGCTGACCGAGAGTTGCTGCAGTGCCGCCGAGCTTTCCTCGACGCCGGCGGCTTGCTGCGCCGTGCGCAATGCAAGATCATCCGAGGCCTTGGCAATCACGTCCGTGCCCCGCAGGATTTCACCCGAAGTTGCCCGTACCGACGCGAAGGACGTACGAAGAGCAGCGACCGCGCGATTGTAATCGTCGGCCATGCCCTTGAAATTGCCGGGGAGGTCGGGCGGTAGCGTCGCCTCGAGATCGCCGTTCGAAAGCGCTTCCAGGCTGCGGCGAAGATGATCGAGGGCGATTGCCTGATCCTGCTCGGCTTTCGCCCGCTCTTCGTCCAGCTTGCGGCGCTTCTCTTCAAGTGCTTCGAGGTAGACCGAGATCGAGTAATCCATATCGAGCATCGCGGCCTTGATAACGGCGGCGAGCTTCTCGGCCAGCACCTTGCCCTGCTGCCTGGCGAACATCGAGGGCCACTGCTTGGCCATGAGGCCCTTCACGAGTTCGCTCATCAGCAAGGCATAGCCACCGATGTACCAGCGCGGTTCGAGGCCGATGCGGGCATGCGTCTTGCCAACCGCAACCACGCCTTTCACATAGGCCTCGTCGAAGTTGCCGCCGGCCAGATTGGCCCAGTGATCTTCCTGGCGCTTCTTGGCGTGCCCCATATGCGCCTTGTCGGCAAAGAAGCCCGCGACCTCGGATGTCTTCGCCAGCTTCGCGTAGAACTTGTCGAGGGCGCCGCCGAGCAGCTCCGCGATCGCCGGGCGCATCTCGCGAAGCGCCGTGCGGGCTCCATCATCCAACTCGATGAAATCGAGGCGTTGCTTGAGCGCGCTGTCGGACTGCTGGCTGGTCATGATGTCTCTGCTTTGCGATTGATGCTGAAAGGAAAATTGAGCAGAGCTTTTGCTCAATATGGTTGAGCAATGGTTAAATGCGCTTCCGATTCGTCAGCTGCCGTTTGCTCTCTGATGTCATCTAGTTTGCCGGAAAGCTTGTGGGTTGTTCACGTTTTGATCTGGATATCTCATTTGAGTTTGCTATTGTTGCCAGCATGAACACCAGCTCTGAGTCGTTTCTCCTCGCCCTGTCGCAGATAAGCCCCGCCATGCTGGCCCTTGCCGGAGGCGCAATCGCCGCGCTGATCCTGCTTCTGGCCGTCCTCCTTGTCCGCAGCGGACAGGTGCGGCGCGAGCAGGCCGAGGTCGCGAACCTTCGTGCCGCCGAGACGGACGCCCGCATGGCCGAGCTTCTGAAGATCCAGGCCGAGATCCATGGGCGCATGTCGACGATGGCCGAAGTGTTCGGCTCGAGGCAGTCCGAACTCAACCAGGCGATCAACCAGCGCCTGGACGGAATGTCGCAGCGCGTCAGCACGACGATCAGTGAACAGACCAAATCGACGCACGAGAACCTGCAAAGGCTGCAGGAGCGTCTTGCCGTCATCGATGCCGCCCAGAGCAATATCCAGACGCTGGCGAAGGACGTCGTCGGTCTGCAGGCGATCCTCTCCAACAAGCAGACGCGCGGCGCTTTCGGCCAATCACGCATGGAGACGATTGTCGCCGATGGCCTGCCGATGGGCGCCTATGCATTCCAGCAAACGCTGTCCAACGGCTCGCGTCCCGACTGCACGATCCGCATGCCGAACGGCGCGCCGCCGCTGGTGATCGACGCGAAATTCCCGCTCGAAGCCTGGAACGCGATCCGAGACGCGGGCGGACCGGATGGAGCCAAGGTTGCGTCGCAGCAGTTCCGCCGCGACATGGAGACGCATATCCGCGACATCTCGGAGAAATACCTGATCCAGGGGGAGACGCAGGACACAGCCTTCATGTTCGTGCCGTCGGAATCGATCTTTGCCGAGATCCATGAGAATTTCGAAGCGATCGTGCAGAAGGCACACCGGTCGCGCATCGTCATCGTGTCACCTTCGCTGCTGATGCTCTCCATCCAGGTCATTCAGGCCGTGCTGAAGGATCAGCGAATGCGGGCCCAGGCGCATGTCATTCAGGGCGAGGTCGCGAGCTTGATGGACGATCTCGGCCGCCTCGACGAGCGCGTGCGCAAGCTGCAGAGCCATTTTTCCATGACCCAGAGGGATGTCGACCAGATCCTTACCTCCACCGATAAGCTCACCAAGCGCGGCGCGAAGATCGAGGCTCTGGAATTCGAGGGCGGCGACAGCGGCAAGGCCACGGCACGAGATAATGACCCGGCGCCGAAATCCGTCGACAGCCGCAGCGGGCTTCTCAAGCTCAGGGTGGTTGACGACGAGTAAGGCCTTCGGGCAGTGTCGCGCCTAAGAAAAGCATCGGACGGGACACCATGATCACAGTTTTCGGCTCCATCAATATGGACCTCATCGCCACCACGGCGCGCTTGCCGAAGCCCGGCGAAACGGTCGCTGGCAATGGCTTCTCGACGGCGGCAGGCGGCAAGGGCGCCAACCAGGCGCTTGCCGCGCGACGCGCCGGGCGCACCGTTCACATGGCAGGCGCCGTCGGTCGGGATGGCTTCGCAGAGCCGGCGCTCGTATTGCTGAAGGAGGCCGGCACGGGGCTTGAAACCGTCAAGCAGGTCGACGAGCCGACCGGAACCGCGCTGATCCTGGTCGGTGGCGACGGCGAAAACATGATTGCTGTTGTGCCCGGTGCGAACGGCACGATGACGCCGGGCGATGCCGATGCAGCGATCGATGCCATGAACAAAGGCGACATCCTGATGCTTCAGCTCGAAGTGCCGGTTCCGGCCGTCGAGCGGGCGCTGGCCGATGCCCGCGCCAAAGGCGTGACGACCGTGCTCAACCTTGCCCCACTGATCGACGATGCGCCGCGCCTCGGCCGCCTTTCCGATATTGTGATTGCTAACGAAACAGAGTTCGAGCGCCTCGCCGGCCAGGAAAACATGGGGGCAGATGATCGCGAAGCCGCACTGAAACGGCTGAATGCGGAAACTGGGCAGACCTTGATCGTAACGCTCGGCGCAGACGGCGTGATCGCGATCCGCAATGGTGTCATTTCCCGTGCCAAGGGGTTGAAGATCGAGCCCGTCGATACGGTCGGCGCCGGTGACACCTTCTGCGGCTACTTCGCGGCGAGCCTGGACGAAGGGCTGGATTTCGAGGCCTCCCTGCGGCGTGCGGCCGTCGCCGGCTCGCTCGCTTGCCTGAAGCAGGGCGCCCAGCCATCGATCCCCTCGAACGCCGAAGTCGCAAACGAGCTATAGGGCAATTCGTCCCGCGACATAGCGTAGCGGCTTGCCTCAGGTTCCATCGATTTTCGTTGGATTTCATTCAAATTTAAGAGGTTTCCGACGATGTTCCAGCATCACCGGATCTCTCCCAGGGACCGGCTTCTGTAACCGCTGCTCCATGAGGGGGCGACGCCCTTCTCCCTGTGCCGATGAATGCCCTCGTCCGGCACATCCTTGCTCCCCGAGGAATCCATGTTCGTCTTTCGCATGAAATCGCTTGCAGCCAAGCTTATCCTCATTACCGGCATTGCCATCGCCCTCGTCCTCCTCGTTTCCAACTTCTTTCTCATCGGTGAGACGCGCAACCGCGTCCAGACACTCACCATGGACCAGGCCAATCTGGAAGCGAAGTCGATCGCCAACGAGGTCGCCTCTTCCGTCGGTGAACTGGCAGGGGCGGCACGCTCCATGGCTGGCGCGATCGGCCGCGGTCAGGAGGGCAAATATCTCGACCGCAAGGCGGTTCTCGACATGCTGAAGGCAAACGTCGAGCGTAACCAGTTCGCCTTCGGTAGCTGGTTCGCCGAAGAGCCGAACGCCTTCGACGGACAGTCGGCCAGCATGGCTGGCAAAATCGACTTCGGTGCCGCGAAGGATGGTACTTTCAACCCGTACTGGACGAAGAGCAAGGATGGCGGCTTCACCTTCTCCACGTTCGAGTCCGACTACAAGGCTGCCTGGTACGCGCTCGCCGCGCAGAGCATGAAGGGAGCGCTCACGCCGCCCTATGCTGAGACGACGACCGGCGAGAATACGGCGATGACCTCGATCGCCTATCCGGTCGTGTCCGGCGGCAAGCTGATCGGCGTCGGCGGCGTCGATATCTCGCTGAAATCGCTCCGCGACAAGCTCTCGACGCTCCACCCCTTCGGCTCCGGCCGCGTCACGCTACTCTCGCAGACCGGCAAATGGATCGTCGCGCCGATCGCCGATCTCTCGATGAAGGATTATGACGGCGAAGGCGCGGATGCGGTGAAGAGTGCGCTCTCGACGCTGCAGCCTGCGGTCGTCAAGAACCTGACTTTCGACGGCTACGAACCCTTCGACCGCGTCGTCTATCCCTTCGCCCTGCCCGACGTGAACACGACATGGGTGATCCTCGTAGACGTGCCACACACTGCCATCAACGCGCCCGTTCAGGATCAGACCCTTATGATGGTCGTCGCAGGCATCCTCGTGCTTACCGCAGTCATGATCGCCCTCTACTTCGCGGTCCGCGCGTTCGTTCAGCGCCCGATTGGTGGTCTTGTCGCCAGCGTCAAGGCGCTCAGCGACGGGAAGTACGAGCATCCGGTTGCCGGCCAGGGTCGCGCCGACGAAATCGGCTCCGTTGCCAAGGCCCTTGAAGGCTTCCGCTTTGCCCTCGCCGACACGCAGCGCCTTGAAGCCGAGGCGAACAACCAGCGTGACGCAGCTGAGGCCGAGCGCGGCCGGTCGGAGGCGGAGCGGCAGCAGTCGGTTACGCTGCAGCGTCACATCGTCTCGATCGTCGGCTCCGGCCTGTCGGAGCTGTCGCAAGGCAATCTCGGCCATCGCATCACCGAGGACTTCCCTGGCGAATACGCCAAGCTGAAGCAGGATTTCAACGCGGCGCTCGAAAGCCTCGAGGAAACCATCAAGACGATGAATCTCAGCGTCGTGAACATCGGCTCCGGTACGAGTGAAATCAGCGGCAGCGCCTCCGATCTCGCCAAGCGCACCGAGCAGCAGGCAGCAAGCCTGGAAGAAACAGCGGCAGCGCTCAACGAGCTCACCGCACAGGTTAATTCGAGCGCCGAGAATGCCCGTACCGCTGCCGATAACGTCAACCTCGCCTGCGAGGATGCGGAGAAGTCGGGCGAAGTGGTGCGCAAAGCGATTGCTTCGATGCAGGGTATCGAGCAATCCTCCACCGAGGTTTCGCGCATCATCGGCGTCATCGATGAGATCGCGTTCCAGACCAACCTGCTGGCGCTGAATGCCGGTGTCGAAGCAGCACGTGCCGGTGAAGCCGGCAAGGGCTTTGCCGTCGTCGCGCAGGAAGTCCGCGAGCTGGCGCAGCGGTCCGCCAATGCCGCGAAGGAGATCAAGACGCTCATCAACACCTCGGCCGTGCAGGTCAAGGAAGGCGTCGATCTGGTTGGCCGCGCCGGCGACACGCTGCACAAGATCTCCGAGCAGGTGATGGGTATCAATGGCCTCATCCGCCAGATCTCTGCCTCGGCCAGCGAACAGGCGATCGGCCTCAAGGAGATCAACCAGGCCATGAACCAGATGGACCAGGTTACCCAGCAGAACGCCGCCATGGTCGAGGAAACGACGGCAGCCAGCGTCACGCTCAACGATGAAGCCCAGACGCTGAAGCAACTCGTGACACGCTTCCGCGTATCCGGCATGG
This sequence comes from Rhizobium sp. BK538, assembly GCF_014197575.1. Lineage (NCBI taxonomy): Bacteria > Pseudomonadati > Pseudomonadota > Alphaproteobacteria > Hyphomicrobiales > Rhizobiaceae > Rhizobium > Rhizobium sp. BK538. The sequence continues at coordinate 81,561 of NZ_JACIFT010000026.1, forward strand.
GTCACGCTGCGGCACTGCGCTCGACGGCTCAGCAAATGCGCGCGCCAACCGGCGCACCGACGTATCGCCAGGCAGCAGCAGCGGCACCACGGCGCGCGGTTCCTCAAACGCACGGCTCAGCAGCGCTTGCCCAGGACAACTGGGAAGAGTTCTAAGCCGGATTCGACCACCTGAATCGGGTAGGAGGGAGCCTTGCGGCGTCCCTCCTCCCACACGACCGTGCGAACGGTTCCGTACAGGGCGGTTCATGAAGCGTTGTTTAGACGTCTGAGTT
>NZ_JACIFT010000027.1:0-76520 GCF_014197575.1 Rhizobium sp. BK538
TTCGGCCCGAAATCGACGGCGCTGTCGCCGCCCTTTGACGACTACACGGATCTGCTCTTGAAATCCGTGCCGGAAATGGAGATCGGCTGGCTGGAGAAGGTGCTCACGACGCGAAAGATGGCCAGCGCCGGGAATTGACCAAGCGGTCGTTCGAGACCAGCAGGCGTAATGAAACATGGAATTATACAATGACTAACCGCAGCTTCACTGTCATCGAAAACGAATGGATCATGCTCAAGGACGGAACGCGGCTGGCGGCGCGTATCTGGATGCCTGACAATGCCGAGGCACAGCCGGTGCCGGCGGTGTTAGAATTCCTACCCTACCGCAAGCGCGACGGAACCAGCCTGCGCGACGAATCCACCTATCCCGTCTTTGCCGCGGCCGGCATTGCCGGGGTGCGCGTCGATATCAGAGGGTCCGGTGAATCCGACGGCGTTATCGACGGCGAATATACCGAGCTCGAACTCGCCAATGCCTGCGAATTGATAGCCTGGATCGCAGAACAGCCCTGGTCGAACGGCTCCGTCGGCATGATGGGCATCTCCTGGGGCGGCTTCAATTGCCTTCAGGTCGCGGCCCTTCGCCCGCCGGCGCTGAAGGCGGTGATTTCGATTGCCTCCACTGTCGACCGTTACAACGACGATATCCATTACAGGAACGGTTGCCATCTGTCGGCGCAGCTCTCCTGGGCTGCCACCATGCTTGCCTATCAATCCCGTTCACCCGATCCGGCCATCGTCGGTGAAGACTGGCGGGAGATGTGGCTGCGGCGCCTTAAGCAGGAACCTTTCTTCATGGAGGAATGGCTTCAGCATCAGCGCCGCGACGACTTCTGGCGACATGGGTCGATCTGTGAGGACTTCGACAGCTTCGATATTCCGGCCCTCGTCATTGCCGGCTGGGCCGACGGCTATCGCAACACGCCGTTGCTCGCAGTGGAAGGCCTCGGCGAGAAGGCGAAAGCGCTTGTCGGACCATGGATCCACAAATATCCGCACCTCGCCTGGCCGATGCCGCGCGCTGATTTCCAGGGCGAAGCCATTGCCTGGTGGAATCGCTGGCTACGAAACGGGGATAATGGTGCGGAGACCATGCCATCCGTGCGCGCCTATATTCTGGATGCCATCAAGCCCGCCACGCGCCGGGATTTCGACCCTGGCTTCTGGATCGCCAAGCGTAGTTGGCAGCAGCCTGACATGCAGTGCTTCTATGTAGAGCAGTTCGGCACCTTGATGGAAGGCATGCCGATCCCGCACGCGCCGGAGCACCCCGTCTATCTGCGCTCGCCGCTCGACACGGGCACCGCCTCGGGCGAGTGGTTCTCGCTGAAGCCGGATGCGGAACTGGCGATCGATCAGCGCGTCGATGACGCCGGGTCGCTGACCTTTCAGACCGCGGCGCTGGCCGAAGATCATGATTATCTCGGCCGTCCGGTTGTGACGCTGGCGCTCAGATGCGATGCCGAAACCGCCAATCTCTGCGCAAGGCTTGTCGATATCCATCCGGACGGCACAGCAACCCGTGTCTCCTTCGGCCTGCTCAATCTCGCCCATCGCGATAGCAACGCCGCGCCCGAACCGATGAGCAAGGGTGAACGCACGACTGTGAACCTGACTCTCGATGCCTGCGGCTACCGTTTTCGCAAGGGGCACCGCATCCGTCTATCGCTATCGACTGCCTATTGGCCAATGGTTCTGCCGCCTCCGGAAGATCCGGGTCTGACGATCGACATCGCCTCCATCGGCCTTGGCCTGCCAATTCTCGGGCCGCATGAGCTCATCGACGTGAAGCAGCCTGACAATCCCGATCCGCTGCCGAAATATATCGAACATGCGCCGGGCTCGACGAAGCGGCAAGCGGTGCGCGATCTCTCGGCCGGCCTTACCCGCTATGAAATCCAAGAGGACACCGGCCTTTTCGAACATCCCGGTACCGGCCTGTCGACGCGGCAGCTGCGCGAGGAAACCTGGTCGATTGCGCCGGATGACCCGCTGTCGATGTCCGGCATCTCGACCTGGACCTGCGATATGCAGCGCCCCGGCTGGTTCGTTCGCACGGTCGCGACCTCATCCATAGCCTGCACGGCAAAGGACTGGATCATCAGCGCCTCGGTCATTGCCTATGAAGGCGAGACAGAGATCTTACGGAAGATATTCGAAGAGAAGCGCATCGCGCGCGACCTGATGTAAATCAGCGCTGACAGGCAAATGGGCTCGCCGCCGCAAACCGCGGCATGATTGCAATTGGTGGGGCAGTTTAGCCCGTGCCCCAAAAATGCTTAACCAGCTTGGGACAAATGTCCGGACATCGATGTTAAGGGCGTGCGTGCTTTCCATTTCAAGAGCTGGTGGAGAGCGGCCCAATTTCCGGCCAACTTCGCATCGATCCCGACGTGGATGCTATTGAGCCAGTCGCACGCTGATTGCAGCACTGCCAATTCCTGCGTCACGAGGTTGGGGTCGTATCGCTATGTCTCGACGATCTCGTCCTCCTGGTTCAACGTGACCAGAGCCCTGAGCGCGCTGCGCTGATCCCTGTCCCACCCCGTCAACTCCTCGGCGGTAATCGGTTTCTTCACCGACTTCGCTACGTTTCTGTCCGTTGGATACCGGAAGAACACACCGCGCTCATCCATTGCCTCTATAGCGCTAATGGCCCTGTCAAGTTCGTCCGGCATCGGCAGCCACGCCGTTCGCGCCTGCTTTTCAAGCTCAGCTTGGTTCTTGCTAAGGACATCGACCAACGTAGCGTACGGTGCTCCAACGCCGTGCACGCCGGTCATGGGCCTGAATTTACCCCCACCGACACAGCAGGATAGCCCGCGCCCCGGCCTACAAATGCTCGATGCGCCACCACAACGGCGGACTTCTAAAACAACTCGGTCGCGTGTCACTGTAGAAAGCAAGTGGCAATTTTCGATCGGAATCCTTCTCCGCAGCCAGCGACATCTCTGCGCTGGCTTTGAAAGCACCGGCCATAGCGCCGAATCCATCATCCGAATGGTGGTCGTAAGAAGGTGTAGTAGCCAAAGCACGGTGGGGCACATCGCTTGGACTGAGGCGGAATGGTTGCTTTGAGAAATCGCCGGCCGCGAAGAGGAAAAGGAAATCAGCGAGTTGTCTGTCATCCCTGTTGTCCAGCGGCGTCGCCCCAACGTGAACGGCCGCCGGTGGCGATTCTCCGGTAAGCTGCACGTATTCGATCTATTTCGGCGCGTCAGCCGAAATAAATTGACTTTTTGCGGAATTTACGCGAAATATGGACTTGATACAGGAAGGCCATAAATTATGTTGCTCGAATTCCGCGTCAATAACTACCGCTCAGTCCGTGACGAGGCTGTGCTAAGCATGGCCGCGAGTTCCGACTCCACCCTAGAAAGCACGCATACCCGCGAAACCGGCCTGGAAAAGGTCAAGCGGGTGCTCAATACCGCGGCTATTTATGGAGCCAACGCCAGCGGCAAGACGAACATCATCCGTGCCCTGCAATTCATGCACAGCATGGTGATAACCTCAAACCAGGTTCAACCCGACCAGCAAAACAACCTGACCCCATTCCGAATGCGGCCAGATCATGAAACTCACCCGACCTTATTCGAGGCGACGTTCCTTATTGCCGGAAAGCGCTTTCAGTACGGTTTCGAGCTGACGCGCACCCATGTCCTAAGCGAATGGCTGCTGGTTTACGAAAGTGCGAAGCCGCAGGTCTGGTTCTCCCGCACGTACAATGAGAAGAAAAAGAGCCGCTACGACTATACCTACAGCGACTATTTCACCGGCTCGAAGAAGCTCTGGGAGAGCGCGACCCGAAAAGAAACGTTGTTCCTCACAACGGCGATCCAGCTCAACAACGAGCAGCTGAAGCCCCTCTACCGGAAGTTCGCCGAGGATATGGCCATCTTCCCCGACGGAGGAGGTATAGGCTACGGGTTCTCAGCTAACTATGCGGAAGAGAACTCCCGCAACCTTTCGAGCGTTGTGTCCCTGATCGCTGCGGCCGACACGGGCATCTGCCGTGTATCCTTCACGAAACAGCCGGGTCGACAATTTCATATTAATCTAGGCACAGGTGTGCCGGAGGTTAAAGACACGGAAATCGACGTTCCGCAGTTTGGCCACCTCGCCGAAGGCCAGGTATACGAATTTGAGTATGGCGAGGAATCCGCCGGCACTCAGATCCTCTTCAGCCTCTCGGGGCCAATCTTGGATATTCTCCAGCGCGGCCGCCTACTGATCGTCGATGAACTTGATCGGAGTCTTCATCCGCTGCTGGTGCAGAAGATCGTCAAGATGTTCAACAATCCGGAGCTGAACCCCAAGGGAGCGCAGCTGATCTTTACCACCCATGACGTGTCCCTGCTCGACGGCAAACTCCGGCGCGACCAGATCTGGTTTGCCGAAAAAGACGCAGCCCAGGTCTCGCATCTCTTCCCCTTGCTGGAGTTTTCGCCACGGAAAGGCGAAGCCTTGGAGAAAGGCTATTTGGGCGGTCGCTACGGCGGCATCCCAATCTTCGGTACGATGAAAGAGTAAGATTTGGCCAAGAAGCACCGCTTTGAACGCACCGAAGCACGCCTGACACGCCGACCGGGTCGGAAGAGGTCCTATGACCGGACGCTGATCGTGTGCGAAGGCGAAAAGACTGAGGTCAATTATTTCGAGGCGATCCGCCGCGAAAAACGGCTTCCCAACGCCGATGTCCGGATTGTGCCGTCCGACTACGGAACCTCCCCATTGAACATCGTCGAGTATGCGATCGACCTGTTCAACGAAACCAAGGGCTTTGATCGCGTCTACGTCGTCTTCGACCGGGACGACCATCCGAGCTACCACAATGCCCTCGCCAAAGCTGAGGCCACCGACAAGAAGCTGAAAAGCGACGAGGGGAAAGCGGTTCCGTTTACCGCCATCCCATCGGTTCCGAATTTCGAGCTGTGGGTATTGTTGCACTTCCGCGACATTCTCGCTCCCATCCACCGGACCGAGGTTCATGCCGAGTTGAGAAAGCCGGCGCACTACCCAACCTACGCCAAGAACAGCAAGACAGTGTATGAAGACACCAAGGACCGGATTCCCACCGCCACGGCCCGCGCGGTTAATCTTCGCGCGCACTTTAACGCACATAACGGCACGGATCCCTACACGGCCGCCGACGTGCTGACCGGCGAGCTGATGAAGATTGCCGGACGGTTCTCCTAGATGGACGAGCTTGCAAAGGCGACCGCGGCGTTTCGGGCTGCGATTGAACATACGCCGTCGAGCAAGTTGTAGATCGGCCTTCAGTGGTTCCCCCGTAGAGCCCGTGGCGATACGACTGACCGTCTAGGCTACTATCTGAAAACTCACGGGGATCCGGATCAGGACAGGTTTGCCTATCATCTCCGCCGCTGTGAAGCCAACAGGCGCTTCGCGCCCCCATTCCAACTGGTGTCAAGCCGTCCAGCGTCTTGTTCTCACGTGCCCTTTATGGGACCCCAAAGGAGGATCTGGTCCGATCTTAAATCGAATTCGCCTTGAAGGGATCAGAACCAAGCATCCTGTTATTACACATTTCCTTTGTAATAGTTTCGTTAGGAGAGCCAAGAACTTGGCCTAACTGGATTGGGTGGTGATATGTGAGGAGGCGCAGGGACGATCCTGCACCTCCAAGCTTTAGTAGAAACCTGCTACGGGTAAAACGCCGCGCCATATCGCGGTGAGAACCATGGCAAGCGCGGCGAGGATCGCGAGATTACCATCGGCTTTTGCTTCGAATACGTAGAGCTTGAATTTCAGCCACATCTTCGCCAGCGCGATGCCAGTTGATCAGGGTCTGGACGGCGAAACGGTGACGAAGATCGTGAATCCGCGGGCCATCGCGATCCCCCTCCTGCCGTAAACCAATTTGCCGGGATAGTCGCCAGAACACCCGGTGCACGTATTGATGCAGCAACCTGCCGCCCTGTTCGGCGACGAAGAAATAGGGACTGCGCGGCGTGCCAAGGTGTGCATCGCGTCGAGCAGCATAGTTTGTAAGGACAGCGATTGTCGTGCCATGCAGCGGCACCAGCCGTGACTTGCCGAACTTTGTCTCTCGGATAGTGAGGACACCTTGCTCGAGATCGACGTCGGCCCGGAGCAGGCCGAGCGCTTCAGAATGGCGCAGTCCGGCGACCGCTATCAGTCCGAACAGGCAATGATACGTCCAGCGTCGAAGGGCGTTGGCTGGCGGCAGCGACAGTGCTGCCGCCAGCAGCGCCTGAATCTCGATGTCGCTATAGATGTAAGGCTTTGTCCGCCGCGCCGGCGGCACTGCGTCGCTCGGTGGCACTTCCGTCAGAGGATCGAAATGACTGAGGTGCTGGGCAAAGCCGCGCACATCAGCCAGGCGGATGGACCAACTCGGCTGTCGGCCCATCGACGTCACCCACTGCATTGCCAGGTCCGACGTGATGGTCTCGGCGCCGCGGGCTTCCATGAAGGTGACGAATGCCGACAACCGTCGTGCCGGCCCATCATATTTGTATCCCAGCCCTCGGCGCATGCCGACATAGCGGTTGAGGGCAGTGCGAAGCCGGCTCATTGGACACCTCCCGGCCAGGGCAGGCTCAGTCCACGCAGCTTCTCAACATCGAGCTTGGCATAGATCCTTGTGCTGTCGATGCTTCGATGGCGCAGCAGTTGGCCGATCTCGGCAAAGCTGGCACCCGACCGTAAAAGGTCGGTCGCGAGGCTGTGGCGGAAAAGATGGGCGCCGTGATGGGCATAGCCATCAATGCCTGCCCGCTCGAGTGCCTGCTTCGCGATCATCGTGATGGCGCAGCCGGAGGCAAAGCCCACGTGCGGCGCAAGTGTTCGCAAGAAAACTCGCCGACACGCCGAAGCGGGACGCCCATGCCGGATATAAGCCACGATAGCTGTTCCGACGTCGTGACGCAGCGGCATAGTCGCTTGCCGCCGGCCCTTTCCTTGTACGAGAATCGTGCCCGACTGCCAGTCGATGTCATCGAGATTGAGGCTAGCAACTTCGCTAGCGCGCAAACGGAGCTTGGCCAAGATCATCAGAACCGCATAGTCCCGATGCCCCATTGCCGTCGTCCGGTCACAGGCATCGAGAACCTTCTGGACCTTTTCTGGCGGCAGGAAGGTTGGAAGGCCGGCAAGTCGCCAGCGGCGGATGGATGGCACGCAATCGGCCAACGCCGTCGAAATGAAGCCCTTCAAATGCAAGTAGCGCAGCAAGGCACGCACAACCCCGCACATTGCCTTGCCGCTGTCGGCGGAGCCATCGAGCGCATTTCGTTCGACATACCCGATGACAATCTCCGGGGTGAGCGCTGCAAACCCATTCGCGCCGGCAGGACAGGCCTCCCGTAGAAATCGAAGTGACAGAAGCTTGTGGCTACCCACCGTCGAGGCGGCGAGCCCTCTCTCATTCGAGAGATATGCCCCGAATACATCGACGATCTGCTCGTGCTCAGTGCGCTCAACCGGAAGCGCAGCTGGTATTAAGCCCTCTTCCCGTAACGCTGAAAGCACACGTCGGAGTGCCGATCGGTCGCCCGTATCAGGACTCCAGTGTTTGAAGCGATGCTCAAGAAAACGATCGACATAAACTTCGTTCAAATCCTGCGGGGCATATCCATTGCCAACATGCCAGTCCATCATGTCTCGAAACAGGCTCAGCGAGCGCCACGTGCATTGCCGACCCAAACCTTCTTTCGACATCTTGGCGGCGTAGACACGCGCAAACTCCCGATACGGACCGTGGAGCAGCTTCCGATATAGGGCGCTGCGATTCAAATAGTCAGTTGTGTTCATGTGTCCTCTCCTTCGCGTCAATTGCGACGGAGAGACCCTAATCTATGCCGACTGAGCGACCGCTATGCTGCCGGAAACGTTGGGAAAAACTTGATTAATCGGCATAGTTCGCCGGTCGGCATAAACTGCTAAACTCCATGGCCACAATCCGGAGGTCTATCTCACAGACGTCCTGACCCGGATCAAAGATTACCCCACAGACAGGCTTGAAGACCTGTTGCCATGGAATATGCTCCCAGCAGATTCCGCGCTGCAAAAGGCTGTCTGATGGCTCGTTCGATGCACATCTATACGATCGAAAACGTCGCTGCCATGATCGGCGAAAACCTCGAACTGCTCCAAGAGATCGCTGCAAACTCGGACAATATCGACTACGGCGAAATGGTGCGCGTCCACAACGGGACCGAAGATGGCACAACCGGCTTCACGGACCGGGGCGTCGAATGCCTCGAGGAGTTCCTAGCGGATGTCAGGACATGGACCGGAGGGATCCGGCAGTTCTTGGTCGATGAACAATGCGATCCCGAGATGATCGAGCGCGTCATGGCAGATGAGCTAAGCCGCAAGTCCTAGACCGCGCCTCGTAGACGAAGAAATGCATTCGCCGGACGCTCACAAATCAGCTGCGGGCAGTCGAATATCTTTACTTTCCCGCACAACAGCCATCAGCGCCGCAACGTTGGCAAGGCCGCCGGTCGCGATGATCCCCGGTTCAGCCAGATGCGTACGCAAGGCGTTGACCGACTGCGTCCTCTGCTGGACCAGAAGGGCACGGGTTTTCAACACCATTACGTCTGCCTGCTGTTCGGCGGTCTTGATGGGAACGAAGCGCATGGTCTTGCGGATCACCGCCTCGCTGATGGCTTCCGCATCGGCCGCGTCCGTCTTGCCGCGTTTGACGAAAGGTTTGACGTAACCCGGTGGAATGAGGCGCAGATCATGGCCGAGTTTCGCGATCTCGCGCACCCATACCCCGACCTTAATCCGATCGAGCAGGCCTTCGCCAAGATCAAGCACTGGATGCGCCAGGCCCGAAACATTGAGGAAACTTGGCGACATCTGGGTCTGCTCGCCGACACCATCAAGCCAGAATGCGCCAACTACTTCTCAAACGCCGGCTACGCTTCCGTCAAAACATGAAGCGCTCTAGTGCTCACGAATAGCGCGCCGCAGTCGGTCAGAAAGCGGCTCCCAGAGATAATCGAGAAAAGTACGCTTGGATGTTGTGATAAAAGCCTCGACCGGCATGCCCGGAACAACTTGTGTACCATTGAGCCGGTCAAGCTCGCCCGGTGGCAGATGAACGCGGACGGGGTAATAGGAGATCCGCGTTGGAGTATCCTCGACCAGGTCTGCCCCGATCATTTCTACCTTTCCCTCGAGATCTGGAGTCGTGGAACGATTGAGGCCACTGATTCTGACAAATGATTTATCCCCCACATGGATCGAATCCACCTCTTGCGGCGAGATGCGCAATTCGACGTTGAGCTCTGCCATCTCCGGCACGATCATCATAAGCACCTCGCCTGCGCCAACAACGCCACCGACCGTGTGGACGGAGAGCTCGTGTACGACACCGGCCAGGGGCGACCGGACGCTGACGCGTGTCAAGGCATCCTCTGCCTCAATCTGTTTTTCGCTGAGTTCATTGATCTTGCTCTCGGTTTCCGCAAGATCCTTGCCCGCCTCGGCAACCGCGATCTGATCCAGATTCAACACCTGGAGTTTTGTTTCCGCGATCTTTGCCCGAATCTCGGCTGTGGACGCTTGAAGCTGCCCGATCTCACCATCGAGTTGCGCCATGTTCCGCTCGAGGATCTTTACTTGGCTAACCAAGACAAGCTGCCTGTCGAGGAGACTGCGAAGGCTGCGAAGCTCTGTATCGAGCAATTGACGCTCGTGTCGTTTGGCACTCTCTTGCAGGCTAAGGCCATCAATCTGATTCATCAACTGCGTCACGCGCTCGGTAAGCTGCTGCTTCTGTCCCTGCCTTGCCTTCAGGCGCGCATCGAGAAGCCGCTGCTCTCGGTTGAAAAGGACGCGAGCCGACACGGCATTAGAATATCTGGTGAAGTAGCTGGGAAGTTCGAAATGGACTGCTCCGTCGCGTTCGGCGACCAGCCTTGCTGCGCTCATTTGAAGTTCCGCAAGCTGATGCTCGACGATTTGGAGTTCAGACCGCGCATTGGTATCATCAAGACGCAGAAGTGTCTGTCCTCCCGCGACCCGCTGTCCCTCATGGACAAGTATCTCCGAAACAATACCACCTGCCTTGTGTTGAATCTTTTTTATGTTTCCTTCGACCTCGAAATGTCCTGACGCAACGACAGCGCTGGAAAGTGGTGCAACGGTTGCCCAGACACCGAACGTAGATGCGAAGGCGGCAATCAACATCGCGCCGGCTCGCCTGTAGCGGCGAAGCGAAAGCGAGTGGTCGGAATACAAAGGGGTCGAGCTATACATGGCTGGAATTTCCACTGGCCCTAAGGGGGATCGTGCTTTCGGAGGGCCTCGAAAGCACCGCCATGACCTCATCCTTGGGGCCAAAGAGCTTGATGCTCTTTTCGTGAACAAACGCGACCTTGTCCACGGATGCCAGTCCGAGCGGTCGATGCGTGATTACAATCGCGATTCCGCCTCGACTGCGCACGCCGCTGATGGCATTGCTGAGCGCCGCATCACCGGACGCATCGAGGTTGGAGTTCGGCTCATCGAGAACGACGAGAAACGGATCGCCATACAGTGCCCTCGCCAAGCCAATCCTTTGACGCTGACCCCCGGACAGAAAAATGCCCCCGTCGCCGATTCTGGTATCATAGCCGTCCGGCATGCCGACAATGAGCTCATGGGCGCCCGCGGCCGTCGCCGCCTTGATAATCTTCTCGGAGTTGCCCTCAACCTGAAACCGGGAAATCGCCTCCGCGATCGTGCTGTCTACCAGGGCGAGATCCTGCGGCAAATAACCGATATGGCGCCCAAGGCTGTCGCGGTTCCATTGATGAAGCAATGCACCATCGAGCCTCACACTGCCTTTCATCGGCAACCAAACGCCGACAAGGGTGCGCGCCAGCGATGACTTGCCTGAGCCACTTGGCCCGATGATACCGAGGCCGTCACCGGCTTTCAGTTCAAACGCGGCGTTCAACACGACAGGATCCTGGGCACCCGGCGCGGCAACAGCAAGTCCGTCGACGGTTACCTTCAGGCGGGGTGCCCGCAACTCGACCTGCTCGCCTTCGACAGCAATCGACAGGGAGCTCTTGAGTCTCGTATAAGCCGCCCTCGCGGAGACGAATCCCTTCCAATGTGCGATTGCTGTTTCGATCGGCGCCAGTGCTCGAGACGTCATAATCGAGGCGGCGATCATAGCGCCGCCCGATACCTCCTGGTTAACCGCCAAGTAGGCTCCCAACGCCAGTATTGACGACTGAAGGACCGTGCGGAATATCTTTGCAAACGCACCGAGACTGGCCTGCACGTCACTTGCCTGCAAGCTCGTATCGCGAAAATCGCGACTGAGCTTCCTCCACCTGTTTCCCATCGATCCATGCATGCCCATGGCATCGATCGCCTCGCAGTGGCGTCGCGCCGATTCTGCGAACAGTTGCTTCCGATTGCCATGCAAACTGGCTTCATGTGTCGGGGCGCGAACTTGCACATCCGTCGCGATGGCCAGAATGACGATGACACTCCCGCCACCGACCGCGAGCCAACCGAGCCATGGATGCAGCAAAAAGCAGCCGACCACGAAAAGCGGCATGAAAGGGAGGTCAAACATGGCTGTTGGACCAGGACTGCCAAGGAATGCGCGAACCTGATCGACATCGCGTAGAGGCTGCATTGCTTCGTCTGGCTTTGCACCCTTCAAGGGCAAAAGGCTTGCAGCACGAAAAGCCAGACTTGAGAGGTCTTCATCGAATTGCGCGCCAATGCGGCTCAGCATTCGTAGTCGAAACGAGTCGAGTAACCCCTGTAACAGAAAGGCAATAAGCGCTATCGCAGAGAGCACAATTAAAGTCTCAACGCTCCGGCTCACCAAGACCCGGTCATAGACCTGTAGCATGTAGAAGGATCCGGTCAGCGTCAAAATGCTGATGACGCCGGAAAAGATCCCGACTGCCCGAAGATCAGGCAGTCGGCGCCTGAGGGCGATGCTCGCTGGTAGTGTTCTGGATAGTCTAGGATCGAACAAAGCATGGTTTGCGTTTGCAGCACGCAGTGGTTGATGCATGTGAAGCTCCATCTATCGCCCGGCGAATGTCTCGATGGGGCCAGCCAATACCGGAGGGGTGCACGGGGCTGGCCGGCCCCCCCCGGCATCAGACGACCAGGAAGTCGGCTGCCTGCAGCGTGAGGTTTGCTTCGAGCGTGGCAAAATGCACCGGCGATCCGCCGTTGGCGGTGCCGTCGCTGTCGTATGTCAGCCAACCGTTCGTGGTGTTATAGATAACTCTGTCGGTAATATCGTGCGCCGTACCCGTTGCAGAGCTCCAAAAAGCTGCTGCCAAAAGATTTCCATTGTTTCCGACCTGGCTGAAAATGCCGTTTGCATTATCCAAGACGATACGATCGTGTTCAGCGGGATTGGCGGAGGTGCTGACGAAACCGGTAATCGTATCAACGCCCGCGCTGTTCAGGTTGGTGTTAAAGACAAACTGATCGGCACCTGCGTTGCCCGCAAGGAAATCGTTGCCAGAGCCGCCGACCAGGGTGTCGTTGCCGTTTCCACCATTCAGGCTGTCGCCGCCGCCGCCGCCCGTCAGCGTATCGTTTCCGTCCCCGCCATTCAGGGTATCGCCGGCACTGCCTCCGGTGATGGCGTTGTTGAGGGCATTGCCGTTGCCAGTGAATGATGCGTTGCCGACGTATACCAGATTCTCGACGTTGTCAGACAACGTGAAGATGGGCAACGAGGTGCGTACTGTATCAGTGCCCTGATTGGCATTTTCATGGATCGTATCACCTGCGTTGTCGACGATGTATGTGTCATTGCCGGCCCCGCCGGTCATCGAGTCTGCGCCCGCCCCTCCGTCGAGCGTGTTGTTGCCGGAGTTGCCGACGAGACTGTTTAAACCACCGTTGCCAGTACCGTTGATATTGCCGCCGCCGGTCAGTGTCAGGTTTTCGAGGTTGTTGCCTAGAGTATAGCTCGTCGAACTGAGCACAAGGTCTGCCCCGCCGTTTGCTTGCTCCACGATCGTGTCAGTACCCCCAAAAAACCCTCCATTGTTGGCGATCACGTAGGTGTCATCACCGATGCCACCTGTCAGAGTGTCATTGCCGGCTCCGCCATCGAGATAGTCGTTGCCATCGCCGCCGTTCAGAACGTCGTTTCCATTGCCACCAAACAACCGATCATCGCCGGCCAACGCGTTCAATGTATCGTTCCCTGCAAGACCGAAAATCGCATCCCCGATCAACAGACTGCTGGTGCCGCTCAAAGCGGCGCCGCCAGCGTTGTTGGAGGTGGTACCAACGATGAGGTTCCATGTATTCGATTGCACGGATTCGGGATTTCCGAGCGAGTCCACGAAGGATGCCACAAGCCTAATCAGCTTGCCCGAGGTCTGCCCCTGACTTAGAACGTGCTGGTTGGATTGCTGTCCGCTTCCGTTGCCACTCTGCACCGTTGTCCAGACGACGCCGTCGGCGCTTGTTTGCCAGTTGTAGCCGCTGTTCGGAATGGTGACGCTGCCCTGCGGGTTTGCGACAGTGATGTTATCGGCGTCAAAAAGCGCACTCGTCGGTGTAAGGCGCGCGAGACTTCCCTGCTCCCCGGCACTAAACGACAATGAGCCCGTGGCCGCGTGATTAGCCAATTGATCAATGGTGATCGTCCGATCCGCAAATTGCACGAGATCAATCCCAACCAGCAGGTCTGTGCCATCCGGCGAACCAGGTCTATTGTCCTGTATCTTGTAGGCTAGGACAGTGCCCTGATTTGCCGACGAAAAGGTGATCGCGGTAATGGTGTAGTCGGCTCTGTTGCCCGAATAGACCGTGGTATCCGCTCCGGCAGCCGCCGAGTCGGAGCCGAGTACCATGTCCTTGAACTTCTCGGTCTTAAGCAGATCGGTATAGTGCGTGGCAAACATTTGCGTACCAAGCGCTACATTGCCAAGGAGACCGGCGCTGAGGATATTTCCGACGGAATGAACGGCGTTGCCAATTGCATCGAGACTGATTGAATAACCGCCGTAGGCGCCGATTAGGGTGTCGAGACGGATACTGTCTCCGATGACGACGTCATTGCCGCCACTGCCGATGTTGCCGGTCGCGTCGGCGATCGTGGTATTGAAGCGATCGGCACCCCCACCCCCGATTAGCCAGTTGTCTCCGGCATCTCCGATCAGCCTGTCGTTGAATTTGGATCCGATAAGGCCTTCAATTTGGCTCAGCAACTGGTTGAACGGATTGAAGGCGGTTCCGCCATTGGCCGCGGTCAGGCCCTGGTTGCGAAGATCGGCAGCGACGTCGAGCACGATGCTCACATCGCTGTATGACGCCATGTCAAAGCCATCGCCGCCAAGAGCTTCGTCGGCGTCGCCAACTTGCGCGGCCTGTCCGATACCACCCATGATGATGTCGTCGCCACCTTCGCCAAGCAACATGTCCGCACCGGAGCCGCCGGAAAGTATGTCGTCCCCTAGGCCGCCGCGCAGTTCGTCGGGGCCGTCGCCGCCATACATCTCATCGTTACCGCCGTCTCCGAATGCAAGGTCGGTGTCGCCGCCGGCGTCGATATAGTCGTCGCCGCTGCCGCCGTAGATTTCGTCGATGCCGGCTTCGCCGTAGAGCTTGTCGTTGCCACTTCCGCCGATAACGACATCCAGCGCCCCGGCACTGGTGCCAGCGTAGACAATATCGTCGCCCATCCCTCCATCGAGAAAGTCCTCGATATCTCCGCCGTAGATCACGTCCTGACCGTCGCCGCCGTAGAGATGATCTGCACCGGCCTTTCCGTCCAACACATCATCCCCCCGGTCGCCATAAACCGTATCGTCGCCATTACCTGCGTCGATCCAGTCGTCGTTGTCTGTGCCGGCGAGTACCTCGTGGGAATTGTATCCCGAGGCCGGTGTGCCATCCGGGTTCTCGCCCATGTCCGGACGAAAATCGCGAATGAAAGTACGCGTGATGCCAAGGTCGGAATTGGTTTTGGTTATAAGACCACCATTGCCGACGATGCCATTACCGAAACCTGAATATATGCCATAGCCCAGATTGGCTGCACCGCCGACAACATCTATGCCGTTGGGCGTCGCTGCGTAGCTTGACAGCAACGCGCCATAGGCGTGTGCGTTTTGATAGTCCTGTGTGATCAGTTGGTGGTTTGCATCATATTTCAGGTCGCCCAGGTTGCCGGCGACTGGATTGCCATTGATGTCAAGAATGAGCTCGCCTCGTACAGCCCGCAATGCCGTGCCTGGCACCACTGTACGGGCGAGTTCGATATTGCTATCCGCATAACCCATAACGTCGCCGTTCAGGTGAATGGCGCCGGTCGTCCGCTCGATAATGTCCTTGAACTGCTCGGTAACGATGGCGTGCCCGAGATCGGTGTCGATGTTCAAGGCGGTCTGGAGACGGTAGATGTAGTAGAAGCGATCGCCATCCATCAGCCGTTCCATCTGGTCTTCAAAAATCGCATTGAACGTAGTCCCGAGCTGGCCGGTAAAGACATGCAACTCAGCCAGGCCGCCGATCCATAGGTCTATGCTGTTGAACGCGTCAGCCCCGAGCGGCGGTTGCTCGCCTGGATTGACCCCGGTATTGTTGAGGAATGCGATCGCATAATCGACGGAAAAGCCCTGCGCTTCTGACGAGCCCTCGGCGATCGTACCATTCTCCAGTCCGACGATTGCTTCGGCCTTGGCCAAGTCCCCGTCAAACGCATAAGCCGCGATGAAATTTACCAGCGATTGCGGATGCTGCATCTGGGACCCGAATTCGGCCCAGCTTGTGTATGGATTTAGCGCATCGACGATGAGATTGGTATGGTGCGGGGTTGTCGGGTCCGCCGCGCGTTCCGCGACAAGTGCATCGTGAAGCTGCCTGCGTACCTCGTTTAGGGTCGGGATTCCGAGGTCTCTACCGCGGGCGATGTTGATCGCTGCGAGGTCAAGCGGTTGACCGAGCAACGACTGCTGCATGGCCGGCGTCAGGAACTCGTCCACCTCATTCGACAATTGCTGCGACATGCCGCGAACGATGTCGGTTGCTCCAACGGCAGCGAACTGTCCCGGGTTCAGAAACGCGCCCGACAGGGCAAACTTGCTGACCAGGCCATTGGGATCGATGGCGTCGATCGTCTCACGCAGTTGCGAATGGCCGAAGCGGAAGGCGGCTTGCGCATACTCAAGGGAGATATCGGCCTTGATATCGTTGTCGTAGGTCACGAACTCGGGAAGATCCGGCGTGACAAGGCGTGCATACTGGTCGATTGCCACATGCTGATATTCCATTTCGTTGATCAGCTTCGTGGCTTCGAACATCTTGTCGGGATCCCATGAGATCTGTCCGCCGGCGGAGACAAGGTAGTTTCCGTTCGCATCGGTGTAAGGACCGTTCGGGCCGTTGACCGCGATCTGGAAATTGTGGCGCGATGCCGCATCGGCCTGGCCGAGGATCGCGTTCTCGAGGTTGACAAGCTGGACAT
This sequence comes from Rhizobium sp. BK538, assembly GCF_014197575.1. Taxonomy (NCBI): domain Bacteria; kingdom Pseudomonadati; phylum Pseudomonadota; class Alphaproteobacteria; order Hyphomicrobiales; family Rhizobiaceae; genus Rhizobium; species Rhizobium sp. BK538. The sequence goes on from NZ_JACIFT010000027.1 coordinate 16,462, forward strand.
TGTGGTTTTCGTGAAAGACATGGTGCAGCGCCGTGAGGCCGAAGTTCTCGTTCGCACGACCGTCGCCGGCGACATAGTGGTTTCCCACCGATTGCATCAGCGCTTCGCTGACGGCGGCATACTGCGCGGCGGTGACTGCTACTCCGCCGACTGAATTGCGGATGGAAAAGTTGGAAAAGTCGATGAAGGACATCAGATTGGCAGCGGTAATGCCGCCCGCTACGATCGTCGCATTGGCGTAGTCAATGGCCGTCGTGAGGTTCGGGTTCATATCCAGGAGCAGCGCCTGGCCCGTGAAGACGTAGCCCCCCGGGACGGCGCCATTCGTATCGATCACATGGCCGCTCGCATCGCGAGCGCGATAATTGTTGATATCATCCCATGTCAGGTCATCACGGCCGGTTGCTAGCAAATGAGCGCGCAGTTCCGCGAGCGTGGGTACGGTCCTGGTTGTCGTCCCGGCACCCAGTCCATTGGGGCTGGCATCGTTGAAGACATTGCTGTTGTATGCCTGCGTCTGATGGCCGTCGAAAAGCTCTGCGCCGGGACGATATTGTCCGCTATTCGGGTCCAACACCCATGCCCGCAGTAACAGCGTGATTTGCGTGTCCGAGCCGTAGCTCTGGCTTTGGTCGATGTACGGTGACGTATGATTGGTGTAGCTCGATGCGGCAGGCTTGGCAACCGGGCCAAGAACATCGGCATCCTGCCCCGTCCCTCCGAGCACGCCATCAGCACCCAGTGACTGGACGTCATCTCCAGTTCCCCAGACGTTGTCGGCACCCGCTATGGATACCTGACGGCCGTGAATATCCCGCAAGGTGTAGTCATCCGGCGTTGCGCGCGAAATGGTAATGGTCGTGTTGCCAGGGTCCGAAGCACCGTTCGTCCCCGGTGCCCTGTAAAGGGGGTCGTCCGGATCCAGCGGGATGATGATTTTGGCGCCCTGACCGCCCTTGTCGATGAAATCGAGCCCGTGATCGAAAAACTGCCCGAACAAGGTGAAAATTCCGCTTGTCGAGGGGTCACCCGGGAGGGTGTTGAGGTTGCGTACGATATTCTCCGTGTGAACCGACCCGTCCGCATACGTTGAAGTGACAACGTCGGTCACGGTTCCCGGCGCGCTGACCTCCACCCGTTGAAGGGCGCCACCCTCATTGGATGAGCTGATCGTCTGGGCGATCATGCGTGGTGTGTAGTCGACCACACTCTTGTTGGGATCAGCGTAAGCCGCCGGCGTTGCCAGTGTCGTAGCAGCGTTTGGGTCGCTGATTGTGGGGTGCGTCGTGAGATAGCCGTCGTGTGTCGCATCTCCCGCCAGCGCCTGGTTGGTCACTATCTGCTGCACATAATGGTTGTAGTCCGCGACTGTAAGGCGCGGAAACGGATTGTCGGTGGCACCCCATGCCCAGCGGGTGAGATCCACGAGGTTGTTGAACAATCCACTGGGGATGCGAAAGCCGCTCGCTTCCCGCGCACCATCGTAGATCAACAAACCGGTGATGGGATCGACAATGCCCAGGGGGTCAAAGGTTCCAAACAAACCCAGCTCGTGGACGACGCCGGCAGAGTCATGATACCCATAAATCGGCCGGCCCTGTGCATCGAATCTGACAATAAAAATAGCATCGCGCATCTGGTCGAGCAGATAGTTGATATCGCCTAGTGTTATTTCGAAAGGTTTAACGGAGGGCATGTTCATCTCCCCTTGCTGGCGCGATCGCGCAGATGATTATGCGTGCATCTGGCGAAATCTATCAGAAGGAGTGTGATCCATATTCAGTTCCCATATCAGCTCAGAAAGTCCCATGCGATGGTTGAACTGAAGCCCAGTGGCCGGATAGGGCAATTAGGCCGTATTGGCCTGCGACTTTGGTCCCTCGTCTCAGGTCGCCGGAAGCGCCCAACCAGCAACTTGTCCCGACAGTTCCTGATGACCGCAACGCTGATCGTCGGGGTCTCGATGCTCATGCTCGGAAACTGGATGAGTTCGCGATACCAGGCGAGCGCCACGCGAAGCGCAGCCGAGGCCGGCGCGATCTTCCTGCAAGCGTTCCTCCAACCCTACATCCAGGAGCTTGGATCGGCAGATCCCTTGGCAGAACACATCGAAGAGCGCCTAGATACGCTTTTTGCCCATACGCTCTTTGCAGGTCACGATGTGAGCAATCGTTTTATCCTCCTGAAAATATGGCGCCTCGACGGGACACTCGCCTACTCTTCGAGCGATAACATCAAGGTCGGAGAGCAAGCGGAGGATGAAGTCAGGATTGCAGCAAGCGGGGGCCTGGCAACCGCGTTCGAAGATCTTGACGAATTGCTGGACGGCGTGACCGGGGACCAGAACATCCGATTGATCGAGGTTTATGCGCCACTCTATCAGACAGGAACCAACCGTATCATTGCGGTGGGCGAATTCTACCAGAGCGCCTCTGCTTTGATCGCCGAACGCACTAGCACGCGCAACTGGACCTGGCTTCTTGTTGGATTGACCTCGCTCGGAATGATCGCGGTACTCCACCTCATCGTTTCTCAAGGAAGCAAGACCATTGATCGGCAGAGAGATGATCTTAAGCGGCGTTACGCCGAAGCGGCTCATCTCGCCAAGCAAAATGACGAGTTGCGCAAGATTGCCGAGCGGGCTCGTGTGCGAGCAAGCGAGGACAACGAGAATTTCCTGGCCCGCCTGGGATCGGAGCTTCATGACGGGCCAATCCAGACACTCAGCATTCTGATGCTTTCGCTGCAATATGGACGCGATGGCGAGGAAAGGCCCGAGCTCATCAACGATGCCAATTCGGGCGGTGCCCCGCCAAACACCATCCAGCTCGCCAGATATCTCTATTCGGAACTCCGAAACATTTCGAGCGGGCTCGTATTGCCGGGTATTCAGGCGGAAGGATTGGCGCAGGTTGTTGAGGCTGCCATTTATCGCCATGAGCAGTTGACCGGGACGTCCGTGGCGCGAGACATCGGCACGCTGCCGGAAAACGTTCCGACGGCTGTGAAGATATGTTGCTACCGAGTCATTCAGGAGGGCTTAAACAACGCCTACCGACATGCCGCGGCGGCCGGCCAGTCAGTCACCGTCAAGGAAGAGAATGGCCGGCTTCTGATCACAGTGAGGGACCGCGGACCAGGCGTCTCGGCGCAAATGCCCGAGCCAACTGCCAACGCCAAGCTTGGACTAGTCGGGCTACGGAATCGGCTTGCCGCTCTATCTGGCGAGTTTTCGATCATATCGCCCGCATCCGGTGGAACCGAACTCATCGTCAAACTTCCCCTCGATCTGGAAAACACAGAGGTTGGATTATCACAGCCATGAACGGGCAGATCCCGCTACCGACTCAAGCGGCACCCACAACGTTATCTCCCGACAGAGCAGTCGATGGGGTGCGCTGAACGGTTCAGGAAGCCACACGTCACAACCGCGGAAATGCAGTAGTAGCGGCGCTAGCTGATGAGCGACACGTGCTGTTGGGCCGCGAGCGCGACTTCCACTCGATTTCGGGCGTTAAGTTTCGTCATGAGGTTGGCCATGTAGTGCTTTACTGTCTTTTCGCTGATCGACAGGGACAGAGCGATTTCCTTGTTTGAACGAGCTTTCAACAGAAGTGCAACGACCTGCTCCTCACGATGGCTAAGTTTGGCGCCTGCCGCTCCTTCTTTTCGACGGCGGCCCTTCAGGGCGAAAATTACCTTGCCGGCCAAACTGGGAGAAATGAAAACTTCGCCCTTCATGACGGCGTCAACCGCCCCAAAAAGCTCGTTCGAAATGCTCTCCTTGAGAATGAAGGCACTGGCGCCGCTGTCCAAGGACTTGACCGCCAGATCGACGCTATTGCACGCCGTGTAGACGATGACCTTTGTTCTGCCGGCCGCCGCGATGTCAGTGATAGCCCCATAGACGTCACCAGGCATGCTTAAGTCAACAAAGATCAGGTGTGGCTCATTTCGAGCCACAATGGCACGCGCAGCACCCGCGTCGCTGCCTTTCGCAACAACATCGTATCGACCGTGCCGGGCGAAGACAGCGCCGATACCTTCAAGTAACATGGGATGATCATCAACGAACGCCACTCTAACAGAGTTGAGCATAACCCCTCCACTACAGTACCGTAAATGGCGTCAAGACTACACTCAAATGTTATCTCTGCATAGGCGCGGCAATATTTATATAATATCAGTAGATTATTCAGGTTAGAAAATATTATCATTAATCTCTCAAAGAGAATACGAGCGAATGCGCTTACCTATTATTTCACGAGTACTCTACATCGTTGCTCCGTCATTCGCCAAATGCTGACGCTTTGGAAAGTTGCAACATCGAAGGGCTGGCCGCCAGAGAGGCCGCCATCAAGATGAGCGAAACCGAAGAAGAGAAACTCCGAAACTCCATGCTCCATCACGAAGCCGGCCTCGCGGGATCGGAGCCGGAGAAGCACAATGCGTTGGGTTCGACAGATCGCGACTTCCATTTCGATCTCTTGATCCAACTGCTGTGCGCTGAACTCCACCCTTTGCTCCGATTAGAGCAACCGGCAGACGCGGTAGCGACTGAGCCGCGATGAAGGAAATCTGCCCGGATCGAGCAACGCCCGAGTTGATGGAACTAATATAACCGCGCGGCTGGGAAGCATGATGCCGTACCGGCAGGCGGCGAGAGTGCTTGCTGAATTCCTGCCGGTTGAGCCGACCGAGACGCATGCGACCGTGCGCAAGCGCACCATCAGGATCGGTGAACGGCTGGACGAGCAGCACGCAGGAGAAGAGCGGCGCGCAAGGGCTCAGATGGAGGAACGGCGCCAACTTGAAATGCAGCTTCCCGGCGATCGGCGCAGAGAGTTCGTCGTCAGCATCGATACAGCGCATGTGCGGAGCGCCGATCCCAATTCAGCGCGAAACTTCGAGCTTGTTGTGGCCAGATGTGGTCGCGGCGGTCGGGGCGAACCAGGTGGCCGCTATTTCGCGACCAGCAGCACCGACCAGGAGGATTCGCAAGTAGAGGGCGAGTTCTCGATCGCCCGGCTTCACAACCTCGGCTCGCAGCTCCTGACCTATGTCAGATCGAACCGCGGCGCGATCGTCAACTATGGCAAGCGCTACCGAACTGGGCTTCGTGTCGCCACTACTCTTGCCGAGTCAGCGGTGAATTCGCTTGTCGGCAAACGCATGATCAAGAAGCAGCAGATGCGCTGGTCCCTCCATGGTGCCCACATGCTCATGCAGGTTCGGGCAGCGCAGATCAATGGCGACCTTCACGATCGGCTGCGGGCGCCGTTCCGACAGGCAGAATCGCACGTGCCTCCATTATTCAAGGCCAGACCGCCTCTTCTGCGAGCCGCATGACCCCAGAGAAATTACCGGTCTCTTGCGCGATCAAGATAGATCGTATTCCAAACATTCAGTCCGCTGGCGGACACTGAGCATGCAAGAAGTGAGCAATATAGGTCACGCTCTGTTGTGCCAATTGTGTTTGAAAAGCGGCAAGATTGTGTAATAATTAGGCAATGAGGGAAATCAAACCGCCGTTATTTGGGCTGTACCATGATCATCGCGCCTCTCAACGCCGGGCAGTATTTCAACGTGAGCTTGACCGATTGATTGAGGCGGCGGTTGCTGCAGGTTGGAGAGAAGCGGAAATCGCACTTGAAGTTGCGGACCTCGCGGAGGATTACGTCATGAAGCTGGCAAAGAGCGACGGCATATCATTCGCCAACGACAATACTTGCAAGAATTAGACTGGATGGCGCGGGAGCGATCGCGAGCACTGCCCCGACCCCGGAGGAAAAAATGAACTCAGCGGCAAAAGGTTGGATGCAGTCTACGATAAAGCCCCTAAAGATATTCGCGTTTGCAATGTGCGTTTCCGCGCTTCTACTGTGTTTGCTCGTAATTATGATGCGACATTTCGGTCCCCTCATTGTCGCGAGCTATCTTTATTCAGAACAATCGACGGCGATTCTAATAGTCAATTAGCTAAGTAGATCAGCAAAAAGGGAGTTCGGCGGCGGCCTGCTCCTGCAGGTGTCGACCGAGAATTTGCGCCGAGCCCCCGCCGGACCACGCAGCGCCATGTAGTCCGGCCCTTCGAGTTCGGCATAGACATAGCCCGCGACGTCGCCTTGCGACAAAGTTCGGCTTCAAGAACGGGCGCCCGGACGTCGGCCTCGACAGCCGGCCCGAAAGGATTCGCCAGGTCGCCGACGAGGCGCTGACGCGGTTGCGGACTGACCGGATCGACATCCGCGTCGATCCCAACGTTCCGATGGCGGACGTCGCAGGGGCCGTGAAAGACTTGATTGCGCGATCCGGGTCGGCACACTTCAGGATTCCAACCTGATTGCAAGACGCGTTGGTCCCCTTTATGGAAAATACGTCGCGAGCCCCGCCTATATCAAAGCCCATGGCTCCCCGGAAACACCGGAGGAACTCGTCACGCATCAGGCGCTTATGCAGGGGATGGAAACGTGGCAGGTGATGGACGGCGACAAGATCCTGACCATTCGCCCGCAGGGCCGTTTCAAGGCTGACAACGGGGCGGCTCTCGTCGTCGCTGCCGCGGCCGGTTTGGGTATCGCTGCCCTCCCCGATGGCCTCACCCGGGACTATCTCAATTCCGGCGCGTTGGTGACGGTCATGACGAATCATCCGCCACCACCGGCCGGAATCTATGTCGTTCGTCCGCCGGGACAGCACCCCTCGAGAAAGGTCCGCGTCCTGACCGAAATGCTGATCGAGTGTTTCGATGATAGCGGGCAAGGAAACGAACAGCCCATCTAACCGGATATCGAGCGGCAGATCGAGACGGTCCCGGAGCTGACGCGCAGGCCGGCGACTATGTCGGCAGGTACTTTGAGTAGAACGCCGTCAGCCCGGGCAACCAACAGCCATTACCAAACACTACGCAAGCGCACCGCCGTCCACCGTAAGGATGGTGCCGGTAATTTGCCGGGCGGCCGGCGTTGCGAGGAAAGCGACTGCTGCCGCGACATCCTCCGGCTGGTTAAAGCGGCCAAGGGCGCTGAGACCACGCTGATAGTCGGCGAATTCCCCCGTCTCGGGGTTCGCGTCGGTGTTTGTCGATCCAGGCTGGACGAGATTAACCGTTATATCTCGGGCGCCCAGTTCGCGGGCGAGGCCACGGTTGAATGCCTGGAGCGCGCCTTTGGTCATATAGTAGACCGTACCAGGCACGCCGGCTATGCGATCCGCGCCCGCTGATCCGATGGTAATGATGCGCCCGCCTTCCTTGAGGTGGGGGATGGCAGCCTTTGCGGTCAGAACAGGCCCACGCACGTTTACGGCAAGCAGCGCGTCGATGTCCTCGATCGTGAAATCTGCAATGTTGTTGTATCGCGCGATCGCCGCATTGTTGACGAGAATGTCGAGACCGCCCAGTGTGCGGACAGTTTCGTCCACTGACCGCTGGATGGCCGAAGGATCCGCGCTGTCGGCCTGTATCGCCATTGCCTTGCCCCCATTCCTTTCAATAGTCCGGAAAAGTCGCTCCGCGCTGTCGGCGGATCGCTCGTACGTTATCGCAACGTTCGCACCTTTCTCCGACAGAGCAATCGCGATCGCGGCCCCGATGCCACGCGATCCACCAGTGACGAGCGCATTCTTTCCAGCTAGTTCCTGCATGGTCGAACCCTTTCCTATTCCTGTCGCCTTGACGCCGATTTGGAGGCTCATTCCTCGCTACTGGCTGCTCCGGCAGGCTTTCTGTTGAGCCTCAAAATAGGCAGTTGCGACGCAGGCAACATTCCTGATCTTCCCAGACACTTGCCTGATCCTACCAAATCACTACATGCTGGCGTGATGTTCGACCCTGTGAAGCCATCGACACTTCTGCTGAACGCCATTGCTCCGTTTGTTTCGGCGCATGCGGGTACCGTCGGCGTTCCTACCCCCGTTCCGCGCTTGACGATTTGGACAAGCACAAGGGCCACGTCGCCCACTCCGGCGGTGTTCGAACCCATGTTCTATGCGGTGTTGCGCGGAACCAAAGTCTTGATCATGGGCGCCAATCGGTTCGAACTGGCCACAGGCGCTTGCGCGGTATCGTCCTTTGGCCTGCCCTACAGCCACCAATTGACCGGCGCTAAGCCTAATTTCCCCTATGTCGGCATCAGCCTTCATCTTGATGCCGATATTCTGACGCGCGTCATGCTCGATATCCCCAAGCGTGAGGACCGTTGGACATGCGCAGTCGCCACCGGCGGTCTGGACGGACCCGTCGGCGACGCATTTGCTCGCCTCGTAGGGCTGCTGAAAGCGCCCGACGATATCGGTGCGCTGGCACCGCACTACGAGTTTGAGCTTTATTATCGCCTGCTTCAGAGCTCGATGGGCGACACGCTGCGACAGGTCAGCCAGAGAAACGGCCGATATCAACAACTCAAGTCGGCGGCCGATTGGCTCGCTTCCAATCATAGCGAGCCTGTCAATATTCCTGAGCTGGCGGCGGCTTCTCACATGAGCGTCACAAGCTTTCACAGGCATTTCAAGGAAGTCACCGGGTTCAGCCCACTTGCGTTTCAACGCCATATCCGTTTGCTTGAGGCGCGGAAGCTCCTTGCCGGCGGCAGCACCAATGTTTCGCGCGTGGCGTATGAGGTCGGTTATAAAAGCCCGTCGCAATTCAGCCGCGAGTACAAGAGCATGTTCGGCAGCGCGCCGGTGGGTGATCTGGAGCGGTGAACCCAGTCGTATCCGCTGACGGCAGAAAAAGGTCGATGGCTTCGGCGGGGACTGGAGGACATCAGTGTGTCGCGTAGTGCTGAACGAGCACGCGGCTGGGGCGTGCCCGTGCCTGGGAGCGACGAAGTTATCTATGTCTAGTTCGATGCTCTGGCGAACTATCTCAGAGGGCTCGATTACGGTTCCGACTAAACCCTGTTCTGGCGAAACTGGGCACAGCAAGGCGAACCCTCCCACTTTGTCGGCTAGGGAATTTCCAAGTTTCACGCGATTTACGGGCCTGCGATACTCCTGTCTGCCGGAGTGCTGCTCCCGTCATCGATCTTCGTTCATGGCTACCTGGAGAGGTTCTCCTCCCGCGGCAGGCAGCGGTGCGAACGAGGTGATGATTCAGCGCGAGCGCTTCCGATAACGCCTACGCACAATCCAAAGACCGAAACCGCTATGCAATATTTCGCTGTTCTCTCGTCAGTCAGGACTCACACCGTCAACATCCGGAGCAGGCCTTCCAGATTTCTCTCGCCCTCCTTGGTCTGCGCTCCTGCTTTCAGTCCACCCCGGATGAGCTTTTCGGCAGCAGGGAGTTCGAACAATCCTGCCCAGGCCTCATGCTCGCGCTGAAAGCCATCCCGCAGGTCCTCGGGAGGCAACGCCCTCTTGGCCGCGGCCATGACGCCGGTGGGCAGCGCGGCGATGTTGCGTGCCAAACGCTCGACGAAGCCGTCGAGTTCAGAAGCCGGCAGTGCCCGGTTGATCCACCCATATCGCTCCGCCGTCATAGCATCGACGAGATCGGCGGCAAGGATCACTTCAAGAGCTCGGCCACGCGTCATCCGGCCGGACAGATACTGGGTCGCTCCGCCGCCCGGCGTAATCCCCATTAACGCCTCGCATTGAGCAAGCCCTGCCAGCCCTTCCGCAGCAAACACCATGTCCGCCGCCGCGACAAACTCAGCTCCGCCGCCGCGGGCCAGCCCGGCGAGCTTGACGATCGTCACTTGCGGCTGCTCTCGTAGAAGTTCGCCAAATGCCTGGAACGGGTTGAGGCCTTCGCGAGCCTCACGGGCGATCTCGTCGAAGGCGTGCGGTTCATCGATCAATGTCATGTCGACATGGGCAATGAAGAACTCGGGGTCCGCACTTTGGAAAACCAGCACACGGGTGTCCGGATCGTTGCGAACAGAAAGGAGAAAGCGGCGGATCTCCCTCATCAGGGGGACATCGAGAACGTTTACCGGCGGGTTGTTGATCGCAATCGTGGCAACGCCGTCTGTCCGACTAATCCGAAGCCGGCTGAAATCTGTGTCTGTCATATTTGAGTCTCTGTTCTTCGGGAACCTCTGGCGCCGCACATGCGCCATTGACCCTAAAGTATTCATTGGATACCTAGCGTCAATTACGCACCAGAAGCATCCCAGGGATGCTGGAGGATACCGAAATGGATGAACCGACCGATGAAAATGGCCCGGTCTACCGTGCCGACTGCCCGAGCCGCGTGATCCTCGACCAGATCGCCGACAAGTGGTCGATGATGGTGCTGGCGGTGTTAAGCGAGCCCCGTCGCTTCAATGCGATCAAGCGTCGCCTCGATGGCGTGACCCAACGCGTGCTGACACAGACGCTTCGAAAGCTGGAGCGCAACGGTATGCTGACGCGCAGGATCCTGGATGGGCGTGTGCTCGGGGTTGAATATGCCTTGACACCCCTTGGCAGGTCGCTGCAAGGGCCGTTCTCAACCCTGTTCGACTGGACTGTCGAGAATATCGACGTCATCCAGGATTGTCAGCGCAGCTACGATGCGCGCGAGGATTAGGGCCGACTTGAGCGGCGGTTTACGCGCAGCCCAATTCAGTGGGTGAAATAGCATGTACGCGCGAGTCGAACAGCCGGAATTGTTCTAAGGTTGCCGACATATGCCATCCCGCCTGGTCCACAATCAGGATGGCGTGGGCCTCGTTGGCGACGTTTCGGGATATCTCGATCAAAGCCACCTGCATGCTCACCGTTGATCGATGGGTGATGGCGCTGTAGCTTCCACTTCGCAATTTGGACGAACGACACAAGGATAAGGTCTCTCATGCCAACGGGTACGGTTAAATTCTTCAACGACGACAAGGGGTTCGGCTTCATAACGCCTGAGAATGGCGGCCAAGATGTATTTGTTCACGTGTCTGCCTTGCAACGCGGTGGTTCGCTCCGGGAAGGCGATAAAGTCAGCTTCGAGGTCGGACAGGATCGCAAGACCGGAAAGTCGAAAGCTGAGAACGTCTCGGTGCTCTAATCAACGGTCGTAGATTTCCCAGCCTGCCTGGACAGGCTGGGCTTCGCGTGAAGATACCATCGCAGGCCAACGCGAAGGCGCTGAATATCTGCGCGCGGCCCTTTAGGGTGTAGGGACTGCGTCGTGCCTTCGCTATCCTCACTCAGCGCGAGGCACAATGTAGAGCCAATTCCATCTACCGCCAAGGAACGTTGCTCGAGTGAGTACCGATATGATGTCCGCGGCACCGTTGAACCACCCATTCTCCACCTTGAACGGATATCCTTGCGCGCCAAACAACGACGTGTGTTCGCGAGTGTTGATCTCCACCTTGAGCTTAAGTGACGTTCCAGGCTCGGCCTCGGGCGCGAAGCGGAAAACCAAGTGGGTCGAATGACCCGCTTGCTCCCTTTTGCACTTCCCGAGCCAGGAAAGAGCATTGCGGATCGCGTCGATTGTTGGTCCGATGGGTTCGGCCGTGATCTGAACGATCGATATCTTCTGAATAGCGCAAGGGCCGTTTGAAAAGCAGCTTGTTGATAGCAGTGCCACCTCGGAATGCGATTTTGCCCTTAAGCTTTGGCGCCGAAAAAAGATCGCAGAGAGCGCGGGAAATAATAAAGTCCTGCTCAATCTGACGAGAATCCGGCCATGGCGCCTGAGTAGCCCAAGCTGTGAGGTGAGCATCTGGGATCAAAAGTCGATCTCCACGTTTTCATTGATATCGAGACGCCACCGATCATCTCTTGCTTCGGAGAATGAAAGGCCCTCGATTAGCGACCTTACCGATGGGTCGAGCCGCGTATATTTGTCGCTTTGCTGGGCAAATGATTGCAACGCGTCGGCCTGTTTTTTGTGATTTGACAAATCGAGCAGGTAGCCGAGTCGTCGGACCGATGTGTTTTCGAAATGCTGCGCGACTGATGTCAATTTCCTTGGATTCGCGCGGGCGCCGATATCCTTCGCGATCTGGGCCACACCATTGATGCCCGTAGCCCGCTTAAAGTAACGGATACAGTCGAGGAGCGTTAACTCCACACCGGCAGCTTGAGCGTATCCCGTGTCTGTCTTGAGGGGCGTCAGCCAATCTTTTTGGTTGGTAGCGCTGAAGATGCTCGGCGCCAAATAGATGAACTGAATCCGGTGGCGCCCAATAATAATCGATCGGAACTGCTGCGGCACGACAAGTTGAAACACCATTGATGCCTGGTGCGAAGAACCATGCATGGCCGCCGCACGCAGAAGGGATATGCGGTAATCAGTGCCGAGATATTTCATCAGGGGATCGATCCAGCGCGCAGGATCTGGAGCGCCGGCAGTCCTATCTTCAGGCCGCAGGATGATATAGAATCCGTGCCTCGGATTGGCCAATCTTTTCCTGGAGATTTGCCGCGTCAAAGCTGCGGTAAAGGCTTCAGGCTTCAGCGAGAGCTCCGCCAAAGCATCTTCACGGGTAAACGTCGAGTACCCGCTCATCAGTTTGCTTTCGATGTAATCTTCCAGCGAAGACATCCGTCAATCATACGCAAAAACAAACAGAAATATAGGGGTTTTGCATATGATTGGCGACAGATCGTCGCCACGCGGCTGGAGCTTGACCATCGACGATCGGCGTCGCTCGCCCCATCCGCACGACAACGCTCGCCTGAGATTCGGCAGCGCCTATTCGAGTTCAATCTTGGCGTCGCGCACGACAGGCGTCCACTTGGCGATCTCCGCCTTTACATGTGCGCCGAGCTGCTTTGGCGTCGAACCCACGACAACGGCACTGAATTCGGCCATTTTCTTGCTAACGCCCGGATCGGCGAGCGCCTTGCTGGCCGCCAGGTTCAGGCGAGCAACGACGTCTGCCGGGGTGCTGGCGGGAGCAAACAGCGCATTCCAGGTATAGGTTTCGTAGCCCGGAACCGTCTCGGCTACCGTCGGCACATCGGGGAAGGACGGTGCGCGCTGCTTGGTGGTGACCGCAAGTGCCCGCAGCGTGCCACTCTTGATGTGGCCGGACGACGACGGCAGGTTGTCGAACATGATCGGAACCTGATTGCCCAGAACATCATTCAGGGCCGGGCCCGAGCCCTTATAGGGGATATGTTCCATCTCCACCCCGGCCATTGCCTTGAAGAGCTCTCCGGAAAGATGCAGCGGCGTGCCGTTGCCGGACGAGGCATAGCTGTAGGTGCCCGGATTGGCCTTGAGGAGTGCTACCAGTTCGGCAAGTGTTTTGGCCGGCAGTGCGGGATTGACGACGAGAACGTTGGGAACCAGAACCAATAGCGAGATTGGGGCGAAATCCTTTTCGGGGTCGTAGGGGGTCGACTTCAGGATCAACGGATTGAGCGCATGCGTCGCAACCGTCCCCATCAGGATCGTATAACCATCCGGATCGGCCCGTGCGACATTGCCGGCGCCAAGATTGCCGCCCGCACCTGCCACATTCTGCACGATCACCTGCTGGCCGAGATCTTCGGACATCTTCTGCGCGAGAATGCGGGCAACGACGTCGGTCGATCCGCCGGCCGCAAATGGCACGACCATCGTTACCTGCCGATCAGGAAAATTCGCCGCAAGCGATGGTGATCCAGCCACCAGCGTCGCTGCCAAGGAAAGGCCTGCAGCAAGCGTGCCTCGACGCGTCAGGGTCAGTCTCGTCATCCTATTTCCTCCTCGTTTCCAGTCTTCGATGCAATGGTCCGGTTTGCTCAGTCTTCTTCCTGGAAGACCTCCTCGCGCTTGGCCTTTACCGACGGCAAGAACACGACCAGCAGGACAGCGAGCGCAATCAGCAGCAGGATGGCACTGATTGGACGCGTCACGAACGTCATCGGATCGCCGCGGGAAAGGATCATGGCGCGCCTCAAGTTTTCTTCGAGAAGCGGCCCCAGCACGAAGCCAAGAAGCAATGGTGCCGGCTCGCAGCGCAGCTTGACCAGCAGGTAGCCCGCCAGCCCGAAAAAGGCGACGGCGTAGAGGTCGTAAACGTTGGAATTGACGCTGTAGACCCCGATCGAACAGAAGGCCATGATGATCGGAAAAAGCACGTAGTAGGGAATAGTCAGCAATTTCACCCAAAGGCCGATCAGCGGCAGATTGAGGACAACCAGCATCAGGTTGCCGATCCACATCGAGGCGATGATCCCCCAGAATAGCGCCGGCTGCTCGATCGCCACGTTCGGACCTGGCACAATCCCCTGAATGATCATGGCGCCCACCATCAGCGCCATCACCGGATTTGCCGGGATTCCCAGCGTCAACAGCGGAATGAACGAGGTCTGGGCGCCTGCGTTGTTGGCCGATTCTGGCCCCGCAACACCGGCAATCGCCCCGTGACCGAACTCCTCCGGGCGGTCGGAGATGCGCTTTTCCACCGTATAGGAAGCAAAGGCGGCAAGGATGGCACCGCCCCCCGGCAGGATGCCAAGTGCCGACCCGATTGCCGTGCCGCGCAGCACCGGTGCGATCATCCGCCGGAAGTCCTCGCGCGTCGGCCACAGATCGCTGACCTTGGCCATCAATACCGTGCGGGTCTTCTCGCCCTCCAGATTGCGCAGGATCTCGGCGACACCGAACACGCCAACGGCAACCGCAACGAAATTCAGCCCGTCGGCATATTCACGAATGCCGAGGGTAAAGCGCGGCGTTCCCGTGTAGATATCCGTACCGACCAATCCGAGCAGCAGGCCAAGCGCCACCATGGCGAGCGCCTTGACGATCGAGCCATGCGCAAGGGCAACCGAGGACACCAGCCCGACGATCATTAGCGAGAAGTATTCGGCAGCACCGAATTTGAGCGCAAGCGCGGTCAGAGGGATTGCGAAGATCGCCACAAGAAAGGTCGAGACGGTGCCGGCAAAGAACGAGCCGAGTGCTGCAATCGACAGTGCCGCCCCTGCTCTGCCGCGACGGGCCATCTGATAGCCGTCGATGGCAGTCACCGCCGAGGAGGATTCGCCCGGCATGTTGATGAGGATGGCCGTGGTCGAGCCGCCGTACTGGGCGCCGTAGTAGATGCCGGCAAGCATGATCAGCGAGGAAACCGGCTCGAGCTGGAACGTGATTGGCAACAGCATCGCGATGGTCGCGGTCGCCCCGATCCCCGGCAGGACGCCGATCAAGGTGCCGAGCAGCACACCGATCAGGCAGAACAGAAGGTTTTCGGGCGAGGCAGCGGTGCTGAAGCCGAGGGCGAGATTACTGACGAGATCCATCGACGCCTCCTAGAACCGTACCCAAGGGCCGAAGCGCTCGAATGGCAAGCCAAGCGCGTAGCTGAACACGGCGACCGAGAAGAGGGTTATTGCGGCTGCAAGTATGATCGCCAGCGGCACCTTCATCCGCGAGGAAGCGAAAGCCGCGATAAGTGCCACGACGAACAGCGACGGCACGAAACCGAGACCGCGCACCGTCAATCCAAAGACGATGGGTGCTGGCAGGATAAAGGCCATTCCGCGCAGCGCGATCGGGCCAAGCGGCTCGCCCTGGACTCGTGTCGCCTGTATCAGCACGATCAGGCCGAGACATGTCAGGACGACAGCAAGCAGCAGCGGAAAATAGCCCGGGCCCATGCGAAGCGCGGTGCCGAGCTCAAGGTTCAGACATTGATAAATGAAGAAACAGCCGAGCCCGATGAAGAGCGCGCCACAAAGGGCGTTGGTGCTGTCGAATGTCAATGATTTCATATCTCCCCCTGTGGCGATGCCGTTGTGTTCCCACTGTCACCGTATGCAAAATCCAGACGTTGCCCGCACGAACGGCAAGGGCAGCCAGGTGCTGCCGCGACAGCGCCGCCCGAAACGCATCCCGGGCGGCAACCGACAGCGCCTAGTCGGCGTACTGGCCCGCCGCCTCGATCACCGGCTTCCAGCGGGCAATCTCGGTTTCGAGCTTGGCCTTGAGCGCTGCCGGTGTCGCGTCAGCTTCCGACGACGGCTCGGTGCCGAGTTCGGCAAAGCGGGCAACGACGTTTTGATCCTTGAGCGCAACCTGCAGCGATTTCGACAGCCGCTGGGTCACATCAGCCGGCGTGCCTTTTGGCGCATAAATACCGTGCCAGATACCGACCTGGAAATCGGCAAGACCGCCTTCGACGGCAGTCGGCACATCCGGCAGCACCTTCAGGCGCGCGGGCGAGGTGACGGCGTAAGCCTTGATCGTGCCGCCCTTGATCTGCTTGGTCGTGTTGGTGGTCTGATCGCACATGATGTCGACCTGGCCGCCGAGCAGGTCGGTCATGGCGGGGCCAGTGCCCTTGTAAGGAACCGTGGTCAACTGCGTTTGGATCGCGCTCATCAGCATCATGCCACACAGGTGGGAAGCCGCGCCAATGCCTGCATTGGCAACGGTCACGCTATCCTTGTTGGCCTTGATGTATTCGACGAGGCCCTTGAGGTCGGTCGGCTCGAAATCCTTGCGTGCAACGATGGTCATCGGCACGTCAGTCACGAGACCGACATATTCGAAGGAATTCAAGGTGTCATAGGCAAGCTTGCGGTAAAGCGTGGCGCTTGTCGCCATGCCGATATGATGCAACAGCACCGTGTAGCCGTCCGGGTCTGCCTGCGCGACGCGGCCTGCGCCAAGCGTGCCACCGGCCCCGCCGACATTTTCGACAATGATCTGTTGGCCGAGATCCTTCGACATCGACTCGGCCACGAGACGGGCGACCGTATCCGTCGGGCCGCCGGCGGCGAACGGAACGACCATCGTGATGGTCCGTTCCGGATAGGTTTGAGCGATTGCGGACGCGGACATGAGCGAAACGGCGGCAACGGCCGTCATGCCCAGCAAGGCATTCAATATTTTCATTTCATCCTCCCAGTAAACCACCGGAGCGGCTCCCCCCGCCCCGGTTATCAACTGTTACTGTGGAGTGCTCAATGCGTCGGACAACCGGGCGAGGTGCTGCTTGTCGCATTTTCCTGCATGATATCACACAAGACGGGTAGAAAAGGGGACAAACGAGCGGGACCATGGGTGGATTTCCACCCATTCACGCTTCGACCTCGTCCTCACGCCGACTCCCTTTTTCAAGCCCGTATTTCTGCATCTTCTCGTAGAGCGTCTTTCGCGAAACGCCGAGCATCTCATAAACTGGACGGAGACTCCCACCGTGAGCGGCAAGCGCGCTGGCAATAAGGCCGCGCTCATAGGCGGCAACCCTGTCGGCGAGCTTCTGGTTTTGCTCTGCCGTGTCCTCAGGCTGCAGGTCGAGACCAAGAACCAGTCGGTCGGCGGCGTTGCGCAATTCGCGCACGTTGCCCGGCCAGCTTCGCGAGCCGATCTTGCCGAGCGTCTCCGGCCGTACCTCCATGTCGCTGCGCCCGTAGCGGGCCGCCGCCTCTCGAACCAGCTGGAAAAACAACAGCGGAATATCGGCTTGCCGCTGCGCAAGCGAAGGGACGTGAATGGTAACGACATTGAGGCGATAAAGGAGGTCAGGACGAAAGCGCCCGCGCGCCACTTCGGTCTCCAGATCGACCTTGCTGGTGGCAATGAAGCGCACGTCGAGCGATATAGCTTCGTTGGAGCCGAGACGGGTAATGACACGCTCCTGCAGGACACGCAGGAACTTCGCCTGGAGATCGAATGGCATCGAGCCGATCTCGTCGAGCAGGATCGTGCCGCCACGACCGTGCTCGAACTTTCCGTATCGCGGTCGAAGAGCACCGGGAAAAGCGCCGGCTTCGTGTCCGAACAATTCACTCTCGATCAGGGTCTCCGGCAACGCCGCGCAATTGATCGCAATGAATGGCTTTCCGGCACGGGCGCTGGTGTCGTGCAGCGCCCGGGCGACAACTTCCTTGCCGACACCGGTCTCCCCGATGATCAGCGTGTCGGCATCCGTTGCCGCAATTGCTCGCAGCCGATAGCGCAGGTCCACCATTGCCTGCGTGCGTCCGGGCAGACGAGCCTCGATGTCGTCGCGTTTGCCGGCCACTGCACGCAACCGCCTGTTCTCGAGAACCAGGCTGCGCCGATCCAGCGCGCGTCTGATGATGCCAACAAGGTGCTGGGCCGCGAATGGCTTTTCGACAAAGTCATAAACCCCGGCATGCATTGCGCTGACGGCGAGCTGCACGTCCGCATGTCCCGTCACCAGGATGACCGGTATCTCCGAATCCATCTCGCGTATCCGCTGCAAGAGCGTCATGCCATCCATGCCCGGCATCCGGATATCGCTGATCACCACGCCGTCAAAGCCATAGCCGACACGCTCCAGCACCGGCTCTGCGCTGGCGAACGTAGCAACGTCCAATCCAAACAGGCCGAGCGCCTGGGCGGAAGAGCGGCGCATCTCCTCCTCATCGTCTATCAGGAGTATCCGGCCTGCGCTCATTACTCAGCAGCCTCGCTGACGACAGGTGCAGCATCAAGGACGATACGGAATTCCGCGCCTCCGTCCGGTGCATTGCACACCGAAAGGCTGCCGCCAAAATCCTTGATGATGTTGTAGGAGATCGACAGGCCGAGCCCGAGGCCGCGGCCGACGCCCTTCGTGCTGAAGAACGGATCAAAAATACGCTCGGCGATCGAAGGGGGAACGCCTGCTCCATGATCGCGGACGGTCACGATCACTTTGGCACCGTCGCGAGACGACACGACATGGATTCGCCTGTCATCAAGCCCCTCCACCGCATCAGCAGCATTGGTGATGATGTTGACAAGAACCTGCTGCAGACGCACCGACCCCGCCTGCACGGCGACAGATGGCTCGCTAAGATCGATGTCGAGTGTCGCGTCTGCCACTTTCAGCCGGGCAGAAACGATTTCGAGCGTATCGGCCATTGCGGCCGCAAGCGAGACCGGACCGATCTTTTCATTGGGCTTACGCGCAAAATTACGCAGGTGCCGGCTGATCGACGCCATCCGGTCGATCAAGCCGGAAATGCGACCAAGGTTGTCACGCGCCTCATCCACACGATTTCGCGCTATCAGCATCGAGGCACTGTCCACATAGGTCTTGGCGGCGGCAAGCGGCTGGTTGAGTTCATGCGATAAGGCTGCTGACATTTGCCCGAGGCCGGCAAGCTTTCCCGCCTGAATGAGATCGGCCTGCATCTGGCGAAGCTTTTGTTCCGTCAGTCGTCGCTCGGCGATTTCCTCTTCGATGCGCTGGTTAACGCGCGCCAGATCGGCGGTTCGCTCCTCTACACGCTGCTCCAGCTGGTTGCGGGCATCGACCTGCATGCGCATTCTTTCGCGCGCACGTGCCCGGCGCTGCAGCACGATCGCGACAACCAGCCCCGACAGGCCTAGGGAAAGCAAGACCGCGATCAGCATGGTCCGCGCCTGCGCATGCACGGAGCTCGTGTCCATCAAGACACTAACGGTCCAGTCAGCGTTCGGCATGTAGTGGGAGAGCGACAGATATTCCCTGGCAGCGGCGCCATCGGCAACAGTGATCAATCTGTGACCACCCGCATTCTGCTCGCTGATTGGAAGCGGCTTTAGAACAGCTTCGGCGTAGCGGCGCGATGCCTGGGTGCGTTGCAGGCGCTCGTCTGTCAGGGGCAGGATGCCGGAATACAGCCATTCCGGGCTACCGGTCATGAAGATGATGCCTTCAGGATCGGAGACGAGTATCTTGTACTCGCCACCCTTCCACGAGGCCTCGATTGAGTCGATATCGACCTTGAAGACGATAACCCCGCGGATTGCATTGTTCACCCGGATTGGCGAAGCGAAATAGTAACCTCGCTTCAGCGATGTTGTACCGAGCGCATAGAACCGCGCCTGACGACCCGCTATCGCATCCTGAAAGTAGGGCCGGTAGCTGAAATTCTCACCCACGAAACTCGTCGGGCCATCGTAGTTGCTGGCGGCGATTGTATCGCCGTTCATCCTCATCACGTAGATATCGGATGATTCAAGCAAACTGTTGATCTCCTTCAGATAGGTGTTAGCCGCATCGCGCAGGGCCGGATTGCCAGGATCGCTCACAAGCTGCTTGATATCGTCATGATCTGCGATCAGTTCAGGCAGCGGCTCGTATCGGCTCAGATGCCCGCCAAGTGCCGAAACAGCAAGCCGAAGCGCCGAGCCAGCTTGCAGTGACGCCTCGTCCATATAGCTTCGCGTTGCGAATTCTCTGCCGGGAAAGATGCCAACATAGCAAACAGCCGACAACAGGCAGAAGCCGACAAGGATACGAAATCGTTGCTTCACGAACGCGGGCTCCTCCTTCCCTCGCCGCGGCCACTGCGACCGTCAGGCAAGTCTAGAGTTCAATCCCGCAGTTTCCAAGGGTGCACGTTAACACACCTGTTCGCTCCGACGCTGCACACTTAAGATCGTCGCGAAATGAGGTCAAAACCAACAGCGGCGCCCTGTCTGTCGTCGATTCGCGATGGATAGGGCTTTTGAGCCTTTGACAGAGGTGGAAATCGGCTTCAAGGATCGCGGGATTGCCATCATCGGCGGCTGAGCGCCGCATTTGATCAAGGGAAGATTTTTATGACGTCGCATGTCGTACCAGGGCTCGAGGCGCGCTTTGCACTTGCCGAGGCGGTGGCCCGCGAGGCAGGAGCGGTGGCGCTCGATTACTTCAAGCGCCGCGAGACACTCGTTATCGAAACCAAACGGGACCCGCAGGACGTGGTCTCGATCGCCGACCGGGATGTCGAAAACCTGATCCGCGCCCGGTTCAACGAAGCATTTCCCGCCGATGGCGTGCTTGGCGAAGAGTATGGCCTTGAAGAAGGCACCTCGGGGCTCACCTGGGTCGTCGATCCGATCGACGGCACCAGTCCGTTCGTCAACGGCATGCCGAATTGGTGCGTCTCCATCGGCCTGCTGCATGACGGCGTGCCCGTCATCGGTGTCATCTCGGCACCATGCCATGACGAGCTCTATGCCGCAGCGCTCGGCAAGGGAGCAACGCTGAATGGCAAGAAGCTTTCCCTGGACGCGTCTCGGACCATCAGAAACGCCGTTACAGGCATCGGTGCCAACAACCATGTCACGCCGGCGCTCGTCGCCGGGATAGTCGAAAGCCTCCTGGAGGCAGGCGGCAACTTCATCCGCAATGGATCGGGCGCCCTGATGCTCGCCTATGTCGCAGCCGGCCGTCTCGTCGGCTACTACGAGCCATACATGCACGCATGGGATTGCATGGCCGGATACTGCCTCGTGAAGGAAGCAGGCGGCTGGTACCAGCCCTTCCCGACGTCGGGAGAACGGCTGACGAAGGGCGCGCCGGTGCTTGCTGCCGCGCCGGGTGCGATTGACGACCTGCGCAAGATCGCTGGCATATGATCCATTCCCAATCGAGCGACGGCCGGTTGGCGTCAGGCGCTGCGCCGCCTCTATGCCTTCGCCTTTAAGAGCGCGGTCGCAATGTCGACAAACCCAAGGCCGGCCGGTTCCGAGGAAACCCATCGGGGCTTGTGCGGGAACTTGTCCAGGATAGGCACGATGTTGCGCACCCCGAAGGAATTGCGATGTAGCCGAACATCGGGGGCCGAGGCGAAAGACTGTGGAAAGTCACCCTGCCACACCCTATCTAAAAGTATGCTAGGTTTCCGGTGCCCGATGCTGTGATATTGCCCGATCTCAATCGGGAGAGATTCGATGGCCTTGATCGATATACTGACGTCCGTGGCTCTCGCGGCAACTGCAACGGTCACCGCGTCCATTTCGCCGGCTCAGACGTCAACTCCTGCCTTCCGGCCATTCGGCGTTTCGCAAGATGCCCTGCCCTCCGCGCTCGGCTGCACGCCGATTTACGGCAACCAACCCGATGCGACAGGACAATATTCGTGCAATAGCTTGCCGGACGGAAATGACCTCTACGACCAGTATGTGCTCGCCTATGTCCGCGGGATGGGAATCTGCAACGTCGTCGCGGTCTCTCGCTACATCAACGATGACCAGCGCGGCACTACGACGCGGCAGGTCTATAGGGAGGCGGCTTCCTTGCTCGCATCCCAATTCGGTCCCGCGGACGAGAAGATCGACCATGTTGCCACGTCCAAATTCGGAAAGGATGGGATGTTCAAAGAGGCCGTCATCGCCCAGGAACGACAGATCTTCGAGCAGTGGGACAATCTGAACACTAAGTTTCAAAATGCTCAATCTGCCAGCGTGACCATTTCCGGAAGTGAGGACGCGGGGTTGGCGGTCTACAGTATTCTCCGCTTCGCCCACAACGATGCGTGCCTCAGCAATCTCGAGCAGCAGACGGGACTGTCAGGCGACGATGCAGAGTGATTGGTATTGGCAGATTTCGGACAAAAGGCCGCCAGCCGGCGGCCTCAAGGCAAGCAGCTCAGGCGTCCGATCGAGCCCGACCCGTTTGTAGTCAGGATATGAACAATGCCCGCAAGCGAGAGAATAAGCTCGGCCGTTCTGCGCCGAGGATCCCGCGCACATAATGGGCTGCCGTTGCGGCGTTGACGGTCGCGCCGAAA
Source organism: Rhizobium sp. BK538 (assembly GCF_014197575.1). NCBI lineage: Bacteria > Pseudomonadati > Pseudomonadota > Alphaproteobacteria > Hyphomicrobiales > Rhizobiaceae > Rhizobium > Rhizobium sp. BK538. The sequence goes on from NZ_JACIFT010000027.1 coordinate 38,830, forward strand.
TGGCAATAGCAAAGCACATTGTGCAGTTCACTATCGGTAAGACTGAAGAACTTCCTTGCCTGACCGTAAGTGTCATTTTCCAATCCAGCAGCCCGCAGGATCGGATCCTCGAAGGCGACGGAAATCGGCGAGTTATCACTGCGCAGCAGCGACAAGACTGAAGTCGGCTGATGTTCCGTCTGGTAGAGGGTCGCCAGTCGTCGATGCGGACTCAGCTCGAGAAGCTCCACCCAGCGCTCGAGACGCTCGTTTCGCGACATGATGCGGTGCGGATATGTCTGGTCGATATCCGCAATATTTTGCAGTTGCTCCAATGTCTGATGTTTCATGGTGGGCTCCATTCGGCTGAAATTTGCGCAGCCCCAACACGCGTACGCCCTGTATAATTGAGCTAGGGGACAGGGAAGCCCAATCAAGATAGCTTCGAAGGATTTATGCAGGCTTCGAGCAAATTGAATGACAGGCCGCATTGGTGCCGCGCTCTGTTACACGGCGCATCCGGCTGCAACGCGCCTTTGGGCCAGCCTTAAGGATACTAAAAAAGCCCAGGCTGTCGGAAACTGAGCGGCCGAAAAGCCCCTCAAGCCGTATGAATTTCATTCATAAAGGGTTTCGCGCGACGAACAATATAAGTTGACATCAATAGTAAAGTTTCGCAGGAGCGTACGAACCGGCAATTGCTATCTGAATGCGAACAAAGAGACACCGCGCATGTCGACGCCCTTCCTGACCATGTCACAGATTGCCTATCAAGCCGAAGGAAAGACTATCCTTGCGGCCATCGACCTGACATTGAAGAACGGACGCGTCTATGGCCTGGTTGGGCAGAACGGTAGCGGCAAGAGTACGCTTCTGAAGATCATGGCCCGACAGATCACTCCGACCGCTGGCGCCATCGATCTGAAAGGACAAGCGCTTGCGCGCTGGGGCGGCAGAATCCTTGCCCGGCAGATCGCCTATATGCCGCAGTTTACGCCGGCAACCGACAGTATGACAGTTCGAGAACTGGTGGCACTCGGCCGCTTCCCCTGGCACGGCACGCTCGGCCGATTTACCAGCGTCGATCAGAAACTGGTCGATGAAGCCATAGAGCGCACCGATCTCGAGCGTTTTGCACACAGCTCGGTTGCCCACATGTCTGGCGGCGAGCGGCAACGGGCCTGGATTGCCATGATGCTGGCACAGAATGCGCAGTGCCTGCTTCTCGATGAACCGACTTCCGCGCTAGACCTTCTGCACCAGGACGGTGTCCTGGCACTGCTGCGCGAACTCAGCCATGAGCGCCGTTTGACAATCGTCGTCGTCCTCCACGATATCAATCTGGCCGCCCGCTATGGCGATGAGATTGTGGCCCTGAAGAATGGTCGTGTCTCGGCACACGGCACGCCCGCCGACATCATAAAATCCGATGTGCTGAAATCGGTCTTCGATTTGGAGATGGGTGTATTTTCGCACCCGGTCAGCAACGATCCGATCAGCTATATCCTCTAACAACGGCATTGTGGTCGTCATGCGCGTTGACGGGACCGGGGTTGGCGGGTTCACCGTATTCAGCCTATAATCTATTATTTCTATGGACTAAGAAATACGCAGCCCCCACGGCCGTCAAATAGGAAAAGTCTTTCCTCGATGCCCCTCCCCGGATGCTGCATGGTGACGCCAAATGAACGGGAGTCAGCCATGAACGCGCAACTGCATCACCTCGTACCGGACCGATCTGCGGCTATTTCTCTTGAGAATGAACAACAGGCGATTGCTGTCGCGCGGGAGCTCGCCAAGCAGTTTCAGACAACCGCATCAGGGCGAGATCGTGAGAGGCTGCTCCCCTTCGCTGAACTCGACGCCCTATCGCAATCCGGCCTGCTTGGTATCACGGTTCCTGAGCAGTATGGCGGGCTCGACGTGTCCAATTCGGTATTGGCTGAGATCATCGCCATACTTTCCGAAGCAGACGGCTCGATTGGTCAGATCCCGCAGAACCATTTCTATATCCTGGAGGCGCTGCGCACCGACGGAACGGAAGAGCAGAAGCGCTTCTATTTCGGCCGTGCGCTTGCAGGCGACCGCTTCGGCAATGCTCTTTCGGAGCGCGGAACAAAGACTGTCGGCCACTACAATACCCGCATCACACGCGACGGCATCGGCTACCGCATCAACGGGCGGAAATACTACTCGACAGGCGTCCTGTTTGCCGACTGGATCGCGATTTTCGCATTGGATGAGGAAGAGCGGCTGGTTATGGCCTTCGTACCGAAGGGCACCGATGGCGTGGAGATTATCGACGATTGGGACGGTTTCGGTCAGCGCGTCACCGGCAGCGGCACGACGGTTCTCAGCAATGTCTATGTCCATGCAGATTCCGTGGTGCTTCATCATAGAGGGTTCGAGCGTGCGACGACCATCGGCTCTGTCGGACAGATCATTCACGCTGGCATCGATCTCGGCATAGCCCGCGCTGCCTTCAGCGAAACGCTCGACTTCGTGCGCACCAAATCGCGCCCTTGGACGAACAGCGGCGTCGACCATGCGTCGGACGATCCGTTGACGATCGCCAGGATCGGCCAAATCGCCATTCGGCTGGAGGCCGCCACGGCGACAATCGAACGGGCCGGCCGCAAGGTCGATGCGGCACAGATCGACACGACGGAGGAGAAGGTCGTTGAGGCAACGCTTGCCGTGGCGGCAGCGAAAGTCCTGACGACCGAGATCGCCCTTGAGGCCACCAACACCCTCTTCGAACTTGCCGGCACCGCGTCGGTGACGCTCGATGCCAATCTCGACAGGCACTGGCGCAACGCACGCACCCACACGCTGCACGATCCGGTGCGTTGGAAGTACCATGTTGTCGGCAACTATCACCTGAACGGCGTCATCCCGCCGAAAAGCGGCGCCCTATAAGTCATCCGTCAAAGCAAAACCCCATTCCCTTACCTGGGTATGGGGTTTTGCGTTTTGAGACTGTAGTGCACCTTAACTGTAAAGGCTGACCTCAGGAATCTTGTCGTTCAGAACAAACTCGCCGATTTCCTTGGCCTTGTAGAAGACTGGATCGTGCAGCGTGTGTGTGCGCACGTTTCGCCAGAAGCGATCAAACCGATATCGTTCTGCCGTCGAGCGCGCACCGGTCAGTTCGAAGACGCGCGAGGTGATGTCGAGCGACACATGGGTCGCATGCACCTTGGCAGCATAGGCCTCCGCCGCCGCTTCGCCACGCTCGCGTGCCGTCACATGGTGCCCACGCGCGAGACTTGCCTGAACGGCTGCAGCAGCATGGTCCGCCAACGCTGCCGAGGCTTTCAGCGCTGCGGTGAACTCGCCGATGCGCTCGAGAATGTAAGGGTCATCGGCGGCGCGCTCGACGCCAGAGGTGATCCACGGCCGCGTCGTGGTGCGGACATAGTCGATGGCCGCCTGCAGCGCCCCTTCTGCCGTACCGAGGTAGAAATTGACGAAGACAAGCTGGATCAGCGGCGTGTTGAAGGTGGCGAGCACGGGCGCCAACGCACCCGGCGCATCAACGAAATCCTCCTCGTAGACGGGAAAGTCGCGGAACTCAACGCTGCCGCTGTCGGACAAGCGCTGGCCGAAATTGTCCCAGTCGTCGTTGGCCATGTAGCCCGAGCGGCTTGTCGGTACCGCAAAGCCGACGCTCTTGCCATCGAGGCTCGCATTCGCGTTGATGTAATCGGAGACATGCGCCGCCGTGGAAAAGGACTTGCGCCCGTTGAGCACATAACCGCTGCCGCGACGCGTCAGGACGAGACCGGTATCGCGTGGATTGACAGCGGCCCCCCAATAAAGATTCTTGGCGACCGTTTCGCTCCCGAGCACGCGGGCACGGGCCTCGTCGAACGCCCAGTAGACGTACTGACTGTTGACGAAGTGGTAGCCGAGCAACTGGCCGATGGAGCTTTCGCCGCGTGCGAGAATGCGCGTGAGCTTCAAACCGTCCACCCAGTTTAACCCACCCCCACCGATCTCCGGCGCATGCAGAGCGTTCAGCAGACCAGCGTTCTTGAGTTTGACGATCTCTGAAAGCGGGGGACGCCCATCGCGGTCGAGCTGGGCGGCGCGCTTGGAAAGATCGGCGGAAATATCCTTTGCACGGGAGAAGAGATCCTCTCGGCTGGCTGTGCGATTGCTTGCAAAGAGCACGTTGGATTGGCTCATGGGTCGGAACTCCAATTCTTGAAATGGTGTCGGCGGGACCTCGCTGCTCGCGCCGACAGGTCGAGGCAGGCAGCTTAGAAAAGCCTGTCCGGAATCCAGCTTGCGGTCGCCGCGTCGCTCGTGCTGAAAGCCGGAACCTTCTGCGCCAGGTCCTCGATCGTCTTGACCCCGGCCGCGCGCAGGCTTTCCTGGGTGAGCAGCGCCGGCTTGACGGTGATCTGATGGGGAACGTCCTCGCCCGCGACCTGCAGCGCCGCCGCACGCACGGACACGGCCCCGACCACCGCCGGATTGGTCGCGACTGTCGCGACCCAGGGGCTACCGTCTTCGGTGATCTCCTGAATGTCCGCAGTCGAAACGTCAGCAGAGTAGATCTTCAACTTCTTGGCGATGCCGAGATCGCTTGCCGCCAATTTTACGCCGCGGGCAAATTCGTCATATGGCGCGAAGACGACACTGATGTCGGGATTGGCCGAGAGAACGGCCTTCGCCTGATCGGCCGTAGAGGTTGCCGTCGTATCGTTGACGACACCAAACCGCGCCTTCTCCACAACGCCGGAGTTTTCCGATCGGAACTTGTCCCAAACCTCGTTGCGGCGGTCGAGTGGCGCAAAGCCGGCGACATAGGCGTAGCCCGCCTTGAAACTCTTGCCATTGTCTTTCACCGCCTCATCGAGTGCGAGTTGCGCAAGCTCGTGGTCGCTCTGTTCGACCTGCGGGATCTTCGGGTTATTGAGGTTTACGTCGAAAGCGACGACCTTGATGCCCTTGTCCAGCGCTTGCTGGGCTACGTCTGCGAGCGATTCCGGCAGGCCGTGATCGATCACGATGGCGGATACGCCGAGGTTGATTGCCTGCAGCACCTGTTCGCGCTGCTCCGCGGCGTCCTGACGGCCCGGAAAGACACGCAGATCAATATCGAGCGACTTCGCCTGCGCTTCGGCACCGGCCTGATAGGCCTGGAAGAAGTCGCCGGCGGAAATGTAGCTGATCAGCGCTATTTTGACGCCACCCTTGTCGAAGGGGGCGGGCGCACCGGCGAGGCCTCCGGCGAAGGCTGCCTCAGAGACAAAGAGTGGGATGGCGGCGCTCAGGGCCAGCCGTGCAAGAAGTTTCATCGTCGCGTTCCTCTAGTCATTTGAAAGCGTCGTCTGACGGACGGCAGATCCCTGCGACGCACGAATTATTAGATATAAACTCTATGTTTTTAGTAGATTAAATCGTCTGATTTTGCAGGCTTGCAGAGATTCTTTGTTTCGCGGGTAAGACCTGCCCGGCAAAGGCTTGCCTGGAAGTTCGGCCATTCTCCAGGTCAATATCAGCCGCTCGAAGCCGATCGGAATACCCACGATGCCACTTCTTCATATAGACAACCTCACCCGCAGCTTTGGCGCGACGCGTGCGCTGACGGGGATCGATCTTTCGATCGATCGGGGAGAGATCGTCGCGTTGATGGGCGCGAACGGCGCCGGCAAGTCGACGCTGGTCAAGATCCTGTCGGGCGTGCTTGCCGCAGACGACGGCAAGATCAGCCTCAACGAACATGCCTTCGCTCCCCGTACGCCTTCCGAGGCCAGCAGTGCCGGTATAGCGACCGTCCATCAATCGACGGATATTGTCGGCGCCGCCGGGCTTACGGTAGCGGACGCACTGCTCCTGCATCGCTTTGCCGACCGCGGCACGCCGTTCTTCGTCTCGAGCCGGAGCCTCCGTCGCCAAGCGCGGGCAATGCTCGACGCCGCAGGCTTTTCGCTACCGCTCGATCGCGACTTCGGCGATCTCGCTGCGGCCGACCGTCAGCTCGTGGCGATTGCCCGGGCTCTTGCGGACAGGGCCGATCTGCTGATCCTCGACGAGCCAACCGCCAGTCTTTCCGGCGACGAAAGCCGCCGACTGTTCGACATACTTTTGCGGCTGCGTTCCCAGGGCCTCGCGATCCTCTACATATCCCATCGTACGGCCGACCTCGAAGCCATCGCAGATCGAGCCCTCGTGATGCGCGGCGGCCGTGTCGTGCGCAGTTTGCGGCGACCGATTGACATCTCGAGTGCCATCGAAGCAATGATCGGCCGCCGGCTCGAGGCGGCGCATCCGGATGCGCGCGGCCAGGCTGGACCCTTGGTCTTTGAGATGCGTAGCGCGCGGCTCGTGCCGACAAGCGTGCCCTTCGATCTGACGATACGAGAAGGAGAGGTCGTCGCAATCACCGGGGCGCTCGGCGTTGGCAAGAGCCGACTGCTGTCTGCGATCTTCGGCGCGAACCGGCTTGCCGGCGGAGAAATGCTGCTCGACGGGCGACCGCACGCGCCGCGATCCCCTGCCGAGGCGCTTGCCGTTGGCGTTGCAATGGCTGGGGAAGACCGCCATCGTTCATCCTTGATCCCAGCGGGCTGGCCGGGTCATTCGCTTGCCGCCACGATCAGTCTTCCGCATTTGTCGAAATGGTATCGGCAAGGCTTCCTGCTCGGCGACCGGGAACGGCGCGAGGCAGCAAAGGCAATTTCCCGTCTCGGGATCAAGACTTCTGATCCCCTCGCCTCCGTCTGGAGCCTTTCCGGCGGCAACCAGCAGAAGACTGTGATCGCCCGCTGGGAGGCTGAACCAAGCCGACTGCTTCTCCTCGACGAGCCTTTCCAGGGCGTCGATGTCGGGGCGCGCCGCGATATCATCGACGCGATCCGCGCCCGTACCGATCGCGCCACATTGATCGCCAGCTCCGATCCTGAGGAGGCCTACGAGGTCGCCGATCGCATCCTGAACATCGAACGCCATACCCTGCGACCGATCGCAGCCGCCAATCCAGTCATTCAAGGAACATATGCATGACGACGATCGATGATCGTGCTCTTTCAAAGGAAACAGCTGCACCTGACGGCAACAGCAAATATAGACGCAGCGCCGGCGCGGTCTTGCGCTCCGGCGCGGTCTTCATTCTGCTCGGCCTGATGCTGGTCGGCTTCGGCGTTGCCGAACCAGCCTTTATCAACATCGGCAATCTGATGAGCGTCCTGCAGGCAGTGTCTGTCGTCGCGATCCTCGGGGCCGGCGTCACAGTGACGCTCGCCGTCGGCGGTTTCGATCTTTCCATCGGCGCGGTCGCCGCCTCGAGCGTCATGGCGGCAAGTTACGCCATGATCGTCTGGCAGTTCGATGCCTTTGCGACGGTACCTCTCGTGTTGGCCTTCGGCGCGACAATTGGGCTCATCAACGCCGTGCTTATCGTGCGCCTGCGCGTGCCCGATCTGCTGGCCACGCTTGCCATGATGTTCCTTTTGTCCGGATTGCAGCTCATCCCGACGGCGGGCCGCTCGATCTCGGCCGGCCTGGTTCTGCCGGATGGATCGAAGGCGGTAGGAGCCTTTGATCCGGTCTTTCTCCTCATCGGCCGGTATAGCTTCCTCGGCACCTTGCCCGTCTCGGTGCTGCTCATGACGCTCGTGGCTCTTGTTCTTTATGTCCTCACCGAACGGACGCGCATTGGTCGCCTGCTCTTTGCAACCGGCGGCAACGAGGTGGCGACACGCCTTGCAGGAGCGTCCACCGCGCGACTGAAGACGCTTGCTTATGTCATTTCAGGTGCGCTCGCCTCTCTCGGCGGCATCGTAATCGCCGCCCGCGTCGGTCGCGGCGACGTCTCGTCCGGCGGATCATTGCTCATGGATGCCGTGGCCGCCGCTCTGATCGGCTTCGCCGTTCTCAACCTTCGCCGCCCCAATGTGCTCGGAACTCTGGTGGGGGCGGTCTTCGTCGGCGTGCTGCTGAACGGCCTGACGATGCTGAACGCGCCCTATTACACGCAAGACTTCGTCAAGGGTGCAGTGCTGGTCGGCGCACTTGCCCTCACCTACGGCCTTGGCCGCAACCTGGATCGCTGAGGGCTGGCTGCCGCCTTCCGAAATTTTCCCGTCGGGCGGTCCTTTTGGAATGACGTTTCTCCTTAATGATATAAATCCATATATTTTATGGATTAAAGGAAAAACGAGAGGGCTATTTCCATGACTGAAGAAACGGCATCCGGCTTCGGCCGCCGCGAAATATTGAAGCTCGCGGCCGTCGCGGGGGCAACATTTGCAGGCGCAGGCGTATTTGCGTCGGCGTCGGCTGCGGAGGATGGGCTTTCGCTGAAGGGCAAGCGCATCGCAATCAGCGCGACCGGCACCGACCACTATTTCGATCTGCAGGTCTACAACGCCCAGATCGAAGAGGTGAAGCGGCTGGGCGGCGAGCCGATTGCTGTCGACGCCGGCCGCAACGACGGCAAGCTGATCGCCCAGTTGCAGACGCTGGTTGCCCAGAAGCCCGACGCACTGGTGCAGATCCTGGGTACTCTTAGCGTCATCGACCCGTGGCTGAAGAAGGCCCGCGACGCCGGTATCCCGGTGCTGACCGTCGATGTCGGCTCGACCAATTCGCTTAACAACACGACCTCGGACAACTGGGGCATCGGCAAGGATCTCGCCTTGCAGCTGGTGTCCGACATCGGCGGCGAGGGCAACATCGTCGTCTTCAATGGCTTTTACGGCGTGACGCCCTGCGCCATCCGTTACGACCAGCTGGTCAATGTCATCAAGTACTTCCCGAAGGTGAAGATCCTTCAACCGGAACTGCGCGACGTCATCCCGAACACCGTCCAGGACGCGTTTACGCAGATCACCGCGATCCTTAACAAGTATCCGGAAAAGGGTTCGATCAAGGCCGTCTGGTCAGCCTGGGATATTCCCCAGCTCGGCGCTACACAGGCGATTGCCGCGGCCGGCCGCAACGAGATCCGTACCTACGGCGTCGACGGCAGCCCCGAGGTTCTCCAGCTCGTCGCCGATCCCAAGTCTCCAGCAGGTGCCGATGCTGCCCAGCAGCCGGCCGAGATCGGTCGCGTCGCGATCCGCAACGTCGCCAAGCTCCTGGCTGGCCAGACCCTGCCGCGCGAGACTTATGTCCCGGCTCTCCTCGCAAACAAGGACAACGTCACCGAGATCACCAAGAAGCTCGGCATCGGTTGATAGCCGTCCCGCGATGCGGCCAGGCCGCATCGCGCACCTTACCTGTGAAGAGCCAGCAACATGACCGCAGCTGAAACAGCTAAGCCCGGCGACGACATCATTCGTTTTGACCGTATCGTGAAACGCTTCGGTGGCGCGCAGGCGCTGGCAGGCGCCTCCTTTGCTGTGCGACGCAGCACCGTGCACGGCCTCGTCGGTCAAAACGGGGCCGGCAAATCCACACTCATCAAAATCCTTGCCGGCCTGCATAGGCCGGACGAAGGGCGCATTGAAATCGAAGGACGCGGCTACGAAAGCCTGACGCCGCATCTCTGCGAAGAGCTTGGTATCCACTTCATCCATCAGGACCGCCTGTTGGTGCCGACGTTCACTGTCGGGGAAGCGCTTTTTCTCGGCCGCGAAACACGCCTTCCCGGAACACCGTTCCTCGATCGCCGCGCCATGCAGCGGCGGGCAGAAGAAATCCTTCTCAACTACTTCGGGCTGCGGCTGGCGAAAGATGCCCTGATCGGCGAGCTTTCCACTGCCGAACGACAGATCGTGCAGATTACCCGTGCCCTGCTCGACCAACCCAAGGTACTGGTCTTCGATGAGCCAACAGCAGCGCTGGTGCGGCGTGAGGCGGAAACGCTCTTCCGGCTAATCCGACGCCTTCGCGACGATGGCGTCACCATCATCTATATTTCTCACTACCTCAACGAGATCGAGGACCTGTGCGACCACGTGACGGTCCTGCGCAACGGCCTCGACGTCGCCTCGCTGCCGATTGCCGAAACCTCGGCGAAGGGCATCGCCGGACTGATGATCGAGCGCGATATCACCGAGATGTTCCCGAAGTCACATGTCGAGCCGGGCGCTGAAATCCTCAGGGTCGAGGCTCTATCGGCACCGAACCGTTACGACAATGTCGGTTTCACGCTGCGCCGTGGCGAGGTGCTTGGCATCACCGGTCTGCTGGGATCGGGAGCCAAGGATCTCATCCGTACGCTCTTCGGGCTGGAACAGGCCGCATCCGGTCGGATCGAGATGGACAGCAAGGCTGCGCAGTTACGCAACCCCAAACAAGCCGTCGAGCGAAGCGTCGCATTGGTGCCGGAGGATCGGCGTGGCCATGGAGTGGGTCTCGATCTTAGCCTGACCGAGAACATAACCTTGTCGAGCCTTGCGCGATATACCCGCTTCGGCTTCCTGAAGCGGAAGCGTGAACGCTCGGACACCGACGACCTCATTTTACGCCTGCAGATCAAGACCACCGGACGAGACGCCCTGGTGCGCACACTTTCCGGTGGCAACCAGCAGAAGGTCGCAATTGCCAAATGGCTGAGCCGACAATCGGAGATCTACCTCCTGGACGAGCCGACCGCAGGCGTCGATATCGGCTCCAAGGTGGAGATCTACGCGTTGATCGGAGAGCTCGCCGCCCGTGGCGCCGGCGTCATCGTTCTTTCCTCTGATCTGCCCGAGCTTGTGGGCATTACCGATCGGATCCTCGTTTTCTTCCGCGGGCGTGTTGTCCGCGAACTCGTCTCCTTAGACACCACAACGGATGAAGTGCTGGCGGCATCGACCGGCGCTTCGGAAGGATTGCGCCATGTCGGCTGATGTTCAGTTCGCTTCCCTGCCCGCCATTGCCGACAGCGACGCACCGAAGTCCAGGGGCAATCTTGCAGCCGCTGCACTTCGCTTCGGCTCGTTGCTCGCCTTTGCCTCCATTTTTGTCGTCTTCTCGCTCACCGCTCCTTATTTCTTCACGATCGGCAACATCGGGAATGTTCTCGGTCAGTCGGCCATCGCAGGCGTTCTTGCGATCGGCTTGACGATCGTCCTGATCGCCGGAGGCTCAAACGTGGTCACTGGCGGCATCGATCTGTCGCTTGCCGCCAATATGGGCTTGAGCGCTGCGGTCTATGCTTCGCTCATTCAGCTCGGCTATGGCGATGCGACTGCCGCCGTGGGAGCAATCCTTACCGGGCTTGCGATCGGTGCCGTCAACGCTGCCGCCGTCGTGCTCGCCGGCATCGTGCCGCTTCTGGCAACGCTTGCCGTGATGAATGTTGTTGCCGGTCTTGAACTGGTTCTGACCCAGAACACCGTGGTACCCGCCTCCACCGACGTGCTGACCGCGATCTCGACGTCTGACAGCTTCGGAGTGCCGATCCTCGCCTATATCCTGATCGGCTTCACAGCCATTGTGGCGGCGATCATCCAGTACACGCCACTCGGGCTGCGGCTTTACGCGGTCGGTGATTTTCCGGACGCTGCCCGCGCAGCTGGCCTTCCCCTCAAGCGTCTTGTCGCCAGTGCGTTTATCGCAAGCGGCCTCTGCGGTGGCCTCGCCGGTGTTCTCTCGGTGTCCTATCTCAGCGGCAGCACGACGGGTTCCGGGGAAATGCTCCTGCCAGTCGTCGTCACCGCCCTGCTTGGTTCGGTGTTTTCGCGCCGCCTTGTTCCGACGATCACCGGCACCCTGATATCGGCGCTCTTCGTCGGCTTCCTCGTCAACGGCTTCCAGCTTCTGAACCTGCCGAGCACACTCGTCAGCGGCGTCCAGGGTCTCCTGATCCTGATCGTCGTCTCTGCCACGACCTTGCTACGCAAATGGGAGATCTGACCATGTCTGCCTCAATTTCCGCCGGGCGACTGATCGCCCGCCTTTCCCGGTATGGTTTGATACTCGCTCTCATCGCCGTCTTCTCGATCTTCTCTGCTGCCGCCCCAACCTTCCTGACGACGGGCAATCTGCAGAGCATTCTCGTCAACAACTTCACGCTGCTCGCCATCGTCTCGATTGCCATGACGCTCGCGGTGTCGGCTGGCGGGATCGACCTCTCGGTCGGCACCGCAGTCGATTTTGCAAGCTTCGCGTTCGTTTCGCTCGTTCTTGCCGGCCAACCCGTCGCGCTCGCACTGCTCGCGGCCCTCCTGGCCGGCGCCCTTGTGGGAGCCTTCAACGCGATCCTAATTTCTGCAATCGGGGTGTCGCCGTTCCTGGCAACACTCGGCACACTGTTCATTGGCCGCAGCATCCAACAGCTGCTGACGAATGGCGGCAATCCCGTCTATCTTGCCCCGAACGGCGTTCCCGATGCCTTCCGCTTCCTCGGGCACGGAACCATCGCAGGCCTACCAGTTCCACTTCTAATCGCTGCCGTCGTGATCTCAAGCGTCGCAGTGCTGTATTCTCGAACGCGTTTTGGTCGTGTTGTGCTATCCATCGGCCTGCAGCCAAGCGTGGTGCGCTATTCTGGCATCGCGCTTGGACGAGATGTCGCCGTCATCTTCATTCTCGCAGGCACGGTCGCAGCAATTGCCGGCATCATCCTGACGTCCACCGTCACGGTCTACATTCCCTCATCAGGCAATGCTTTCCTGCTGAATGCGATCGGCGCCACGTTCATCGGTACAACCTTCTCGCCACTCGGCCGGCCGAACGTCGCCGGTACGGTGCTCGGGGTTCTCCTTCTCAGCATCGTGTCCAACGGTCTGCTTTTGACCGGACTGAACTTCTACTGGCAGCAGGTCGGCACCGGCAGCCTCATCTTCGCCGTGCTGGCATTCAGCTTCATCAACCAGAAAGCGGTCGGCGCCTGATCGCGGCCGAACCAAACCAATGCAGGAACAGTGACATGAGCCGAGAAATCAGGCTGAACGCCTTCGACATGAGCTGCGTCGGACACCAATCGCCCGGGCTCTGGCGCCACCCGCGCGACAAATCCTGGACCTACAAGGATCTCGATTACTGGGTGCATCTTGCCAAGACGCTCGAGCGCGGGAAGTTCGACGGGCTCTTCATCGCTGACGTGCTCGGGGTCTACGATGTGCTGAACGGCAATGTCGATGCGGCGCTGCGCCATTCGGCACAGGTGCCGGTCAACGATCCGCTGCAGCTCATCCCAACCATGGCCCATGAGACCGAACACCTCGGCTTCGGGCTGACGGCATCGCTCTCCTTCGAGCACCCCTATACCTTCGCCCGCCGGATCTCCACGCTCGATCACCTGACCAAGGGGCGGGTGGGCTGGAACATCGTCACCTCCTACCTCAACAGCGGTGCCCTCAATGTCGGCCAGCCCGCGCAGACGAACCACGACGATCGCTATGACCTCGCCGACGAATATCTCGAGGTCTGCTACAAGCTTTGGGAAGGCAGCTGGGAGGATGACGCCGTCGTCCGTGACCGCCAGAAGGGCGTTTTCACGGATCCGCGGAAAGTGCACCCGATCCGCCATGCGGGCAAGCATTTCACCGTGCCGGGCATTCACCTCAGCGAGCCCTCCCCACAGCGCACACCGGTACTCTATCAAGCGGGCGCCTCCAGCCGTGGCAAGGACTTCGCCGGCGCTCATGCCGAGTGCATTTTTGTCGCCGCACCGTCGAAAGCCGTGCTCAAGCGCTATGTCGCCAATGTCCGGCAGGCGGCCGAGCGGGCCGGCCGCAACCCGCGCGAAATCCTCGCCTTCAATCTGCAGACGGTCATCCTCGGCGAAACGGACACCGAGGCGCAGCGCAAATTCAGCGAGTACCGGCAGTACGCATCCTTTGAAGGAGCGCTGACACTGATCTCAGGCTGGACGGGGATCGACTTTGGCCAGTTCGGCCCCGACGAGGTGCTGCGCCACCGCCATACCAATGCCGTACAGTCCGCCGTCGAGACCTTCACGACGATCGATCCGAGCAAGGAATGGACCGTACGGGAAATGGCCGATTGGGTCGGTGTCGGCGGCTTCGGACCCGTCTTCGTCGGCTCACCATCGACAGTCGCGGACCTGATGCAGGAATGGGTCGAGGAGACCGACGTCGACGGTTTCAACCTTGCTTACACGGTAACCCCGGAGAGCTTCGAGGACGCGGTCGAGCTACTGGTGCCGGAACTCCAGAAACGCGGCGTCTACAAATTGGAGTATCGACAGGGAACCCTTCGCGAAAAGCTGGGTGGCACAAGCCCTCGCCTGCGGGCGCCGCATCCAGCCACCGCCTATCGCAATCTCGCAAACACGACGAAGCTTGCCGTGTAAGGCCGATAGGACGCAACGGCAAGAAGCCTATGACGTCTTGTTTGATCATTGCCGGCTCGGCTTAAGAAGCAACCTATAACGTTACCGTGCTGAGCTTCGACGTACTGCTGGCAAAGTTGCGCGACGACTTAGCTTCCTAAAGGGCGAAAAGGCACCGCGTTGACCTAGAAGAAAAGCCGCGCGGGAAATGGTCCGCGTCTGGCTTTGTCGCCAGGTGCCCTTAGCTTAGCGCGCCAACACGCCGATCCGAGTTGCGTGAATAGCCGAGCTTCTCGGATATTTCCGATGCAGCGTCGAGAAGACTCTCAAGGTAGGCCGCCCGATTGCGCAGGCCATCTTCGCGCGGCGCGACTAAACATAGCGTCGCGATGCATGCACCATCCGCCTGATGAACCGGCACGGCGAAGCAATGCGTAAAGTTCTCGACTTCGCTGTTGAAGGTGAAATAGCCGTCGCGCGCCGCGTTGCGGACTTGGCCGATGAAGTCGGCTGGATCGAGGCGCCTGCCGTTCGGCAGGACGAAGTCGTCCGGGGGAATGAGGTCAAGGATCTGGCGGTCGGACAGGTGCGACACGAGCAGCCGCCCCGAGGCCGTCCAGGGTATCGAGACGAGTTCGCCTACATTTGAGGAAATGCGGAACGGGCGGATGCCTTCCCGCATCATAGCCACCGTATACTTCGTACCCTCGAGGACGCACATCTGCGCCGTCTCCCGGGTTTCCTCTGCGAGGCGGATCAGCATGCGCTCGCATTCGCGCATGAGGTCGAACTGTTCGGCATAGGCGGTGCCGAGGAAATAGAGCCGGCGGCCGAGATAGACCCGGCCATCGTCCTGATAGTAGTCGAGCATTCCATGGCTGAGCAACAGGTTGACGAGCTCGTAGACCGAGGAGCGCGGCGCACCGATCTCGGCGGCGATCTCGTTTGGCCGCATGGGCTGGCGCCTCACGCGCAGGAATTCGAGGATCTCAAAGGCACGATCCAGTCCTCGGGTGCGCCGCGACACTGTGTCGACACCAGCCTCAGCCATGCTTTTCTCCAGTATTAGGCGCGATCCGCGCGGTAGGCAACGCAGTCAACTTCGACCTTGCAATCGACCATCATGCGTGATTGGACGCAAGCGCGCGCCGGAGGGTTTTCGCCGAAATAGTCGGCATACACGCCGTTAAAGCTCCAGAAATCGCGCGGATCGTCAAGCCAAACGCCCACGCGCACGACGTCTTCAAGGCTGTAGCCCGCCTCATTGAGAATGGCAATCAGGTTTTCGATCGCCTTTCGGCTCTGGGCAACGATTCCGCCACCGACAATCTCCCCCTTTTCCATAGGGACCTGACCGGAAACATACAGCCAGCCGCCTGCTTCGATGGCTCGGGCGAAGGGAAGTGGTTGTCCGCCTGCGCCAGTTTCACCGGCCCCATAGCGCTTGATCGTCATTCTTTTCACTTTCTCTTTTAGTTGAAGCTGGAGGTCTTCAGGAATTCAGCCAAGCGCTCGGTCTTGGGCCTCACGAACATCTCCCTTGGATCACCCTGCTCGCAGATGACCCCTTGATTCATGAAGATGACACGCGATGAAACTTCGTAGGCAAAGCGCATCTCATGGGTGACCAGCAGCATGGTCATGCCGTCTGCCGCGAGACCCTTGATCACCTGCAGCACTTCACCCACCAGTTCGGGATCAAGAGCCGAGGTCACCTCATCGAACAGCATAAGGCGTGGTGACATTGCGATTGCGCGGGCGATTGCCACGCGTTGCTGCTGACCACCGGAAAGCTGGCCGGGGTAATGATTGGTTCGTGCCGACAACCCGACGCGGTCGAGCCAACGCTCGGCGATCAAGCGCGCTTCGGCTTTCGGCATCTTCTTGACCTTGATGAGGCCAAGCATGACGTTCTGGGCTGCAGTCAGGTGCGGGAACAGGTTGAATTGCTGGAACGCCATTCCCGTAAGAGCGCGTTGACGGGCAATCTCCTTCTCGGTCTTGCGCCGACGCGTCGATCCTTGGACGTGGTAGCCGATCTCTTCGCCATCGAGGCTGATCGTGCCGCCCTGGAATTCCTCCAGCATGTTCACGCAGCGCAGCATCGTGGTCTTGCCCGAGCCGGACGAGCCGATGATCGAAATGACCTCGCCTTCCTGCACGGAGCAGTCGACGCCTTTGAGAACCTCGTGTTGGCCATAAGTTTTGCGCAGGCCCTTGATTTCAAGCATTGTCTTGGCCATCGATCGGCCTCCTCAGGATGGAAGGGCAGTCTTGCGCTCGACGAATTTGCCGAAACGCTCGATACCGAAGTTGACGACGAAATAGAGGGCTCCTGCCAGGAAGTAGAACTGCAGGCTCATGAAGTTGCGGGAGATGATCTCCTGCGTGCGCAGCAGCAGCTCCGCTACACCGATAACCGACAAAAGCGTCGATGCCTTCACCATTTCTGCCGCCGTATTGACCCAGGCTGGCAGACACTGGCGCAGGGCTTGAGGCCACAGGACGGAGGTGAACGTCTGCGTGAACGTCAGTCCGATCGCCTTTGCAGCTTCGGTCTGTCCCTTCGGGATGGCTTGCAGGGCACCGCGAACGATCTCACCGACGTGGGATGAACAAAATATCGCCAGCGCCAGAACGCCCGCCGCGAATGGTCCCAATTCGATGCCCACGGCGCTCGAGACGTAGTAGCTGGCGAGGACAAGGACCAAAACCGGCGTGCCGCGGATCACATCCGTATAGGCCCTCACGATCAGGCGCAGCACACCGTTTCCATAAACCAGAGCCAGACCGACAAAGATCCCGAGCACCGAGCCTGCGAGGATGGCCAGCAGGGAGATCGATACCGTCATCGCGACGCCATTCACGATGACATGGCGGGCGATCCAAAGTTGATCGAGAAAAGTTTGAGACATTGGCTTACCTCGGCAATGCCAGACGCCGCTCGACAAGGCGCATCAGGGCGGCAATGAGGAAACAGGTGACGACATAGAGAGCGGATGTGACTATCCAGGTCTCGATGACACGGAAGCTCTCGACGTTGATCTTGCGCGCTGCAAACGTCAGCTCGGGCACGGCGATCGTTGCGGCAAGCGATGTGTCCTTAAAGAGAGAGATGATTGTCGACGATAGCGACGGCAGAACGTTGCGGATCATCAGTGGCGCTATGATCGAGGTGCGTATCTGCATCGACGTTAGGCCAATCGCCATTCCGGCTTCCGTCAATCCCTTTGGAATAGAAAGAAGTCCAGCGCGGAAAACTTCCGCCAGATACGCTCCCGAGTAGAGCGACAGAACCAGGACGAAGCTCTTTATCTTGTCGAGCCGGAAGCCGATCTGAGGCAGCGCAAAGAACGCAAACAAGACGAGAACGAGGATCGGCAGATTTCGTATCACAGTAACATAGGAGCGCGCCGGCACGACGATGAGGCGGTTCCTCGAAAGCAGCGCGAAAGCTACAAATATGCCGAGGACAGCCCCGATCAAGATCGAGATCACCGCCAAGCCGAGGCTCAACATCAAGCCGCTAAGTAGGAAATCGAAGTTGCGCCAAACGGCAGCGAAATTCAGCGTATAACCCATTGTAGGCCGCCCCTCCAGAAGCGGGAGCGGGATGGACCCGCTCCCTCGGGCCATTTACTTGTATTCGACCGGGAAGCCGATTTGCGGAGGCGTCAGATCCTTGCCAAACCAGGTCTTGAACGATTTGGCATAGGCATCAAATTCGACACCGGTCATGGCTTCGTGAAGGGCGGTGTTGACGAAATTCAGCCAATCCTGGTCGCCGCGCTTGACGCCGCAGGCATAGGTCTGCGGATTCCAGCCGAAGCCTGCATCCTTATACTTGCCGGGGTTTTGGGTCATGTACCACGCCAGCGAGGACTGGTCGGTGGCCACGGAGTCGGCACGGCCGGATTCCAATGCCTGATAAATCAGGTCTACGGAGTCATACTGGTCGACTGTCGCTTCTGGAAGCGCGGCATGAACCATAGCTTCTGCATAAACATTCTGCAGGACCGAAATTGTCACCGATGAGCCGGCAGCCTTAAGCGCTGCGTAGTCGGCATACTTGCCATCAGCCTTCAGCATCAGGCCGACACCTTCACGGTAATAGGGAATCGTGAAGGCGATCTGCTGGGCTCGCTCGCCCGTCACCGTCATGAACTGGCAGGTGATGTCGACTTTGTCCGTGGTGATGTTCGGAATGCGGGCGTCTGAGGACTGATTGACGTACTCGATCTTCTCAGGATCGCCAAAGAGAGCCTTGGCGATGATGTGACCCATATCGACGTCAAACCCCTGGAGCTTGTCATCGGCGCTCTTGAAGTGCCAGGGCGCATTGGTGCTGCCCGTCCCCATGACGAGGTGACCGCGAGCAAGCACCTCGTCGAGCTTGCTCCCGTCCGCGAGAACCGGGCTGGAAAGAATTGTGGCTGCGGCCAAAGCGATCAGGCCGACACGAAAAGAAGATGTCATGGCGTTCCCCTTGTGAACATTTTGCTCTTGTCCAATATTCCGGACACCTGTCTGTTTTATTGGATTTTCACAGGAAGCGGCATCAGCAATAAATTGTCAAGCTGCATCGCCAAAAAAGCTGCAGCGATGCGAACTGGCTTTTTTTGCAGGGCAGCATTTCTCCCATATTCGAGCTAGTAGCCCTCGACACGTTGTCTTGGCCGCAATCAAAGGTTGAACTGACGGACAGCTAAGGTTGTCGGTCACCTTCGAGAAATCGGGGCTGCGCGAAAAGAGGCTGCCCGAAAAGACTTTCACGGATGGCCGACGTCACCGTCCGATCCAGGGAAATGTCTTCGCCCGAGACCATTGCGCGCGCCGCTCATACGCGCTGGCAGCCACAGTCGGACGGACCGTCTCTTCGCCCAAAGTCGATCAATCAATTTCGATCAAGCTGCCATAGCAATTTCGCCACCTTACGTTTAAGTAAGCGCGAGTTTTCGAAGTTAGGTGAATCCCTGAAATGCACAGCGATACAAACTTCCATGAAGAGGCAAGATTGCTTGCGCTTCTGGCAAACGAAAAAAGGCTCGTGATTGCCAGCCTTCTCCTGGACAATGAGCTGAACGTCGGCGAGCTCGCGAAACGAGTTGGTCTTTCGCAGTCGGCTCTATCCCAGCATCTGGCGAGACTACGTGAAGGCAAGATCGTAACAACACGACGTGACGCCCAGACAATCTACTATTCGACCACCCACTACGGCGTCCGAAAAATCCTTTCGACCCTAGATGAAATCTGCACTCGTCCGACAGTAACGGTGAGCACGTCGAGTTAAACTTCTGGGGAGTGCCCGGTACTGAGAAGTGCCAACTTGCGGAAGAACAGGGCTGCTCCATCTTCTCCTCATATCGGTCTCTGAGGAGCGGCCATGATACCCCAAGGCGATCACCTGTTTTCCACGCAAATCTCAGGCGAACCGATGCCCGATGCCGGTTTGTTTACGTGGGACCTCCGGAGCAATCTCGTCTATGCAGACAGCGCCCTTGCGCGGTTGTTTGGCCTTGAGCCTGACGAAGCAGAACATGGCCTGCCGCTACAGACCTACATGGAGCGTATTCATCCTCAGGATGCGCCGACCCTGGCCAAACAGATCAACGACACCATTGTTGCGGAGCATCCCACGGTGCAGAACTACCGCGTCCTGAACGAAGATGGGATCTATGTCGCTGTTTGCGCGTTTGGCCGGTGCTTTCGTGACCGCGAAGACGTTCCGGTTCATTATGCGGGTATCGTCGTACCCGCCGAGACGTTGCCGGACTACAAATCTCACTAGGTTGGTTCGCCTAAAAGGCGCGGGGCTCAGACCATGGATGCCGCAATAACCGACGGAGTGCAAAAAATGTCACCCTGACGACAGTTCCGTGTTGCCCCCCCCTCATAAAAGCAACTGCCACCAAATGGTGCGCTAGCGTCCGGCGCTGAACGTCTCGCCGTTTCCGCCGTCGTGATCGTCGCCGCTCCTCATTGCCCTCTCTAGCCGGATCACCGCGTCAATGAACGCGGGAAAGGCAGACTTGAGAAGCTCGAGGTTTGCGGCGACCTTGTCGGGCTTCAGGTCGAAACCGTATTTGTGGCGCACGAGATGGCGAAATCCCTTGAGTTCAAAAAGAGCATCATAAAGTTCGAGATCGAGTAGTGCCGGACGCGTTGGTGGCGCGCCTGCCGGAACTGGACAGTCGCAGTGACGAGGAGATCGTCGGCTATGACGGGCATGGAATTCCGAACTGATGGTGATCGATACCTCCGCCATCGTCGCGATCCTGCGTAACGAACCTGAGGCGGCGAAACTCGAAAGAGCGCTTGTCGCCAGCCCAGTTCGCCTAGTTCCGGCGACATGCGTGCTCGAAGCGCGCTTGGTGCTGGTCAGCCAGCGCGGAGAACACGCATTGGCCGAAATCGATCTGTGGCTCCGTAAGATCGAGGCGGACATCATCCCGGTCGATTCCGATTTAGTCGATTTGGCGACGCATGCCTGGTTGACCTACGGCAAGGGCCGTCATCAGCGGCATTGAATTTCGCCGATGCTTTTCCTACGCTTTGGCAAAGCGCGCGGACGAACCGCTGCACTTCATCGGCGAGGACTTTTCCCGGACCGATATCGGGGCGGCATGATTGTAGCCGGCGAAGCTGCGTCGGACAACCTGCCTGACATCGTCCTCTCCCCTGCTCTACCCAGCATTTGATCTAACTGATTGTGCCCGAGGCTAGCGACGCTCCGAAATCACCGGGGCGGACCTTGGCCGTGATCAAATGGAGGATGGGCGCGGCTGCATCGAGATCCTCGATAAGGGCCTGCTGCTGACGCTGCGCGGCAAGACCGGCTGGCGGCGCGAGGTGGAGGTCGGCCGCGGGTCGTCGGATGCGACCTGCTGCGTCGTCGCCATCGAGACCTGGACCAAGTTCCTCAGGCTTGCCGATAGGCCCCCTGTTTCGCCACGTCACCGGACAGGGAAAGTCTGTAGGGCGAGAGCGTTGGAACGACAAGGAAGTGGCGCGCCCGGTCAAGCGGGCCGCTATGGCCGCCGGCATTCGCGGCCATATGCGCGAAATAAGGCGCGCCCTTCAAGTTCTCGGGGCACTCGCTGCGTGCGCACCGGGTTTGCCGCTCTCGAGCCGGTTGGAAGGTCTGCAACAGACGTCCGCTTCCGCCACTTGGGGACGGGTCTTTTGATTGATCCCGTAACGCTTCGAAAGCGTCCTCAGGCTCTCTTGACTGTGGTGTATCGCTCGACGGACTGCCTCTGTCGTCGTGGCGCTCCCATGAAGAACCTGGCCCATAGTGCATCCTTCGATTCGGAAGACAGGAATGCCCCATCAAAGCCTGGGATCAACCTCTAGAACCGCGACCGCCTCGCCGCAGCCGCGATCACAGCGGCCCCGCTTCAATCTTTTAACGGCAGCGAGCTCCCGTTCAGATTGGTTAAGGGCCACCTGCTCGAACCCGGCGAGGGGATCGAGATCGCAGCAGTCATCTTCAGCAATCGCGACGAAGACAGTCTTATCGAAAGTGTCGTCGGCCGGTTGAGCAAAATTGGACGATAGCGCCCGAGGAGCGCCGGATCAGGCCATTGCGGCCGAGCAGAGGCTCCTGGGCTCACCTCAGAGCGAAAATCTTGCCAAGCATTGCCGATTGTCACGACTATTGGTAGCATTTGCGGCCGCCGCTGACCTGCAGTTCGCGATGCCTTGAATTGATAGACTTCCTCGTGTTCGTTGGAGACTGATCGATGAAAGTGCCACGTCGAGTTTCACCGGCCTATCTGAGCGCACTCCTCGTCGCGTTTATGTCAACGCCTCAGGGCGTCTTGGGGCAGACGGTGCCAACCGTCGGCATAGCGAGCGTTCAGATTGAAGATGTCTCTGCAAAGCATGAATTCGTCGGACGTGTCGAAGCGGTGGACGCGGTAGACATCCGCTCACGGATCGAAGGCTTCCTCGACATGCGGCTTTTCGACGAAGGCCAGATCGTCAGGAAGGATCAGGATCTTTTTCTCATCGACAAGCGATCGCTCGAAATCTCCCTCGAAGATGCCCAGGCTTCCCTTGCAAGCGCTCAGGCAACGCTGACGGACGCGCAACGACGGCTCGAACGAAATCAGTCATTGAGCTCACAGACCGTCTCGCGCGCCACGCTGGAGGAGAGCCAAACTGCGGTGGAAACGGCTCAAGCGAACGTCTTGTCGGCGCAGGCACGAGTAGGGCAAGCAGAGCTAAACCTCAGCTATAGTCGAATAACCTCCCCGATCGAGGGACGCATCGGGGCAGCAGAGTTGTCAATTGGAAGCTTCGTAAGCGGCAGTTCACCGATACTCGCACGCGTCGTCGAAATGGACCCGATCCGCGTCGTATTCTCCGTCAGCGACCGGTCGATCCTTGACCTGCGGGCTGCCGCGGGCGGCATAGGCAAAGACGATCTGGCCAGGAAGTATGAGCCCACCTTACGTCTGTCCAATGGCCAGCAATACAGTGAGCCGGGCAAGATCGAGTTTTTCGGAAACGAAATCGACGAGACAACGGGCACACTGGCAATTCGAGCACTGTTTAGCAATCCAGAGCACCTGCTCGTTCCAGGCCAGTTCGTGACAGTCATCATATCGGAGGCGGAACGGAAGATGCGCCCGGTTGTCCCGTTAGGCGCTGTCCAGCAAGACCGCGTGGGCAAATTCGTCCTGCTTGTCGATCAGAAGAAGCAGGTTACGCTCCAGCGCATAAAAGTCTCAAAGCAGGTCGACGGAAACTGGGCTGTGGACGAAGGACTGAAAGGGGGCGAGAACCTCATCGTGGAGGGACTGCAGAACGTCTCCGAGGGAGCGGTCGTGAATGTCACGCCGGTGGCTCCGGAAGGCATCGTAGCCTCGCCGTCCTCCGTCGCGCCCCAAGCTGGTACACAGCAATGAATATATCCGGACCCTTCCTTGCCAGACCAAGGTTCGCGATGGTCATTGCGATCGTCATGATGATCGCGGGCGCCGTCTCCCTTCTCCTGATACCGGTCGCTCAATTCCCTCAGATTACACCGCCGGAGGTGCAGGTAACTGCCAGCTATCCCGGTGCCAATGCCAGCGTCATGACGGACAGCGTGGGAGCGCCGATCGAGGACCAGGTGAACGGCGTCGAAGACATGCTCTACATGTCGTCGTCCAGCACCAACAATGGCACATACAGTCTGACGGTGACATTTGCCGCGGGGACAGACCCTGCAATCGCCCAGGTCAACGTTCAGAATCGGGTGGCCATGGCAACGCCGCGACTTCCGGCTGCGGTGACCCAGACCGGTGTGTCTGTGAGAAGCCGTTCGTCGAGCATGCTTCTCGGTTTCGCGATCTACTCGCCGAGGGGTACGAAAGACGAAATCTTCATCAGCAACTACGCGACGATAAACATCCGAGACGCGATCGCCCGGCTCCCCGGCGTCGGAGAAGCGAGCGTTTTCGGCCCCACCTATAGCATGCGCGTGTGGATGAACCCTGACCGCATGCAGGCCCTCGCAGTAACGGCCGCCGATCTGACTGCGGCCATTCAGGCTCAGAACGCTCAGGCATCAGCCGGGCAGCTCGGATCACCGCCGTTGGTAGCAGGCCAGCAAATGCAGTTGACCGTTATGGCCCGAGGACGGCTTGCGAGCGAAACCGAGTTCGGCGACATCATCGTTCGTACGAACCGGGATGGCGCGATCGTACGCATCCGCGACGTTGCCCGAGTAGAACTCGGCGCACAATCATATGACACTGCCTCCACCTTGAACGGGCAGCCCAGTGCGACGGTGGTCGTCTATCAATCGTCAGATGCCAACGCCCTGGCCGTGTCCGCCGCTGTCCTCAAAGAATTGGAGACATTATCGAAGCAGTTTCCCGACGACGTCGCGTATACGGTGGTTTTCGATACGACCGCTTTCGTTCGACAGACGATCGAAGAAATTCTCGTCACGCTGGCCATTACCTTTGCCCTCGTCGTCGCCGTGGTCTTTATCTTCCTACAAGACTGGCGCGCGACAGTAATCCCCACATTGACCATACCCGTTTCGCTGGTAGGCGGCTTCGCCGTGCTCTACCTCATGGGATATTCGGCCAACACCATCACCCTGTTTGCGATGATACTCGCCATCAGTCTCGTGGTGGACGATGCAATCATCGTTGCGGAGAATGTTCAGCGAGTGATGAGCGAAGCCCGCGTTGGCGTACGGGAAGCGACCTTGCGCACCATGAACGAGGTGACGGGTCCGATCGTCGCCACCACGCTGGTCTTGGCCGCCCTTTTCATTCCGGTGGCCTTTCTTGCCGGCATAACCGGTGAGCTCTACCGTCAATTTGCCGTCACGATTCTGGTCACGATCACTTTCTCAACGATCAATGCGTTGACGTTGAGCCCGGCCCTATGCGTTCTCATGCTCCGGCCCGCGCGACACAGCCCGTCACGACTTTTCAGCAAGGTGAACAAGGGGCTGGATGCGTCACGACGCTTTTATCTGAACTTGCTGGAGGTTTTTTCCCGCAGGCTGGTTCTAGCTGCCTTGCTCCTTGTAGCCGTTCTCGGCGGCATTTACGGCTTCTATCGTGTCTTGCCGACTGGATTCGTTCCTGCCGAAGACCAGGGCTATCTCTTCATGAACGTGCAATTGCCAAGCGGGGCATCCCTGGAAAGAACGCAGCAGACAATTGCAACGGTCAGCTCCGTGCTTCAGCGAACCCCTGGCGTTGCAAATACGATCGGAATCGCCGGCTCAAGCATGGTGGGTGGCGGGGGCTCCAACTCGGGAATGGTCATCGCGGCATTGCGCCCTTGGAATGAGCGGGAGAGCGATCAAAGCGTCTTTGCACTGATAGACCGACTACGCGCTGAATTCGCAACGATTTCGACCGCGTCGGTTGTACCGTTCAATCCACCGGCGATACCCGGCCTCGGTACGACGGGGGGGTTTGACTTCCGTCTTCAGGCGCGCGAAGGGCAAAGTCAGGAGGAACTGGCCGAAGTGATGCGCGGTCTGATCGTAGCGGCAAACCAGACGGGGAAGACGGCCAGCGTATTCAGCACTTTTTCTGCTGATACGCCACAAATCTATCTCGATATCGACAGGAAGCGCGCCGAACTTTTCGGCGTTTCGCCAGCAACGATTTTCAGCACGCTTCAATCCCACCTCGGATCGTCATATGTCGACGACTTCAACATCTTCTCGCGGGTGTACCAGGTACGCATTCAGGACGAGCCCAGTTTCCGAACCCGAATTGAAGATATTCAGCGATTGCGGGTGCAAGGTCAGTCCGGCAATCTCGTTCCGCTGCAGGCACTGCTTTCGATTTCGACCGTCTACGGTCCGAACTCGGTCAACCGCTACAATCTCTTCCCGTCGGCTGCGATCAACGGCCAGGCAGCGGCCGGCTCCAGCACCGGCGATGCGCTGGAGACCATGGAAACGCTCGCGGTGGAAAAATTGCCCCCCGGCTTCGGCTACGAGTGGACCGGCTTGGCGCTGCAGGAGCGGCAGGCAGGCAATCAGACAGCAATCATCCTCATCATGGGGATCCTCTTCACCTACCTTTTCCTCGTCGCTCAATATGAAAGCTGGAGCGTGCCGCTGGCGGTGATGCTGTCGGTGACGGTGGCCGTTGTCGGAGCGTTGGGCGGTCTCGTGATTGGTGGCATCGATCTCAATATCTACGCGCAAATCGGCCTGTTGCTGCTTATCGGGCTTGCTGCGAAAAATGCGATCCTGATCGTGGAATTTGCCAAGGAACGCCGCGAAGGAGGCCTCAGCATCATGGAAGCAGCCACCGCGGGAACGGCACAGCGCTTTAGACCCGTCTTGATGACTGCGATGGCGTCCGTGCTTGGCGTTGTGCCTTTGGTCGTCGCCACGGGCGCGGGAGCAGCCAGCCGGCAGGCAATCGGTACGACAGTCCTGGGAGGACTACTCGTTGGCACTGTCGTCGGCCTCCTGGTTATCCCACTTCTGTATATCCTCGTCCAAACCGTCAGAGAGGCTGTCAAACGTCGAATTTTCGGCCACGGGCGCGACGAGGCCAGCGGACCTCCGACTGCCATAGCTCCTGAGTAGATGACGGCTCAAAAGCAACGGTGTTTTGCAGGCAACAACGGTTGCGCGCAACAGCCTGCTTGCGGGCTGGTTTGTCGCTTCATTGTCATTGCCAGCACCTGGGTGCTTGCGCGTGCGATCCATGCGCACATCCATCACCGCGTCTTCTTGAACGGCAATCGTAGCGTCGTGTTCCCGCCGAGCCCAGGGAGCTACGCATCGGAGCGGATGGGATAAAAGCCTGCAGGCATCACAACATTGCGACGACCTTCACGTCGCTGCTCAACCCTGTTGAGAGCAGAAGCAATGGCTTGCCGACCGTCCGGACAGGTTTGATGACCGCCGGCGTGAAAATGGGCGGCTGTTTGGCTGTTATCCTGTTCTAGGCGCAATGCGGTCAGTCGTGTGCCAGAACACGGCACCAAGAATGATCGCGCCGCCGAAATAGGTGGCGACGGGCGGCTGTTCGGAAAACAACAGCCAGACCCAGAAGGGGGTGAGCACGATTTCCATCGTGCCGATGAGCGCCGCTTCCGCCGGCGCCATCCGCTTTGCCCCGGCAAGGAAGAGCACCAGCGCGAGGGAGAAATTGGTCGCGCCGAAGGCGGCAAGAACGATCCAGTTGTGCAGATCGAGCGAGCTCACTGAACCGAACGGAGCAAAAATGACGAGGGTCAGGAAAGCGCTGACGACGGTCGGCGGCAGGCTCGGCACGTCGGGATCGATGCGGGGGATGACGATGACGAGCGCGAAGGACGCAGTCATGCCGAGCGCCAGCAGATCGCCCCAACCCGTGCCGCCGCCAATCGACGAGGCGACGATGACCGCGACGCCGAAGAACGAGATGCCGCCGGCAATCAGCGTCCGTCTGGCAACCCTCTCCTTGAGGATGAGCCAGCCGAGTAGGGCTGCGATGAAGGGCGTCGTCGCATAGATCATCGTCACATTGGCGACGGTGGTCATGTAAAGCGCCCCGATGAAGCATCCCTGACTGAAAGTCTGGCATGCGATCATGGCAAGACCGGACGGATGGAAGACGGAACGCCATTGCCGCCGTGAGATACCCCCTTCGAGGAAAAGACAGGGGATCAGCAGGAACAGTCCGCCGAACAACGACCGCCAGGCGATCGCTGTCCATACGTCGGTGGTCAGGAGCCGCGAATAGACACCGCTCGCGCTCCAGGCAAGCGTCGCGGCAACGATGAGAAGCACACCCTTCCCATGCTCGCTGCCTGCGAGGCGTCTGGCCGGATTTTCTATGGTCACGCAGATATTCTCAAAGAAGGAAGTCGAACGCCGTTCTTTTCTGCGCCAGGAGTTGACATTAGACAAACGAATAGTTGAGATAGCTATCATCGATTTTTTCTATGGCTACTCATGCACGAGCCAATCGAGAGCGACTTACTCAGAACTTTTCTAGTCGTCGCAGAGACGTCCAATTTCTCCGCGGCTGCCCAGCGCATTGGGCGGACACAGTCGGCCGTCAGCACCCAGATCAAGAGGCTCG
Source organism: Rhizobium sp. BK538 (assembly GCF_014197575.1). Lineage (NCBI taxonomy): Bacteria > Pseudomonadati > Pseudomonadota > Alphaproteobacteria > Hyphomicrobiales > Rhizobiaceae > Rhizobium > Rhizobium sp. BK538. Next base: position 66,547 of record NZ_JACIFT010000027.1, read on the forward strand.
AGGAGACGATCGGCGAAACTCTGTTTGAACGGGGCGCTCGCGGCGTCCTGATGACGCGCCAGGGCATACAGCTTGTGCCTTATGCCCGCAGGATCATTGACCTGTTGAGCGAGGCTGCCGCGACGATCCGCAGCAAACCGCTGGATGGGCCGGTTCGCATCGGAATTCCCGAGGAATACAGCCAGACGGTGCTACCGGCGGCACTTGCGGCTTTCGCCGTACGCCACCCGGCCGTCGAGGTCACCGTGTCCTGCGACTATACGGTCCGCAACATTGCCGCCCTGGAGCGCGACGAGCTCGATCTGGCCGTCGTTTTCGACTGGAGCGACCAGACGAACGGCGAGGTTCTCTGCATCGATCCGACCGTCTGGGTCACATCCATGGTCCACCGGCTGCATGACATCGATCCCCTGCCTGTTGCAACCTATCGCAACTCCATCTGGTCGCGCGATTTTGCGCTGCGGTCGCTGGAGCAGCTGGGCCGCAACTACCGGATTGCATTCATCGCCGATACCGGCTCGGGGTTGAAAAACGCCGTGACGGCTGGCCTCGCCGTCACCACGCTTTCCCGCAGCAACATTCCGCCCGGCTGCCGGGAGCTGACCGCCGAAGACGGTTTCCCGCCGGTCGATTCCTCCAAGGTCGTGCTCCGCCGGAGCACTTTTCGCTCCAGTGAGGCCGTCCGGGAACTGGCCGAAATGGTACGGGACGCGTTCCAGCCTATGTCGGCGATGACGTGATACGGCGGCGCAATCGGCGCCGGGTCTCGGATGGGCTCTCGGAAAAACTCGTCCGGTAGCTTCTCGCAAAGGCCGAGGCCGAGTTGAAACCGGTCGCCGCGGCGATATCGGCGAAGGAGGCTGTCGTCTCAATTACCTTGCGGCGGGCCGCATTCAAACGCAGGGCGAGATAGTGCACATGCGGCGGCGCGCCGATGTTCTGCTGGAAAAGATCCTGCAGATGCCTAGCGCTGATGCCCACCTTGCGGGCCAACCGCGCCAGAATGAGAGGCTGCTCGATATGCTCCTCCATCAGCCGCACTGCCTGTGCCACGCGGGGATCATGCATGCGCAGCCCTGCCGAGGCTGCGGAAAGCTGTTCGTCGGCATGGAAGGAAGGCTGCTCGTAACGGAACAGCCGGCTGACCTCGAGTGCCAGCGAATAACCCTGCCGTTGCCTGATCACCTCCAGCATCAGATCCACGGTCGGAAGCGAACCTGATGTCGTCAGCCGCTTGCCGTCGATGACGAAACGATCCTTCACCGCCCTCACCTGCGGATAGGCCAGCGCAAAATCCTCGTAGTCCTCCCAGTGGACGGTCGCCGGCAGTCCGTCGAGTAGGCTTGCCTCGGCCAGCAGCCATGTGCCGGACTCGATGCCGGCAATCACCTTGCGGTAGCGGGCAGCCTGGGAGAGCTGCATCTTGAGCGCCGGCGTCGCGCTTCGACGCCAATTGTAACTGGCAAGCACGAAAAGCGGCGCATCCTCGCTCGTCGCCCGGAAGGCCCCTTGGGCGGGCACGGCGATATGGCTGGTGGTCGGGACCGGCGCACCGTCTGGCGTCAGGAGCCGCCAGCGATAGAGCTCGCTGCCGGAAATGCGATTGGCGCCGCGCAGCGGCTCGATGACCGACGCGATCAGGATCAGGTTCGTATCCGGCAGGACGAGAAGGTCAATATCGAGCCGTTCCGTCGATCGCTGCAGCAAAGCCACCTCCCTTTAATTCTGACAATGTATCGATCGCCTCCGAAATTGCAAAGCATCTTCATTCATCCTGCCGCGTAATGCGGACAAGACGGGGAGAACGACAATATGCCTCTTGCGATGAACCGCGATGTTTTCATCACCTGCGCTGTTACCGGCGCCGGCGATACAGTTTCCAGATCCAGTCACGTGCCGATCACTCCCAAGCAGATCGCCGAATCCGCCATCGACGCGGCCAAGGCTGGTGCTGCGGTCGTTCACTGCCACGTCCGCGATCCGCAAACGGGTGCGGCCAGCCGTCGCAACGACCTTTACAAGGAGGTCACCGACCGCATCCGCTCGGCGGATATCGACGTCGTCCTCAATCTCACCGCCGGTATGGGCGGGGACCTGATCTTCGGGGATGTCGAAGCCCCCCTTCCCCTCAATGCGAAAGGCACTGATATGGCGGGCGCCAGCGAGCGCGTCAGCCATGTCGCCGAATGCCTGCCGGAAATCTGCACGCTCGACTGCGGCACGATGAATTTCAACCTCGGCGACTATGTCATGACCAACACGCCGGCCATGCTGCGGGCCATGGCCAAGAAGATGACGGATCTTGGCGTGCGACCCGAGATCGAGGCCTTCGACACCGGTCATCTCTGGTTTGCCAGGCAGCTTGCCGAGGAAGGCCTGATCGAAGATCCGGTACTGATCCAGCTGTGCATGGGAATTCCTTGGGGCGCGCCCGATGATCTCAATACCTTCATGGCGATGGTCAACAACGTACCGGAGAGCTGGACCTTTTCGGCCTTTTCGATCGGCCGCAACGCCATGGCCTATCCGGCGGCGGCCGTGCTGGCGGGCGGCAATGTGCGCGTCGGGCTCGAGGACAATCTCTTCGTCGGCAAGGGCCAGCTCGCCACCAATGCGCAGCTCGTCGAAAAGGCCGTGCAGGTCGTCGAAGGCATGGGCGCGCGGATCATCGGTCCGGACGACGTCCGCAAGAAACTCAAACTGACGAAGCGCTGAGGACGGGATGGCAGGGATCAATAAGGCGGCTTGTATCGGTGGCGGCGTCATCGGCGGCGGATGGATCGCACGGTTCCTGCTGGCCGGCATCGACGTGAATGTGTTCGACCCGCATCCGGAAGCGGGCCGCATCGTCGGCGAAGTAATCGCCAATGCCGAAAAAGCCTATGCCATGCTGACCGGGGCACCCTTGCCGCCGCGCGGCAGGCTCAACTTCTGCAAGACTTTGGAGGAAGCTGTCGCCGACGCCGACTGGATTCAGGAAAGCGTGCCGGAAAGGCTCGACCTCAAGCGCGGCGTCCTGACTGAGATCGATGCGGCTGCGCGCCCCAACGCTCTGATCGGCTCTTCCACGTCGGGCCTGCTGCCGAGCGATCTGCAGCGCGACATGACGCATCCCGAACGCCTCTTCGTCGCCCATCCCTACAACCCCGTCTATCTGCTGCCACTCGTCGAAATCGTCGGCGGCGAGAGGACTTCAGCGGCGACTATCCGCGCAGCGATGGACAGCCTGCCGCCGATCGGCATGAAGGGCGTCCACATCGCCAAGGAAATCGAGGCCTTCGTCGGCGACCGGCTGCTCGAAGCGCTGTGGCGCGAGGCCCTGTGGCTCATCCATGACGATATCTGCACCGTCGAGACCCTCGATGACGTCATCCGCTATTCTTTCGGCCTGCGCTGGGCGCAGATGGGCCTGTTCCAGACCTACCGCATCGCCGGCGGCGAGGCCGGGATGCGCCATTTCCTCGCCCAGTTCGGTCCCTGCCTCGCCTGGCCCTGGACCAAGCTCACCGATGTCGTCGATCTCGACGAGGCTCTCATCGAAAAGATCGGCCGGCAATCCGACGAACAGGCGGCTGGCCTCTCGATCCGCGAGCTCGAACGCATCCGCGACGAAAATCTCGTCGGCATCCTGCAAGCCCTCAAGGGTGGCCACGGCGGCAAGGGATGGGGCGCCGGCAAGCTGCTGCAGGACTTCGAGCAATCGCTCTGGGCGCAAGGCGGCAGGGCAACCGTGTCTTTTGACCCGTCGAAGCCGCTGAGGCTCGTCGAAACGAAAGTCAGCCCTGCCTGGGTCGACTATAACGGCCATATGACCGAACACCGCTACCTGCAGGTTTTTGGCGACACCTCCGATGCGCTGTTGCGCCTGATCGGCGTCGATCTCGCCTATGTCGAGGCGGGACAGAGCTACTACACAGTGGAAACCCACATCCGCCATCTCGGCGAGGCAAAGCTCGGCCAGGCGATCCATTCGACCTGCCAGATCCTGTCTGTCGACGAGAAACGGCTGCATGTCTTCCACACCCTTTACGGCACGGCCACGGACGAGGTTCTCGCCACGGCCGAGCACATGTTGCTGCATGTCGACACCATGGCAGGCAAGGCTGTCCCTGCACCGGCCGCTGTGTACGACAAGGCGAAGGTGATTGCGCAAGCGCACGCGACGTTGACGGTGCCTGAAGGCGTCGGCCGTCACGTCGGCCAAAAACGGTAGGAGGATCGGCATGAATTTCGGACTGAGCGAAGAACAGGAAATGATCGTCGAGACGGTCCGCGCCTTCGTCGAATCCGAAATCTATCCGCATGAGAACGAGGTCGAGCGCACCGGTATCGTCCCGCCGGAGCTCGGACGCGAGATCCAGCGCAAATGCATCGATCTCGGCTTTTACGCCTGCAATTTCCCCGAGGAGATCGGTGGCGCCGGCCTTGACCATGCCACCTTCACGCTGGTCGAGCGGGAGCTCGGGCGCGGCTCGCTGGGGCTGACGGTTTTCTTCGGCCGGCCCTGCGGCATCTTGATGGCCTGCGAGGGCGAGCAGCGTGAGCGTTATCTCCTGCCTGCGGTACGCGGCGAGAAGATCGACGCGCTTGCCATCACCGAGCCGGACGCCGGGTCCGACATGCGCGGGATGAAATGCGCCGCCCGCCGCAACGGCGACGATTTCGTCCTGAACGGCACGAAACATTTCATCTCGCATGCCGACGTCGCCGATTTCGTGATCGTCTTTGCCGCGACGGGCGAGGAGGACACGCCAAAAGGCATCAAGAAGAAGATCACTGCCTTCTTGGTGGATCGCGGCACGCCCGGGTTTGAAATCCTCAAGGGCTATGATTCGGTTTCGCATCGCGGATACCACAACTGCACGCTGAGCTTCGAAGATTGCCGGATTCCCGCAGGCCAGGTGCTCGGCGAAGTACATCGCGGCTTCGATATCGCCAATCAATGGCTTTACGGCACGCGGCTGACGGTTGCCGCCACCTGCATCGGCCGGGCACGACGCGTGTTCGACATGGCCCTGTCCTACGCCGCCGAGCGCAAGCAGTTCGGCAAGCCGATCGGCGCCAATCAGGGTGTTTCCTTCAAGCTTGCCGACATGATCACCGAAATCGACGCAGCCGAGTGGCTGACACTTTCAGCCGCCTGGCGGCTCGACGCCGGCCTTTCGGCAGACCGCCAGATCGCCTCGGCCAAGCTCTATGCCTCCGAGATGCTGGGCCGCGTGACGGATGAGGCAATCCAGATCTTCGGCGGCATGGGCCTGATGGACGACCTGCCGCTTGCACGCTTCTGGCGCGATGCGCGCGTCGAGCGCATCTGGGACGGCACCTCAGAAATCCAGCGGCACATCATCAGCCGCGACCTGCTTAGACCTTTAGGAGCGTGAGCCGATGACGCCTGGCCCGCTCGACCGCCTGCTCAGACCGCAAACGATCGCCGTTTTCGGCGGCCGCGAGGCGCGCAGAGTGATCGAGCAGTGCGACCGCATGGGTTTTGCCGGCGAGATCTGGCCCGTCCACCCCAAGCTTGGCGAGGTGCTCGGGCGGCCCTGCTATCGCTCGGTATCCGATCTGCCTTCGGCACCCGACGCTGCCTTCGTCGGCGTCAACAGGATGCTGACCGTCGAGATTGTGCGCAGCCTTTCGCGGGCCGGCGCCGGCGGGGCAGTCTGTTATGCATCGGGCTTCAGCGAGGCGACGGCGGAACTCAGCGACGGCGCCGAGCTGCAGCAGGCCCTTTTGGAAGCAGCCGGCGACATGCCGATCCTCGGGCCAAACTGCTACGGGCTCATCAACGGCCTCGACGGCGCGCTGCTATGGCCCGATCAGCACGGCATGCGGCGTATGGCACGCGGCGTCGCGATCCTCACGCAGTCCTCCAATATTGCCATCAACCTCACCATGCAGACCCGTGGCGTGCCCATCGCCTATATGGTCACTGCCGGCAACCAGGCGCAAACATCGCTTTGCGACGTTGCCTGTGCGCTGATCGACGATCCGCGCGTCACAGCGGTCGGCCTTCATGTCGAAGGCTTCGGCGATCTCGCTGCACTCGAACGCCTGGCCGCCACGGCCCGCCATTCACGCAAGCCGGTCGTCGTGCTCAAGGTCGGCAAGTCCGAGCAGGCAAAGCGTGCGGCCGTGTCGCACACCGCCTCGCTTTCCGGCAGTGATGCCGTCGCGAATGCCGTGCTCGCCCGCCTCGGCCTCGGCCGCGTCCAGAGCTTGCCGGCGCTCTTGGAAACCTTGAAGCTGCTGCATGTCGCCGGCCCGCTCGCAGGCCATTCGATCTCGTCGATGAGCTGTTCGGGAGGCGAGGCTTCGCTGATGGCAGATGCCGCCGTCGGCCGGGCCGTGGAATTCGGTGCGTTGCAGCCGCAGCAATTGCCACGGCTGCGGCGGGTCTTGGGCGAGATGGTGACGCTTTCCAATCCACTCGATTACCATACCTTTGTGTGGGGCGATTTCGCACGCCAGACCGAAGCCTTCAGCGCCATGTTCGAAGGTGGATATGCTCTTAATCTCGTCGTCCTCGACTTCCCGCGTGGTGACCGCTGCGATGCGTCCGAATGGGCGATGACCGTTGAGGCGGTCATGACGGCCGCCGCCGCAACCGGTGCGCTTGCCGGCCTTCTCGCGACCCTTCCGGAAAATATGCCGGAGCCGATAGCCGAACGGCTGATGGCAAACGGCATCGTTGCCTTGTGCGGCATCGACGAAACGATCGCCGCCGCGGAAGTCGCAGCCGGCATAGGGCGGGCGTGGAAAACGCCGCTTCCCCTGCCGTTGCTCGATGTGCCCTTGGTAGCCGGAGAGATCGAGACGCTGACGGAGGCCGATGCGAAGTCCGAACTCGCCGCCTTCGGACTTCCGGTTCCTGAGGGGCTGTCGGCCTCTTCTCCCGGTGAAGCAGCTGAGCTGGCTGAACGGCTCGGTTTCCCGGTCGTGTTGAAGGGTCTCGGCATTGCGCACAAGACCGAGGCCGGGGCCGTCGCACTCAACCTCAACGATAGTGAGGCGGTATCGAATGCGGGAACGGCCATGCCGCCGAATGCCGGTTATCTCGTCGAGAAGATGATCGATCCGCCGATCGCTGAGCTCATTGTCGGCGCCATCCGCGACCCTGTTTTCGGATTGTCGCTTACCGTCGGTGCGGGCGGAATCTTCGTCGAATTGCTTGAAGATTCCGTCATCTTGCCGCTTCCGGCGACGAAAACGGACATTCACGCAGCGATTTCCAGGCTCAAACTCGCAAAATTGATCTCTGGCTATCGCGGGCGGCCAAAAGGCGACCTTGAAGCCGCGGTCGCCGCTGTCGCAGCAGCGGCAGATTATGTCGTAATGAACGCAACACACCTGGAGGAACTCGACATTAATCCATTGATGGTTCTTCCCGAAGGGCGCGGCGTTGCCGCCGTTGATGCCCTGATACGGCGGAGGAGGTAGCATAGGTTGAACGACCACATTCGCACACGAAACGACGGCGGAGTGCTCGAAGTCGTCATCGACCGGCCGAAGGCGAACGCCATCGACCTTGCGACCAGCCGTGCCTTGGGGTTGATCTTTCGAGATTTCCGCGACGATCCGGCATTGCGCGTCGCCATCGTGTCGGGCGCGGGCGAAAAGTTTTTCTGTGCCGGATGGGACCTGAAGGCGGCCGCCGCCGGTGATGCGGTCGACGGAGACTACGGTGTGGGCGGCTTTGGCGGGCTGCAGGAATTGCGCGACCTCAACAAGCCTGTCATTTGTGCGGTCAACGGCATCTGCTGCGGTGGGGGGCTGGAGATCGCGCTTTCGGCCGACCTGATCATTGCCACCGAACATGCGACCTTCGCCCTGCCGGAAATCCGCTCGGGTACGGTTGCCGATGCAGCGTCGATCAAGCTGCCGAAGCGCATCCCTTACCACATCGCCATGGACATGCTGTTGACGGGCCGCTGGCTCGACGTTGACGAGGCGCATCGCTGGGGTTTCGTCAACGAGGTCTTGCCGGCCGAGCGGCTCATGGAGAGGGCATGGGAGCTTGCCCGACTGCTCGAAAGCGGTCCGCCGCTCGTCTATGCCGCCATCAAGGAAATCGTGCGCGAAGCAGAGGGTTTGCCGTTCCAGACCGCCATGAACAAGATCACCAAGCGGCAGTTTGCGACGGTCGACAGGCTCTATGCGAGCGAAGACCAATTGGAAGGCGCGCTCGCCTTCACCGAGAAGCGAAACCCCATTTGGAAAGGACAATGACGAGGCGGCGGCAACCGCAGCATTTTCCCGCATGATGCGGGCACCGGAGGCGGAGAGGAAACCGCCTGCGGATCTGCCCGGAAGTTCTGTCAACGCACCATAAAAGAAGGAACTGGGGAATGAACGACTACACCAAATATCTCGCAGGCCGTGTCACCGCGGGCGGGCTCAGCCGCCGTGAATTCATGGGTCGCGCCATGGCAGCGGGCATCACACTTGCCGTCGCCGACAAGCTGTTCACCGAAAGTGCCAAGGCCGCCGAACCCAAGCGCGGCGGCCACCTGAAGATTGGCCTTGAAGGTGGCGCGGCCACCGATTCCAAGGATCCGGCGAAATTCCTGTCGCAGTTCATGTTCTGCGTCGGCCGCTGCTGGGGAGACATGCTCGTCGAATCCGATCCGCTGACGGGCGCTGCCGTGCCGGCGCTCGCCGAATCCTGGGAACCGTCGAAGGATGCAGTGACCTGGACCTTCAAGATCCGCAAGGGCGTCAAGTTCCACAATGGCAAGGAACTGACGATTGACGACGTCGTTGCGACGCTCAAGCGCCATACCGATGCGAAGTCGGAATCCGGCGCACTCGGTGTCCTCGGCTCGATCAAGGAGGTCAAGGCCGATGGCGGCAATCTCGTCCTGACACTCAGCGAAGGCAACGCCGACATGCCGCTGCTGTTGTCCGACTACCATCTGGTCATCCAGCCGAATGGCGGCGTCGACGATCCGCTGGCCTCGATCGGCACCGGTCCCTACAAGCTGACGAGCTTCGAGCCCGGCGTGCGGGCCACCTTCGAGAAAAACAAGGACGACTGGCGCACTGACCGCGGTTATGTCGATTCGATCGAGATCATCGGCATGAACGACGCCACCGCCCGCATCGCGGCACTGTCGTCCGGCCAGGTGCACTATATCAACCGCGTCGACCCGAAGACCGTCAACCTGCTGAAACGCGCGCCCAACGTCGAGATACTCTCGACCGCTGGCCGCGGCCATTATGTCTTCATCATGCACTGCGACAAGGCGCCGTTCGACAACAACGACCTGCGCCTGGCACTCAAATACGCCGTGGACCGCGAGACCATGGTGCAGAAGATCCTCGGCGGCTACGGCAAGGTCGGCAATGACTTCCCGATCAACACCACCTATGCGCTGTTCCCCGAGGGCATCGAGCAGCGCGCCTACGACCCCGACAAGGCGGCCTTCCACTACAAGAAATCAGGCCATAGCGGCTCGGTCCTTCTGCGCACCTCCGAAGTCGCCTTCCCCGGCGCTGTCGATGCGGCCGTCCTCTATCAGGAAAGCTGCAAGAAGGCCGGGATCGAGATCGAGGTCAAGCGCGAGCCGGGTGACGGCTACTGGACCAACGTGTGGAACGTCCAGCCCTTCTCGACCTCCTATTGGGGTGGCCGGCCGACGCAGGACCAGATGTATTCCACCGCCTATCTCTCGACGGCGGACTGGAACGACACCCGTTTCAAGCGTCCTGACTTCGACAAGCTCTTGCTGCAGGCCCGCTGCGAACTTGATGAAGCCAAGCGCAAGGACATGTACCGCACCATGGCAATGATGGTGCGCGACGAAGGTGGGTTGATCCTGCCGATGTTCAACGATTTCGTGAACGCCTCCACCAAGCAGGTGAAGGGTTATGTCCACGATATCGGCAACGACATGTCGAACGGCTACGTCGCGACCCGCGTTTGGCTGGACGCCTGATGGCAAGGGGCGCATGCCCCTCCGATCTCCAAC
>NZ_JACIFT010000028.1:0-59726 GCF_014197575.1 Rhizobium sp. BK538
ATCGACCGCGAAGACGACACTGCTCCCGGCAAACGACAGCTTCGATGTTCAAAAAAGGGCTTGCATTTTACCGCGCGATTAGACGACAGCCTCGGCCCTAAGCGGACACGGACAGTGGTCTCCCACGCATATGCGCGTCGAACCGCTTGCCGACCTCTTCTAATCTCATGCATGGGCCGTCGCCAGCTTCGCGGCCAAGCCGACGAAAACAACACTTGCACTGCGGTTGAGGACGAGCTGTCGTTTATCGGAGCCTTTGAGCCATGTGCTGATCGAACCGGAGAGAAGGGCGATAGTCATGAACGAGAAGAAAGCACAGGTAATGAAGATTGCGCCCAATGCCAACATCTGGAGCACCACGTTGCCGCTGGCCGGAGACGTGAACTGTGGCAGAAACGCAAGGAAGAATATGGCGACCTTGGGATTCGTGACGTTCATCACCATGCCCCGGAGGATCATGCCGCGTGCAGAAACGGAGCCGCTTTCGCCTTCGATGAGTTTTTCAGGGCTCGCCCTGAATGCCTTCCATGCGAGGTAGACCAGATAACAAGCACCGACAAACTTCAATCCGTTGAAGGCCAGTTCGGAGGTCTGAAAAATCGCGGCGACGCCCAACGCGACCGCGAGTGTGTGAAATACGAGCCCTGCGCACAGCCCCAAAGTGACGCAAATGCCGACGGTGCGGCCGTAGATCGCGGACTGGATCAACACGAATATATTGTCCGGGCCGGGCACCCAGCACAAGACCGTAGCGGCGGCCGCGAACGAGATTGCGACGTCGAGTGAAAGCATTCGTATCTCCTGAGGTAGTCGGCGCGTTGAGCGGCTTTGGTCGTTAAAGTGGCTTGAAAATAGCGCCTTCAAACTGCGGACGGGCCGCATTCCAACGCGCCCACCTTGTTTTTTGTGCGAATTTTTTGCACTCTCAAGGTAATTACGCGGATTATGCGCAGGAAGTACCCTCATCATGCTCGATCAGTTCGACATCCGCCTCCTTTCAGCGGTCCAAGATAACGCCGACCTCACCAACGCCGAACTGTCCGAGCGCGTCGCGCTCTCGGGCTCGCAATGCGCTCGGCGTCTGGAGCGGTTGCGGCAGGAGGGGTACATCGAGAAGTCGGTCTGCGTTCTAAGCGCCCAAAAGCTCGGTCTGGCCGTGACCGCTTACACCACGATCAGTCTGAGTTCTCATACGGAAGAGGGAAATCGAAGGCTGCATCGCTTCATCGAAGACGCGCCCGAAATCCTTGAATGCTATTCCCAGACTGGTGACGCCGACTTTCTGATGAAGATCACGGTGAAGGACCTTGATCACCTCAGCGAATTCCTTGAGCGGATAATTCATAAGGCGGGAGGGTTGCACTCGGTAAAGTCGAGTATCATGTTGAAGACCATTAAGAAAACAAATTCTCTACCACTGAGATTCGAGTAGGGCGGACGCGACAGGTGGCCGGGTATGGGGTTGTCGCAATGACCGCAATTGGCGCATCTGTGCCATGGCGGCAGTCGGCCCTAATCGGGCAGACTACGCGAGATTGTATTTGACTGCTCCCTAGGGTTTCATGCGGCAAGCATCCGTTTTCTGCCCGCAGCAGAATTCCGATGTCCCCTGCCTGCAACAGCCATCGTATGGGAGGCTAGCCAGTATGAAAGATGTCGTCGCGTTGGTTACGGGCGCAAGCCGCGGTGTCGGCCGCGGGATTGCGCTGTCGCTGCTCGCCGAGGGAGCCACGGTCCACGTTACCGGCAGGACCCGTTCCGAGGCGGAAGCAAGCCTGGGAGGTAAACGCGCGGGATCGCTGGAGGGCCTTGCGCTTGAGGCTGCGGCATTACCCGGACGACTAGTCGTTCATCATTGCGACCACAGCAACGACGCCGAAACCGAGCGCGTGGCTGAAGAGATCAGGGCCGCCAACAGGCTGGACATTCTGGTGAACAATGCATGGCCCGGCTATGAAAACATGGTCGAGGATGGCGATTTTACCTGGCCGCGCCCTTTCTGGGAGCAGCCCGTCTGGCGGTGGGACGCAATGATCGGCACCGCGCTGAGGGCGGCTTTCATGATGTCGCGCGCAGTGGCGCCGACGATGATCTCGACGCAGCGCGGTCTGATCGTCAATATTTCATTCTGGGCAGCTCAATTCTACGACGGCAACACGATCTACGGCATGGCCAAAGCCGCCGCCGACAAGATGGCCGCGGACTTCGCACATGAACTGCGTCCACATAAAGTCGCCGCCGTCGCACTCTATCCCGGGTTGGTACGCACCGAAGCCGTCATGCAGAACGCCGAATATTTCGACTTGTCCAACTCCGAGTCCCCGAGGTTCATCGGCCATGTCATCGCCGGACTTTGGCGGGACCCTGCGCTGATGTCGAAATCCGGGCGTGTCCTGGTCGCGGCAGAGCTGGGTCGGGAGTATGACATTGCCGACGTCGACGGCTACAGACCTGTTCCCCTCAGCGCGGCGGACTTTGTGAAAAGCTGAATTCCTGTCGGTCTTTTCAACGACCCGGTTAGTCGGCTGATCTTTCAAACAGTTCGTGGAAAACCTTGGCGCTCCGCCGAGGCGATCTTGCACGTCAATTTTCTCCTGCCGCGGCATGGAGCGACGCTCTTTGGTTTGTCCGCTTGTGGCGCTTTCCAGCCGAAAGCATTGCTCGACAGGAGCCGGCGTTATCTGCGTCCGGCTCATGCAGCGTTAACGTCTTTTCGCGGCCCGCGCTTCTCTCCGGGATCGGCACTCGGCCCTCCCATGATGGGGTCCAGTAGATGATGTGGTCCAATCTATGCTGCATCCTGATGACGGATCATCGGAATAAACGCCGCCACGAGCTCACATCACCGTCGTCCGCGAAGGACGTCTTCCGCTGCTACGCGGAAGCTTGGATTCGAATACCTTAAACGGCTCTATGGTTGATCGTTATGCCGCAACAGTTGAGACAGTGTCCTCCCTTGACCAGCGAAACTCCGAGCCGTCAATCCACATGCGGTGCATGACGACAGCGAGACGGCGGGCCAACGCGACCTTGGCCTTCTTGCTGCCATGCCGCTTGGCAATGTTCATGGCCCAAGCCTTCAGCCAGCACCATTTCACCACGCGCGTCATCATCGACTGGGCGGCCTCATACAGCAGTCGCCGCATCATCGCGTCCCCGCGCAGAGAGACGTGGCCGACCCGGCTCATTTCGCCGGACTGTTTCAGGACAGGGGTGAGGCCCAATATCGCTCCGACCGATCGGGAATGACGAAACCTGCTGGGAATATCGATCGTCGAAACATAGGCCAGCGAGACGATCGGACCGACGCCGGGCACCGTCATCAGCCTCCTGCAAACCTCGTCCTGCTTCGGCTCGGCTAGAACCCTCTTTTCCAGTCTTGCGAGCCCTTCTCGCAACTTGCGTCGTCCGGCGAGCAGTGGCTCCATGATCTCCCTCAGATCAGCGTCGTTTTCGACAAGCTCAAGTATCCTTCTCTCGAAGGTGCCACCCGAGGCATGACCTACCTTCAGTCCGAAGTTGCGCAGAAACCCGCGCATTTCGTTTTCCAGATCGATAGCCTTTTCCTGCAGTAGCGATCGGGCCGTTAGCAAGGCGCGGCGCTTCTGGCTGGTGAGCGTCTTCACATGCACGTCCTTGAACAGGCCGACCCGCATCATATGGGCAATACCGCGTGCATCGTTCCTGTCGCCTTTGTTCTGTTGCAGGGCGTCCAGGAATGCCTTGGTGTGGCGCGTCTCGATACAGAAGACGGGCAAGTCCGCCTTTGCCAGTCCTTCAAACAGCCATTGGGACAAGGGGCCAGCCTCAACGCCCACCCTCTCCAAGCCGAACTCCGGATCACTCAGCATGGCGACGAGGTCCTCCGGGTGAGATGCCACCTTCCGTTCACGGAATAGCTTCCCACTTTCATCGACGATACAGACGTTCGTTTCTTTGACCGAGACATCGAGGCCGGCATAGTGTTTCATGGCTGCGCTCCTCTGCATGATGGTTGTGCCTGGTTTCCGACACGCGACTGTATCATCGGCAGGTGGTGCAGGCCCTTGCTCCCTACGGATGGGATAGGGCACGAAGCCGATTAGCCCATCTATGGTATTTTTCCGGCAGGCCGCTCATGTCCAGACCGGATGTAGGCACCGCGTTTGTTCCACGCAAACCTGGCTGTTGGCACGGACGTCGTAGCCCCTTTACATTGCTGCATGGGTAGAGAACTCGTCACGGCAACTCGAGGGCCGGAAGCCTCAAAATAGGACTGCACCTCATCTTCAAGCTCGGTGCAGAGTCGCACGTTTCTCATGTTGAATCAGCGCGTGTTTTTGATGTCGTGTGTTGTCGAGAGTTAAATTTTAACTATCGGAAAGCTAGCTATCATATTGTATATATTGCAATTTATTCTTCAATCACTTTCTCGCCAATGGAGGCTATGCGTGCGCAGGCAGCAATGTAGACACTCCGTCCAGATTGAGAAGCAGCGAGCTGTGATGAACAGCGGGGGGTTCGCGTCCTCGTTCCCTCTCCAAATCGCGTGGCAACGTCTTCTCCGGAACGCATTCCAGGGAGAGCCGGAGTTCGACGCCGGGAATATCGCCTCATTGCCGCAGAGTGATGCGGTCTCCTGACTGGCAACGCCATTGGCGAGCGATCCACCCGCCCCGATCCGTCCCTTGCAACCCGGACCAGCCGGTCAGATCACAGCGCAAAGTGACGTTTTGACTTTGCACCAGAGAGGACATTTCAATTTCCCCACGAAGCCGGCGGCGATCAGGCCCTTGCCGGCCGAGTACTTATTCCGCTGCAATTGCGTCTGCTGCGGAGCGCGCCTGCACGAGGATGGAGGCCTCCGCCAGCACCTGGTTTACGCGACCGAGTATAGCCGTTGACGGTTTGCCATCGGTGAAATCGCGGCTCGAGGGGTAGATTGCCGTTGGCAGAACAAGCCTCAAAGAAAGCGAATAGGGGGCGAAGTTGATGCTCGACAACGAGCAAGTGTCGATCGCCCCCGCCGGCTCCCGTCAGGATGACGGGTTTTACCGCGCAAGTCTGCTGCATCCCGTAAATTGAAGACATGCTTGAACAGGCCCGTGTAATTCCCTGTTTAGGTTGGAGAACCGATGACGAGGCTTCGGCCTCGACGATTGTTTGGATCACCTTTCTTGCGGCCGGATCGAGGTTCGCCACCGACCTTGCGGCCGCCAGCGATGTGCCGAGGTCTCCGACGTCGAAGACGGTATGCTGCAGGCCGGCTGCTTCGCCAGTGAAGCTGCTAGGCTCTCCGCGAAACGCCTGGTGCGCGACGGGGGAGATATTGCCCGAGTAGCCGACGATCAGATCATTGCTCATCTAAATTCCTTCTGCGAGTTCGTCTCGGTCATGCAAAGCAGGTTGCAGACCAGGGGCGGATGCCGCATGCACAAACGATCAGAATGGCATGAGATCTAGGGCGGTAATCGGGTGAGGCTCCTGTTTCGTTAGGCTGTTTTGACCACGGCGAGCCCGGTCGGATAGCTCGAGGGGGTGCTTTGACGGCTTTGCCCGGCGTGCGTATGGTGGTGTATGTTTGTTATATAAAACAACCTCTTGGGCCGGCTCGATCCCCATCAAGGCGGCTATCTTGGATATTGCTCTACAGTCAATAACATCATATATGTAGGTATGTTCCTACATGGAGACATTCTATGAGCACCACAAGTTTGTCTAGCCGGGAATTGAACCATGACGTCAGTAGGGCAAAGAAGGCTGCCAAAAAAGGACCTGTAATTATTACAGATCGCGGGAAGCCGTCCCATGTGTTGATGACGTACAGCGAATTCGAGCGCTTGACCGGCAAGCGCCGGAATCTCGTCGAGGCTCTTTCAATGCCTGGTTTGTCGACGATCGAATGGGAGCCACTGAGAGCCGAAATTGCACCTCGCGAGGTCGATCTGTCTTGAAGTACCTGCTGGATACAAACGTCGTCTCCGAGCTGCGCAAAGTTGGAGACGGTAAAGCAGATGCCAATGTGACGAAGTGGGTCGGTGCGCAAGATTCCAATGACTTGTTCATTTCCGCGATTACGATCCTGGAAATTGAGCGCGGGATATTAACCATCCAGCGTCGCGACGCCGCCCAGGGTTCTCGCTTGCGGGGATGGATGGATAGCCGTGTTCGCCCTGAATTCGCCGAGCGGGTTCTGCCAATTGATGACGCGATAGCGACGCGTTGTGCCCACTTACATATTCCAGACCGCCGCAACGAGACTGATGCTTTGATCGCCGCTACCGCGCTGGTTCACGGTTTAACTATGGTCACGCGTAATGTTCAGGATTTCGGTGATACCGGCGTGATCGTAATCGACCCGTGGCAAGGCTGAAATCGGGCGCGGGCACCCGCTAGGGATGTCCTCCTCGAAGAGACCGGTCCGCTCCTGTAGGCTTTCGCTCTTTGCACACCTGACTGACAAGACGTTTTCCCGGTCAGATCGCTTTCGCGAACCGCTTCGCGTCGTGGGCGAAGTCGCGGACTGGCAACTCCACTCGGCTGAACAGCTGCAGCAGATGAAGGACGGCCTCGCGCGCCTCAAGGCAGAAGGTAAGGACGTCATTATAACCTGACACGATCGAGGCCGCCGACGATTGCCGGCGGCCTCATTTCCAGAGCGCCAGGAGCGCTACTCGGCCCCGGCATGCGCCCAGCTGGTGCCTTAGAGATGCACAGGCGTCTCAACACCATCGTCAGGCCGATTGCGCCTGGTTGCTCAACCCGGCAGCGAAGATCAGCTGCGCGGCTGCGTCAGCGCCAAAGCGACGGTCGATGCGGCCAGGGCGGAGGTAAGGGTCAAGGGCCCAACGGCGCCGTAATGATCGACGACATAGCCGCCGAAAACCGCGCCGATACTAATGGCAACCTGAAAAGAGACGACCATCAGGCTCCCCGCTGCCTCCAGAGCGTCGGGTGCTCCGCGGGAAAGATTGGTGGGCAGCACCACCGGCGCCATGCCGAAGGCGAAGCCCCAAAGCGTAACGAAACCGAAGGCAGCGCCGATGTGGACGCCCCAAAGCACCAGCGCGAGCGCCGCAAATGCCATTAGTGCTGCCGTAATGGCGAGTGCCATGCGGATATTGACGTCGGCCACTCGGCCGCCCGCAATATTTCCGATCACGGCGGCGATACCAAACCCGAGCAGCGCCATGGCAATCGGCCCGGTTTCCAGGAGCGTCACTTTTTCGAGGAACGGACGCACATAAACAGAACCAGCAAAATGCCCCGTCATCAGCAAAAGGATGGCAAGCATTCCGAGTTGAACGCCACGCCGCCCTGTCAGGCTAAAAACATCGGCAAGACTGTTGCCTGTGCTTGCGGGCAGCGTCGGCAAGCTGAGTACCTGCAGCAGCATGGCAAGCGCCGCAAGCCCTGCTGTCATAGCCATGGCGCTACGCCAGCCCAGCCAGTCGCTGATCAAAGCGCCCACCGACGGTGCAGCTATGGTGGCGAGCGAGACCCCGAGGGTGACGATAGCCATCCCCCGACCCGTCGCATTCGCACCCACCAGCCTCGCCACGACGGCAACCGAAAGCGCCCAGAACCCGCTAAGCGCGATGCCCAATCCGGCTCGACCCAACAATAATAACCAAAAATCAGTCGCTAGCGCCGCAAGTATGTTAGAGCCAATTGCCAACGCACTGAGACCAACGAGTACGGTCTTGCGGTTCATTCTGCCGATGAGAACATTGCTCAACAAGGCGGTCACCGCGCCGATGGAAGCGGTCGCGGTCACGACCTGCCCGGCTGTTCCCTCACTAATGCTAAGATCGCGCGCCATTGGCGTCAACAGGCCTGCCGGCAAAAACTCAGCTGACACCAGCGCAAAGCTGGTAGCCGCCATCGAAAGAACGGCGAACCAAGTGGCCACGCTCCACGCGGCTGGCTCGGCGGTATGAAAGTCTATCGCCGCGTCGTCTAGTTGTGATCTCGTGTCCGTCATTGAGTCATCTCCTGCGTTCGGAGATTTCATAGACGAACTTATTGGGATGATATGTGTCTTAAAATCCGAAATCCATGTCTATTCGTCCGGAACTTGTGCGACGCACAACGCCGGGCGAGACGCTGGTGATGCGCTTGAAGGCGCGCGCGAAGGATGCCTCGGATTCGTAACCTAACCGGGAGGCAACTTCGGCGACCGACATGCCGCTTTGACCTAGCAATTCGCGGGCAAGCTGCATCCGCAGACGGGCAAGATAGTGTGCCGCACCCTCTCCTAAGACAGCGCTGAAGCGCTCGGCAAAGATCGAGCGCGACTGGCCTGCCACACTGGCGAGGCTTTCTAGGGTCCAGTTATGGCCTGGGTCTCGGTGCATAGCTGCCAACACACGACCGAGGTGGGGGTCGCGGATGGCGGCGAGCCAGCCGGTGGTCGAGGCTCCGCTGCAATTGACCCAGCAGCGGATAAGCCGCGCTGCGAGCAAGTCCGCCATGCGGGATAGGACAGTGGCGCTGCCCATCTGAGGCTGTGAAGCCTCTGCCGTCATGGCCGCCAGCAGCGGACCAACGATCGGGTCATTGCCGGCTACATCGCAGCCCTTGATGATGGGCGGCATCAAGGCGATCAAAGGGTTGAGGGCATATGCGCTCAAAGCCATGGAGCCGCAGAACAGCGTGCTGGTCGTACCCGTTCCTTCCCGTAACACTTCGCAAACGTTGCTGCCCAACCTTGTTATCTGACAGCTTTCGAGCGAGTCGCCCTCAACATCTGGCGCGCTGGCCAATCGATGTGCGATACCTTGCGGCAGTAGCACCAGATCACCATCGTGCAACTCCTGCCATCCCTGGGCTTCGGTATGGATCCAGCACGGACCTTGGCTGACGAAGTGAAAGCGAAGCAGTTGTTGGTGCGAAAAGGCGATGCTCCATGGATGTTGGAGTTCGCACCGCCCATAGTTGACTCCATTCAAGCGAAAGTCTTGTAGGACTTCGCTTAGCGCATCCATTGGGATATTTGACGGCGACAGCTGTCGAGACGAATGATCAAGCATTTCGCCAATTTAGGTCTCGAGCGTCTGGCACGCAAGCACGATGGTGTCGCTCCGGTAGGAAACAAGCAGGCGGCCATGCTTGACACGAACGTCAGCGGCCAACCTGGATTCTGTCGCCTTTGAACATCCCGAACTTCGCCGGAAAGATCATCCATGAACATACGCGAAGTGACGGCCATCCTGTCAAACAACTGAACGGCCCGCAGATAGCTGAATAAGACCTCAAAGCTACGCGTAAGCACGGCATAAATTCCATAAACTTAGTGGACATTGAAACGTCATTTCTAGAAATTTTTGACGTCCCTCCCTACGCTACACGGCAATAATGCAAGCTGGAGAGGGATATGAAGTCGATCATTTTGCGTATCGTGGCGATGGCCGCTTTTATTGGCGCAGGACTGCAGCAGGTTTCCGCCGCGGACGTTTCCGAAATTCGCGTTGACTGGGCAACCTACAATCCGGTGAGCCTGCTTCTCAAAAAAGAGGGCTTGCTGGAGAAGGAATTCGAAAAGGATGGCATTGCTGTCCGTTGGGTTCAGTCTGCGGGCTCGAATAAGGCGCTCGAGTTTCTCAATGCCGCTTCAATCGATTTCGGCTCCACGGCGGGCGCTGCGGCTTTGATTGCGCGCGTCAACGGTAACCCTGTGAAGTCGATCTATGTCTTTTCACGGCCCGAATGGACAGCACTTGTTACGGGTAAGGATTCGAAGATCGCCAGCGTCGCTGATCTCAAGGGCAAGACCGTGGCCGTGACGCGCGGTACCGACCCGCATATTTTCCTTGTCCGCGCTCTGGCCGATGCTGGTCTCAAGGAAGGCGACGTCAAATTTGTCCTTCTGCAACATGCCGATGGCCGTCTGGCCCTTACCCGCGGCGACGTCGATGCTTGGGCAGGTCTTGATCCTTTGATGGCGGCCGCGGAGGTGGAAGACGGCGCCAAGCTGTTCTTCCGCAAGCCGGAGAACAATAGCTGGGGCGTACTCAACACGACGGAGACCTTCGCAAAAGAGCACCCAGACATTGTGAAGCGCGTACTTGCTGTCTACGAGACGGCGCGAAAGCAGGCAGTTGCCGATCCGCAGGCACTGAAGTCTGCTCTGATCGAAGCCGCCAAGCTTCCCGATGCTGTCATCTCGAAGCAACTGGAGCGCACGGACTTGACGCATTCGCAGATCGGCGACGAGCAGCGGGTAACGATGCTGAAGGCCGGTGTTGCTTTGCAGCAGGCCGGCGTGCTTCCGGCTGATGCGGATCTCGCTGCGATAACCACCAGCCTGATCGACACGAGTTTCAATAGCGCCGCTACTCAGTAATGGATCACAAGCGTTGACAGCAATTGAAGTCTTGTCAGGTCAGCTGCGTGAACGGATAGCGGGCAATAGGACAGGCGCCCGGCCGGCAATTTGGAAAAGGTTCTTACTTTCCATTGCTGTGCCGGCCGGCGCCTTTCTGCTTTGGCAAGCGGCAGTCTCTTTCGGTTTTTCCTCCGGACGGCTGGTGCCGCCTCCTTCCCGCATTATCGCTGCGCTCTGGCAGCTCGCACAGAACGGCGAACTTTACCGACATGTCGCCTCCACCTGTCTACGTGTTCTCTTTGGCTTTCTGGCCGGGGCTGCAGCAGGCGTGGTTGTTGGAACGTTGACCGGCTTTTTCACCACCGCGCGGGCTTTGGTCGATCCGAGCCTTCAGGCTCTTCGTGCCATCCCATCGATTGCCTGGGTGCCGCTCTTCATTCTCTGGTTTGGCATCTTTGAAACATCCAAGGTGATGCTGATCGCGACAGGGGTCTTCTTTCCTGTTTATCTCGGCCTTTCCACGGCTCTGCTTTCGGTCGACCGTAAGATCGTTGAGGTGGGCCGCATCTTCCGCCTCTCCGGGTTGGAGCTTGCCCGACGCATCCTTTTTCCCGCCGTCCTGCCGGCCTTGATCGTGGCGCTGCGGGCCGGCCTGGGGCTTGGCTGGATGTTCGTCGTTGCGGCAGAATTCATGGGCGCTTCCGAGGGGTTGGGCTATCTGCTCGTTGATGGCCAGCAGCTTGGCAAGCCCGATCAGATCGTCGCGGCAATTATCATCTTTGCCATTATCGGCAAGCTATCCGACGGACTGATCGTTTCCATAAGCGCGCCCCTCGTCGCCTGGCAGGACAACTACAAAAAGGGGGGTACGTGATGTTGTCGGTCGAAGGCTTGTCGAAGACCTATCAGAATGGCGTCGTCGCACTCCAGGGCTTCAGCCTTGAGGTCCATCTTGGAGAAATCGTTGCCGTCATTGGCGGCTCGGGTTGCGGCAAGAGTACGTTGTTGCGACTGATCAGCGGGCTCGATCAGCCGACGGCGGGTAAAATCGCCATAAATGGCGAGGCCGTTCGTGCGCCGCACCAACTTATCAATCTGATATTCCAGGAACCGCGCCTGCTGCCGTGGCTTACCGTCGGCGAAAACATCCGCTTCGGTCTGAGCCATCTCGACCGTCGTGAGCGCGATAAAAGAGCAACGGCTGCGTTGGCTCAGGTTCATCTGGCAGGTTACGAGAACAGCCTGCCGAAGGAGCTTTCGGGCGGACAAGCGCAACGCGCTGCCATTGCCCGCGCGCTGGTGACGCAGCCGGAGGTTTTGCTGCTCGATGAGCCGTTTTCGGCGCTCGATGCGCTGACGCGCTCAGCACTTCAAAACCACCTTGTCGGCATCTGGCGCCAGACGCACTCGACGATGATTATCGTTACGCACGATATCGAGGAGGCGGTTGCTTTGGCGCACCGGGTTATCGTCATGCAGCCTTCGCCCGGTCGCATCATGGAAGAAATAGCAATCAATTTACCAATGCCGCGCGAGGTCAGCGGGCAGGCCGTCGATCGCTACAAGAAAAAGGTGAGGGCGTCGCTCAATCGCTCGCTCAGCAAATCTGGGGCCGTGATGCGGGACGCCGAAGTCATATCAATCGTCGAAGACATTGCATGAGTTCGGCGACTTAAGAAATCAACGTTTTCTGATTTTGCCCACGCGCGACAGCCGCTGTGCTTTGGCACGACGATTGGCGGAAGAACCCCCGCGACTGCTGGCGCAGTCGGACGGGAGCTCTCAGCAGGGTTGAGCAGCTGGGCGGTCGCACCAACAGCAGGCCAGCGGACAAATGTGAGCCGCGCCTAGCTGCTTCCTCCGGTCCTTCAGCCGATCTTGTCTTGCGTCTTTGTTTCGAAGTCGGAGGCGTCGTGACGCTCGTGGAGCTGTTCCGACGGATCGCCGTTTGTCCGGTTGACCATACGGCCGCGTTTGACTGCTGGACGTTCGCCGATCTCGGCGCTCCAGCGCTGCAGGTTTTTGTAGGTCTGGACGTCCAAAAAGCTTCCGGCGTCCCCGTACACCTTGCCCTGCGCGAGGTTGCCGTACCAGGGCCAGATTGCGATGTCGGCGATCGAATATTCGTCGCCCGCCATGAAGCTGTTGGCGCCAAGATGACGGTCGAGCACGTCAAGCTGCCGCTTCACTTCCATCGAGAAGCGGTCGATGGCATATTTGATGTGCACCGGCGCGTAGGCATAGAAATGGCCGAAGCCGCCACCAAGATAGGGCGCCGAGGCCATCTGCCAGAAGAGCCAGTTGATCGTTTCTGTCTGCGCCTTGTGCTCTTTTGGAAGGAAGGCGTCGAACTTCTTCGCCAAGTAGAGCAGGATCGATCCGCTTTCGAAAACGCGCGTCGGCTCAGGCGTCGACCGGTCGATCAGGGCAGGGATCTTCGAGTTCGGGTTGACTTCCACGAAGCCTGAGCCGAATTGGTCGCCTTCGCCGATCCTGATCAGCCACGCGTCGTATTCTGCGCCTGTGTGTCCGAGTGCAAGCAGTTCCTCCAACATGATCGTCACCTTGACGCCGTTCGGCGTCGCCAGCGAATAGAGCTGCAGGGGATGCTTGCCTACAGGCAGTTGCTTGTCGTGGGTTGGGCCAGCGATCGGCCTGTTGATGTTAGCAAACTGCCCGCCGTTTCCCTTCTCCCAGGTCCATACCTTGGGTACTTCATACCCGGCAGGGAAGTTGCCGGCGGGGTTCTTCTCGGTCATCACATGGATCCTTTTGTTCTGTGGTCGTAGGTCGGCTTCGGCCGTAGAGGAAATGACGGGTCGTGCCAATGGCACGCTTGCGGTTTTACCGCTTCGCGTCGGTGGAGCGCACTTCATGGTCGTATTGACCCGGCATATGCGTCTACCCTCGCAGGTTAACGGATAGGACGGCTTTTCCGTAGATCGCAGGAAATGAGCACTCTGTACCGAGCGGAAGCAAGTCCTTTTCCCGGAGGATTTCACCCGGCTGAAGCTGGTTCCTGTCGGCTCACTTATGGCGTCCGGTCGGGACCTTTATTGCTGAATAATCCTTACCAATATTGTGCATTGCAGCATCCGTGGAATGTCGATAGGCTTTTTGTTGTCGGCGAGGACGCTGCCATGGATGAAGCCAACATAGCGCAACTGATATTCGCCCTGAGCGTCGCTCGGGAGATGGCATCCCTGGAGGGCCCCGAGTTCGACATTGTGGTCTCTCGGATCCAGCAGGCAATCGACGAAACCAGAGATAAGGCTCTAAGGTACGGGATTGTTATCGAAATTGATCCTGCATCAACACGAACGCACTAGCGGGATCTAGGTAGAGCACGTCCGTTTTAATCAGGGTCATCTCGCTATGCGTCCGGCGGGCGTCTTATGGCGATAACGGATTAGTTGCCATCAGATGTCGCGTCTGTTTACCTCAGCCAGTTATCGAGGTCCGATATTATCGGCGATTCGCGGAGGGGAACATCAGTACCAGCAGAAATTCAACATCGACCGGCCATGAAGCGAGTGACGCAAGCTGGCTCGATCTTCATTTCGAGTCATCACGGCCGGAATACGAAGACGCACTTACCCAAGTTGGAATGCAACATGGCTGGGACGTGCTCGATGCGGGATGCGGGAGCGGAAGCTTCCTTCCGCTCATCTGCGAGCTGACTGGCTCCAACGGG
The DNA here is from genome assembly GCF_014197575.1 of Rhizobium sp. BK538. Lineage (NCBI taxonomy): Bacteria > Pseudomonadati > Pseudomonadota > Alphaproteobacteria > Hyphomicrobiales > Rhizobiaceae > Rhizobium > Rhizobium sp. BK538. The sequence continues at coordinate 14,001 of NZ_JACIFT010000028.1, forward strand.
TCCGTGGCAGCTCTTGATCTTGCGCCTGAGAATATTCAACGCGCCGAGAGCTTGATTAAGGATGTCCTGGATCGGTCGAAGGTGCGCACCCGCGTTGGCAGCATTCTGTCACTTCCTTTCAATCATGCTTCCTTCGATTGCGTATGGTCGGCCAATGTTATGCAATATCTCACGCTGGCGGAATTTCAGCAGGCCACGGATGAGGTAAAGCGCGTATTGAAGCCGGGCGGCATCCTCGCCGTAAAGGACTTCGATTCGACGCTTCTGCAGATACTACCTATGGATCGCGGGGTGTTTAGCCGCTTCATGACGGCGCGATTGCAGACGTTCCGCGACAAGGGAGTGCTTGGCACCGATTGTGGCTCTTCGCTTCCCAGACTTTTGCGAGATGCAGGGATGGAGATCGTCTGGCGCAAAGGCTGGCTCGTTGAACGGTGGGCCCCTGCTGGCGAGCACACGCGCAATTATGTACGCGACTTAATCTCCTATTTCACGACTGCAGCGCCAAATTACGACCTCCCTGAAAGCGATCAGTATTATTGGAAGGAACTGGCAGCAAATCCGGAGAGCCTGCTTGATCAGCCTGATTTCTGCTACCGCGAATTCTTCGTTCTGACGGTTTGCAGGAACGCGGCAATCTAAGAGCAGTCCACTTTCAATCAGGGTCATATCCTGCAGCCGCGACGTAGTTGGCGCATTCGTGGGGCCCAATCCGGATTCCGATTTCAAAGGACGCGCTCTAGAAAATCCGCTACCCGATTGGGCGCTTTTGCCTAAAGGACCGCATCCTTGGCCTTATGACTTCGCTGACAGTGGCGAGAGGTGCGCATGCGACGCTTCCTCCTGCGAAATTCAAGGTGATTTCTCGCAATTTCCGAAAGGTGACTTCGGAACCTGCCGATTATCGCGGGAGGTGAAATCACCGATATCGGTTGCGTACCCATTGGACGCGGATCGCATTGAGCGCATGCCGCAACCAAGATATTTCTTGGAAGGACAGGACTATGAGTAAGGTTGTCATCGTTACGGGGGCGCGTCGCACGGCAGGCTGTGCGAAAACTCGTGGAGGAGACGCCGACACCGCAACTCTGAAGCCTCAAGCGGTGGGAACGGTCCCGCCGTCGATGACATATTCAGTGCCGGTTATGGCTGCGGCACGCGGCGATGCCAGGAAGGCTATCAGATCGGCGACCTCACCTGGCTTAGCGGGTCGACCGAGCGGAATTCCGCCGAGCGAATTCATGATGATCTTCTTGCCACCCTCATAATCGGTGCCGGCCTCCCTCGCGAGCCGTTCCGCGAGCGCCACGGCGGCGTCTGTCTCGATCCAGCCCGGCGACACGCGAACAACTCTGATGCCCTTGGGGGTCACTTCCTTCGACAGGCTCTTGCTGTAGGTCGACAGCGCCGCTTTCGCTGCTGCGTAGGCCGTCGTCGATTCCGGCAGAGGCAGTTCGTGCTGGATCGACGTCACATGGATAATGACGCCTGATCCCTGTGCGATCATCGACGGAAGCAGCGCCCGATCGAGCCGGACGGCAGGCATGAGATTGTGATCGATTTCCTTCTGCCATTCCTGATCGGTCAATGCCGAAAAGCCGCCCGCCGGCGCGCTTGATCCTCCAAGCACATTGACGAGGATGTCGATGCCGCCGAATGTCTGAAGCACTTTCTCGGCGACCTTGGCGCAACCCTGTGCGGTCAACAGGTCGGCCGCGATGTAATGGATGTTCCCCGTTCCATTCTTGGGTACGGTCCTGGCCGTTGCCGCGACGTGCGCGCCTGCGGCCGCCAATGCTTGAACGACCGCTGCACCCGCCCCCTTGGTGCCGCCCGTTACGAGGGCACGTTTTCCATCAAGGCCCAGATCGAAGCTCATGGGACGATCTCCAGCCGGGCGATCGCATCACCACAGAGCGTGAAAGCATAGCGAAGGTCCACCGGGCTTCCCGGAAAATTCCCGGTCAGACGTGCGGTGACGATGACCCTGTCGCCCTGATCGTCAACGGCTACGGGCTCGGCGATATAATTGTACTTTGCGGATGCCTCGGACTTCCACGCCGCGATCGCATCGCGCCCCGTGTACGTCTTCTTCTCGTCGATGACCACGGCATCGAGCGTGAAGCATTTCGCAACTGCCATACCATCCGTCGTATCCGCGGCAAAGTAGTCGTCTATGGGCTTGGGTAGTGCGAGGGGCATGATCGATCTCCGGGTTTGAACTTGTTTGATTGTCGAAAATGGCCTAACTTTCCAAAAGCGCAAGAACACACAAAAAAGTAAGGTACTTACAGAAAAGTATGTCGCACCCATATACGCGAGAAACAGCAGCCGAAGGCGTCGAGAACGTGCTCAAGCTTCTTGAGGGGCGCTGGAAGCTGGTGATCCTGTTTCACCTCTTTGGCGGGAATGTTCTGCGCTTCTCCGATCTCGAACGCGCGATCCCGGGAATCTCCCAGAAAATGCTGATCCAGCAACTTCGGCAGATGGAAAAGGACGGGATCGTGCGCCGCATCGTCCACCATCAGGTGCCCCCGAAGGTCGAATACTGCCTCACGGACTGGGGACAGGCCCTGTGCCCGGCTTTGGACGCGCTGCTCACCTGGGCGACGCAGCGCGAAAACAAGGACTCGGAGCGCGAGGAAGCGACAAGTCAGGACTGAGGGATATGAGCTTCATTGAAGCCATGGACAGAGGACAGCTCGCCTTATTGCCACCTTGCATCGATGACTACTTTGCCCCGGATTGGGGGCGGAACAAGAGAGTGCGAAATCGTACGCGGCTCTTATCAACCAAAGACAGCAAGTTCCTTGTAACGTAGTATCTTTGATGCGATTTTTCGCTCACACCGGGTTCAAGTGCCGGCGATGCCCGTGCGGCTGTCGTCACCGGCCTTTCGTTGCGTGCTGCCGTTCGAGCAGTTGCAACACAAGTTGAACTTCGAGCGCATTTGATGAGTGACGAAGCAAAGGCATTCGTTGCCATAGACGAAAGCTTTGCCGCACACGAGACGGTCAACCACTCCAGCCGCGAATGTGTCCGGGATGCCGTCCATGTCAATTCAGCCGAGGGGTTCAATGCACGGGTCCGGCGAACCATCGCAGGCGTCTTTCACCACATCAGCCCGGAACTTGCCGATCTGTATTTCCATGAATTCGGCTTCAGATGGTCCCAGCGCGCTGTTACCGGCCAAGCAGTGCGCAAAAGCCGAAACGACAAGGAAAGCAAGAAGATCCTTTGGTCACGAGTACCTCCTGCACTGCAATTTAATGCAAGTGTTCCGTGCTGCTACCGGCCGCCAAATGCGCCGTAGTCATAGCGGAGGCATCACCATCAAATCTGCCCTAGCTGTCTTTCGTTGATAAAAGCCTCGAACGATTTCGAACTTGTTCCGACCCCAATATATCTCAGTGCAATGAGGCGGGGCCCGTGCTGTCGCGAACGACAAGCTTCACAGGCAAGATCGTTTCCCTCGCAGCCGCGCCGTCGTTGTTCAAGAGCTGCAGGAGGATGTTTGCAGCCGCCTTTCCGGCTCCGAATTGCTCGATGCGGATCGTTGTGAGCTTAGGCTGAATCAGGTTCAGGAATGGCATATCGTTGAATCCGGTGACCGAAACCTGTTGCGGGCACGCAATGTTTCGTTCCCTCAATGCTTCGATAGCGCCAAGCGCCAATCGGTCGTTGGCGCAAAGGACGGCCGTAAACGCCTTGCCGGTTGCCAAAAGCGCCGCAAGGCAGCGCGCGCCCTCTGCCTCGTCGAACCGTGGAGCAACAGCGATCAGATCATCGGCGACGTCGACGTTCATGTCGCCGGCTGCTTTGCGAAACGCAGCCAGGCGAAGCTGGCCCGTCGACAAATCCTGCGGGCCGGCTATATGGGCAATGCGGGTATGGCCAAGGCTTTTCAGGTGCCGCAGCATCTGGCAGATGCCGGAATCCTCGTCGTTCACGACCGAGGGAATGGGCGAGCCATCAACCTTTCTGTTCAGCGTCACCACAGGCAAGCCGTCCTGGGCGGCCCTGGCGATCGCGGGATCGCTGCGCAGCACGGCGGCATGGATGATCCCGTCGACGCCACGCTCGCGCAGCACGTCGATCAGTCGCTCTTCCCGTTCAGCGTCGCTGTCGGTATTGACGATGATGGAGGCATAGCCCAGCGGCTCGAGGACGCATTCTATGCCGCGAAGGATCGGCGGGAAGATCACGTTGGTTATATCAGGGATCATCACGCCGACGGTCATGGTCCTGTTCGTGCGAAGACCGGCGGCTATCCGATTGGGGCGATACCCCAGGGCATCCGCGGCAGCCTGAATGCGGCTGGCGACTTCGCCGGTCAAATGCTTGCGTTCAACAGGATCGAGCGCGCGCGAGACGGTGGAGACGTGAACCCCGGTCTCTCTGGCTATGTCCTTTAATGTAATTCGTTTTTTCAACATAGACGCGTTTCCTCGACGGCTTTCATTCTACAACTTGCGCAAAATTAAGCAATCGATTGCATGAAATCGTTGACGATCTGAAAACTTGCGTGCTATGAACTGTGCAATCGATTGCGTGAAGCGATGGTCGGCGGGCTCTGGCAGCCTTTGGCGGGGAGCCGACGGTCCGGGGAGAGCTTTGCGGATTTATGCAATCGATTGCATTAAGTTTCGGCGAATGGAGGAGCATCGATGAAACTTTCAGTCCTTCTGGCAGCAACAGCGGCCTTGGCGCTCAACGCGTCACTGGTGCACGCGCAAGACATCAAGATCGGCGCTTCACTGCCGATTACCGGCGGCCTCGCCGTCAGTGGCGAGAAGCACAAGCGCGGCTATGAGCTGTGCACGAAGCTGATCAACGACGCCGGTGGCATTCTCGGCCGCCAGGTCGATCTTGTCGTCAGCGACAACCGTTCGGATCCGGCAACGGCAATCAATCAGTACGAGCGTTTCATCAATGTCGACAAGGTCGACGCCGTATACGGGACCTTCTCGAGCCGCCTGACCTATCCGGTGGCAAGCATTCTTTCCAAGTACAACATGGTCCATGCAGTCCCTTCCGGGGGCGCGTTGCGCATCTATGAGCAGGGCTACAAGAACCTCTTCTATTTTCAAGTTGGTGCTGCCGAGTACACCGGCAAGGACGTGGTCAACGTCATCAAGGACTTGATCCCGGCAGGGCAGGGGCCGAAGTCTGCCGCGATCGTTCATGCCGATGACTTCTTCGCCAACGCGATCGCCTCGGGCCTGCTTGGCGAGAAGGTGGTCGACGCGGCGACAAACAAGCAGATCGCCGACCTCGCGCCGGGATATCTCAAGGAAGCGGGCATCGACGTCGTCATGCAGGAAAAATGGCCCGATGACGGCTTCAATGACTGGCTGAACCTTGCCAACTCGATCAAGCGTTCGGGCGCCGAACTGATCGTCGGCTTGACCGCGTCCGAGGAGGAGGCCGTGCAGCTGACACGTGCGCTCAAGACAGTCGGCGCGACGCCGAAATTCGTTTATCTCAGCCAGGGCGCCCAGCACGAGTTTATCGAGGGCGTCGGCGCAAGCGCGGCCGAAGGCGTCATGGTTCACGCCAACTGGCACAAGGATGCTCCCTTCGAAAGCACGCTGGCAGGCAAGCCATTCTCCAACGCCGACTTCGTGAACGCGTTCAACGCTGCCTATGGGATCGATCCTGATGAAGACAGCGCCATTCCCTTTGCTGTCTGCCAGGGGATCGAGCAGGCGATCGCCGGGGCCGGTTCCACCGACAATGCTAAGATGGGTGAATGGCTGCATGAGCGCACAAAGGACAATCCGGTGCGCACCGTGCTTGGTCGTTTCTCCTGGGATGATCGGGGTCTTGCCAAGGACAAGTCGTACATCATGACGCAGTGGCAGGGTGGGCAGCTGAAGTTTGTCTACCCCAAGGATGAGTTTCAGGGCGTTTCGGCGCTCAGCTATCCCAAGGCCGGTTTCTGACGAGACCTCGCGCGGGGTCGCTAAAAGCCGCTCCGCGGTTTCCAAGCCAGCAGACGACAAGGAGGCCGGGCAATGCTCGAGGTCAGGAATCTATGCAAGCACTATGGAGGATTGCGCGCGGTCGACGCCGCTTCCTTCACAGTCGAAAAAGGATCGATCACGGCTCTAATCGGACCGAACGGAGCGGGAAAGACCACCGCTTTCAACTGCATCAGCCGTACTGTTACACCGACATCCGGCGAAATCTGGTTGGATGGCGAACGCATTGACCAGCTGCGCCCGCACAAGATCACGGCGAAAGGGCTCAGCCGCACCTTCCAGATATCTCGCAATCTGTCGGACATGACGGTGATCGAAAATGTCATCGTCCAGTCGAAGGTGCACGGTCTTGGCGGCCTCTTCCGACCGGCCATGAGCCGCGAGGAGAAGGACAAGGCGATGTCGATCCTGGATTTTCTCGGGATCACACGCATCGCCTACGAGGATGGGCACAACCTCTCCTATGGACAGAAGAAGCTGATGGACCTTGCAGCACTTCTTATGTCGGATCCGAAGATCATCCTGCTCGACGAACCGGCGGGGGGCGTTAATCCCACGCTCATGGAGGAGATCGTCGATCGGATTCGGGCGCTCAACAAAATGGGGCTCACGGTCCTTATCGTCGAGCACAACATGGATCTCATCATGCGCCTATCCCACAAGGTCGTGGTCATGGCGCAGGGCAGGGTCATCTGTTCGGGCCCCCCCGATATCGTGCGCAAGGACGCCCAAGTCCTCGACGCCTATCTCGGTGGTGTGCTGGAAGAGGAGGCGGCGTGATGCACGAACTCCTCCAGGTTACTAACATCACGGCTGGTTACGGGGATGGCCCCGCTATCCTCGATGGTGCCAGCTTAACTGTCGAGCCAGGCAAGGTTCACTGCATCATCGGTCCGAATGGCGCGGGCAAGTCGACCCTGCTGAAATCAATCTGCGGCATGCTCAAGATCCGCAACGGAGACGTGATCTTCAAGGGCAAGCGGCTGAACGGCATGCGTCCCGACCAGATCCTGCGTGAAGGAATCTGCTTCGTCCCGCAGGAGCGAGCGCTGTTCCCGAAGATGACGGTACGAGAAAATCTGCGGATGGGTGGCTTCATCCTGAATGATCAAAAAGTGCTTCAACGGCGCGTTGATGAAATCCTGGAACGTTTCCCGATGCTCAAGGAAAAGGCGGATCAGCACGCCGGGACGATGTCGGGTGGACAGCAGCAGACGCTGGCCATGGCCCGCACGCTGATCATCAAGCCAAGCATCGTCATGCTGGACGAACCATCGCTCGGCCTGGCCCCAAAAGTGATCCAGGAGATGTTCGACATCATGAAGATGATGTCATCGGACGGCATCACGGTGTTGCTTGTCGAACAGAATGCTCTGATGGGCCTCAAGAATTCAGACTGGGGGGTCGTGCTCGACCTCGGCCGGACGATCTTCCAAGGGCCTGCGCCCGATATTCTAGCGGACCCTCGCGTCCGGGAACTCTACCTTGGCGGCAAGAAGGCTGCTGCCTGAAAGGGGGAACAACATGGCTGAACTTATCCAGATATTGGTTCTCGGGCTCGCGCTCGGCGGCGTCATAGCTCTCATGGGATCAGGACTGTCGCTGGTCTTTGGTGTCATGCGTATCGTGAACCTTGCTCATCCCGCGCTGATAATTGGCGGTGCATACATCGCCTATTGGGCCTTCAAGATGCTCGGTCTCGATCCGATCCTCATGCTGCCGGTTGCTTCGATTGTCATGGCTGTGGTGGGGGTCGTTCTCTACAAGCTGCTGTTCGAGCGCGAGGCGAAGAGCGCGAGGTACTCGGAGATGACGGTGCTTTTAACCTTCGCCCTGGCGACGATGGTCGAGGGCTTGCTCGGTGGCCTCTTTAGCAACACGCAACGCATCACCTCTCCAGCCTATGCGACCGACGCGATCTTCATTGGCGACCTCTTCATTCCGAAGGGCCAGCTCTATGCCGGTATAGTCTCGCTACTGATCGTCGGTGGCCTCACGCTCTTCCTGAAGTTTTCGAAGCTGGGAAATGCCATCCGCGCGACGACGCAGAACCGCGAGGCCGCTGAATTGTTGGGCGTCAATGTCAATGCGATCAGCATCCTGGCGTTCGCTATCGGCATTGGTCTCGCGGGTGCCGCCGGTTCACTCGTCAGCTTTGTCTTCAGCTTCTTCCCGGCAAAGCATTGGGAGTGGGTGGCGATGCTGATGTCTGTCGTGGTTCTGGGAGGCATGGGCAGCATCCTTGGCACGGTCGTGGCAGCCCTTGGCCTATCTGTCATCGCGGCCTTCGTTGGTGCCTGGGTAGGCGCGACCTGGTCAACGATGACTTTCTTCCTGGCCCTTTTCATCGTCCTGCTTGTCCGGCCTCAGGGGCTGTTCGGCGAAAAACCGGAGATGGCGTAATGACAGTCACTTTTCCTCACGTAAGCACGAACAGCGTGGTTGAAGCCCGCCGTGCTCATAACGAGAAACTGGCGCTGAAGGCCGATCAAACGCGGGCAGCCTGGTTTCCGGTCATGCTCCTCACGATCCTGATCGCCCTGCCACTTTTGCAGTTCGCGGGCAATTTCAATTACCTGCTTCACTTGGTGCTCTTCGCTGCATCTTTTGCGGCGATGGCCTCCGGGTGGAACATACTGGGAGGTTTCGCGGGCTATATCTCACTCGGCCACAGCGTCTTCTTCGGTGTCGGCGGTTACGTGGCCGGAATGCTGCTTGCCCGGTACGGTATCTCCACGATCGTGACGGCACCTCTGGCTGGTCTAGTCTCAGCGGCGGTTGGGTATCTTGTCGGGCTAATCACTTTGCGCGTTCGCGGCCCAAGCTTCATCATCTCCTCGATCGCGCTTCTGATGATTGCCCGAATCCTTTTCGACAACTGGGCGTTCATCGGCGGCACGAACGGCCTGACGCTTCCGGCCAACAGCCTGTCGGCGCAATGGACCAAATTGCCTTACTACTACGCTTTCATCGCGATTGCCGCCTTCACGGTCTGGGCAAGCTACAGGATCAAGCACTCGAAATTTGGACTGGGCCTCCGAGCGATTTCCAAGGATGAGATCAAGGCGGAAAGCGCCGGGATCAACACCCGCCTTTACAAGGTGTTGGCCTTCGCGCTGTCGGCGTTCTTCGTAGGTATGACCGGAGCGGTCTGGGGTGAGTATCTGACCTACCTGCGCCCCAACATCTTCATCATCATCGGCATTTCGGCGAACCTTGTCCTGATGTGCATTCTGGGTGGAAAGGGCACGATCGCAGGCCCGGTGATCGGAGCCATCGCCATTGTCGCACTCAATGAGGCTTTCGTGGCGACGATGGGCGCCTCCGAGCTGAATATCCTTGGAACCGGCCTGATCATGGCGCTGGGCCTCGTCTTCTTCCCGCTCGGTCTCGTTGGAACCCTTGCCAAGAAAGGCACGCTTCCGCGGGTTTTGAACTGGGACTGATCGGTCAACGCGAAGAACCACTCATCGTCCGAAATGAACTTGCCCAAGGCGGCAAGGGGAGAAAGCCATGTCTGAATACGTACTGTACAATGCGCCGCAATCGACCTGCAGTCAGCGCGTTCGCTATACGCTTCACACCAAGGGAAAGGCCTTCGAGGAGCATCGGCTCGACCTCTTCAGGGGCGATCAGTTGAAGCCCGAGTATCTGGCGATCAACCCGAATGGCGTCGTCCCGACCCTGGTCCACAACGGAACGCCGATCGTCGATTCCGCCGTCATCATGGAATATCTCGAGGACACGCTTGGCGACATCGCGCCTTTGCGACCACGCGCCCCCCTGGAGGTTGCACGGATGCGAGCAATGATGCGCTTCATCGACGAGGTGCCGACGCCAGCCGTGCGTGTGCCATCCTACAATCTGGCTTTCCTGCCGCATTACCAGGCGATGACGGAAGAGGAGTTCCTCGCCGTTTGTGAAAACAAGCCTCTGCGCCGCGAGTTCCTGTTGAAGATGGGGCGGACGGGCTTTGCGCAATCGGAGATGGACGAAGCCATCGGGCGCCTGAAACGGGGGATCGACCGCATGGCCCATTGGCTGCGCGAAGGTGGCGGCCCCTGGTTGCTCGGCGCCGATCTGACATTGGCCGATATCGCCATCATGCCGGTCATCATCCGGATGGACGACATCAACCTTAGCCATCTCTGGGCCGACGCACCTCAGATCGACCTTTGGCTGCACAACATCAAGGCGAGCGATGCATTCGTGCAGACTTACTATCACGGGTCACTGCTGACCGAGAAATACCCCCACCTGCAATCCCTGAAACAGACGGCGCATGTCGCGGCGTGAGCGGTCGCGCCAGCACACAGGAGGAGACTACAGTGCAACACGTAACCATCGAACCGCGACTAATCGCGACGATCGCGGACGTCACGCCAACGGTGCTGACCGCCATGGCGAACACCAGCAACCCGCGTCTCAAGGCGGTCATGGACTCCCTGATCAACCATCTCCACCAATTCATCGTCGAGACGCGCCCAACCGAGGAAGAGTTCGAATATGGGCTGCGCTGGATCGCGGCCCTTGGCCACCACACGCACGAAACCAACAATGAGGTCGTGCTGGCAGCCGATGTTCTCGGCGCGTCGACGCTGATCGATCTCATCAACAATGACGGCATGCAGGGCGAGACGATGTCGGCGCTGCTTGGCCCGTTCTACAGGGGCCATGCGCCGGAATGCGCGGACGGCGAGTGCATTGCGCGATCCGAGACCCCAGGACCAGCATTGTTTTTCTCCGGCCGCGTGATCGGTGTGGATGGAGCGCCTGTCGCAGGCGCCAAGCTCGACATCTGGCAGGCGTCCCCCGTGGGTCTCTACGAGAACCAGGACAGTGACCAGGACGATTTCAATCTGCGCGGCGTCTTCCACACGGACGAGACGGGCAGCTTCCGCTTCAAGTCGGTCAAGCCCGCTGGCTATCCTGTCCCGACGGGTGGTCCGGTTGGCGTCTTGCTCCACGCGCAGAAGCGTCACCCGATGCGGCCGGCGCACATACACTTCATCGTTTCGGCACCCGGCCACAAGACGCTGATCACGCAGATATTTTCCGATACGCGCGAAGCGCTTGCGAGCGACGTCGTGTTCGGCGCCAAGGCGCAGATCGTCGGCGATTTTGTCGAGCATTGGGAGCCGCACCCGGATTATCCGGGCGAGCAGCTCCCCTTCTATACCTGCGAATACACTTTCAAGCTGCTTGCCGGCGAGTCGACCTATCCGATCCCGCCCATCTCCGGAACGAAGGCCTGACACATGAGCGAGATTGTTCAATCCGATGCTCTCAAGGGCCGGGTCGCGGTCGTGGTCGGTGGCTCCGGCGGCATCGGCAGTGAGGCGTGCCGCCTCCTTGCCCAGGCGGGTGCGAGAGTGGTGATCGGCTATCGATCCGGGGAGGCGAAGGCGAGGGCGCTCTCGGAGGCGTTGCCGGGAAGCGGCCATATCGCGCTTCCGGTTGCGATCGAAGATACGTCGTCGATCGTGGCGTTCCATGCCGCGGCGCTTTCGGCCTGCGGACGCGCCGACATCCTGGTAAACGCGGCCGGCGTTACGAAGCCGGTGCCGCACGCCGATCTCGAGGCGCTCACCGACGAGATCATCGACCAGGTCTTTGTCAACAACTGGCGCGGGGTCTTTGCGACCATCCGGGCTTTTGCGCCGGCGCTGGCTGCCACCGACGACGGTCTTATCGTCAATGTCTCGTCGATTGCGGCGTTCACCGGCATCGGGTCGAACATCGCCTACTGCGGCGCCAAGGCAGGCCTCGACATCATGACGAATTCGCTAGCGCGAGCGCTTGCCCCGGCAATCCGGGTGATGGCCGTTTCACCAGGCGTGGTCGATACCGAATTTGTTCCCGGTCGCGGCCAGGAGTTCAAGGACAAGGCGGCTGCGGCAACGCCGCTGAAGCGTATCACGACGCCGACCGATGTGGCCGAGGCCATCCTCGCCTGCGCGACCCATCTCAAATTCTCGACGGGCACTCGTCTCGTCGTCGACGGAGGGAGGCATCTCTGATGCAGCAGAACGTTATCATCACATGCGCTGTCACCGGGAATCTCACAACGCGGGAAAACCATCCCGGACTGCCGGTGACGCCCGAGGAGATCGCCAATTCTTGCCTTGAAGCCGCCGATGCCGGCGCCGCAATTGCCCATATTCACGTGCGCGATCCCGAAACCGGCAAGCCGTCGATGGAGCTTGGATACTATCGCGAAGTCGTCGAGCGTATCCGGGCGAAGAACGATGCCCTGATCCTCAACATCACGACGGGACCGGGGGGGCGCTATCATCCGAGCGACGAGAATCCGGCGGTCGCCGGACCAAGGACAACGCTGATGCGGCCCGAAAGGCGCGTGGAGCATATCGTCGTCCTGAAACCCGATATCGCCACGCTCGATCTCAATACGATGACCTTCGGCTCCGAGGTCGTGATCAACACGCCCGGCAACATCAAGATCATGGCGGAAATCATCCAAGGCGCCGGTTCGAAGCCGGAGCTCGAGGTGTTCGATACCGGCCATATCCAGCTTGCCCGGGACCTGCTTGCCGCCGGCGTCCTTAAGTCGCCGGCAATGTTCACCATCGTCACCGGCGTCAAATACGGCTTTCCCTCGACGACCGATGTCATGGCGACCGCCGCGCGCATGCTGCCCTCGGATGCGGTCTGGAGCGGGTTCGGTGTCGGACGAATGTCGTTTCCAATGGTCGCACAATCCTACCTGCTTGGAGGACACGTGCGCGTCGGCCTGGAAGACAATTCATACATCGCCAAGGGCGTGCTTGCGAAGGGAAACGGCGAACTTGTCGAGCGCGCACGCGACATCATCGAAAAGCTCGGCGGCCGCATCGCCGAGCCGTCGCAGGCGCGCCAAATTCTCAACCTGAAGGCCTGAAATCCCGATGGCCGATCCGGCCTCAGAAAGGACAATACCAATGAACATTCAGATTGATGCAAAGGTCGGCAGGGCGCTGCGCGTTACGGTTCCCTCGCCGGATCTGGACAACCTGCAGATCAAGATCGAAGATACCTGTGTACCGCATCCCGGACCTGGCCAGGTCCTCGTCGAGATCATGGCGGCGGGCGTCAATCCGAGCGACGTAAAGGCCTCGCTCGGGCACATGCCGCATGCGGTGTGGCCGCGCACGCCGGGCCGCGACTTCGGCGGCATCGTGCGCGAGGGGCCAAAGCACCTCATCGGCATGGAGATCTGGGGCGGCGGCGGTGAGCTCGGCATCAGCCAGGACGGGAGCCATGCCAAATGGATGGTGCTCGACCAGAAGGCCGTACGCCAGAAGCCCGCCAATTTCACGATGGAGGAGGCGGGCTCGATCGGTGTTCCCTTTATCACCGCCTATGAGGGGCTGCGTGAAGCCGGTGGCGTCCAGCCAACCGATGTCGTGCTGGTCTGCGGCGGCAACGGCAAGGTGGGCCAGGCGGCAATCCAGCTCGCGACGCTGGCCGGCGCCAAGGTCTTTGCCGTCGAATACAATGCCCAGCCGCTGATGGGCCACACCAACGGCCCGGTCGAAATGCTCGATAGCAGCAAGGATGACGTGGCGACGTTCGTTCGCGAGCGGACCGACGGCCATGGCGCCGACATCGTCTTCAACACCGTCGGCAGCCCGTATTTCGAACTGGCCAACAAGGCGATGGCGAAACAGGCGCGGCAGATCTTCATCTCTACCTTCGATCGCGCCGTGCCGTTCGATATCTTCAACTTCTTCCGCGGCCGCCACAAATATATCGGCATCGATACGCTCGCACTGTCGTCGGTCGACGGAGCGCGGATCTTCGACCGGCTGAGAGCGAAGTTCGAGGAAGGGCTGCTCAAGCCCTTTCCGATCAATCCGGCCAGCTGCTACGGGCTCGATGATGCGGCCAAGGCATATGCGTCTGTCCTGCGCGGAACGGCGGACCGCGTATTGTTGAAGCCTTGAGGCAAGCGACATGCAAGTAACACGCTACAACGAAGCTCGGCCCTACGAAGCGGCCGAGCACTATGACATGCAATGCCTGCGCCTTCAGGGCAAGGAAGCGACTGACACCGACACGATCTGGATTGGCCTGTCGCACCTGCTACCCGGCGCGCGAACCTCCTTGAAGGGCGCCGGCGTTGAAAAAATCTACGTGGTGATTTCGGGCGAAGTAACAGTTCAGACAGAGACCGAGACTGTCACGCTGAGACAACTGGATAGTTGCAGGCTGGGACCGGGCGAAGCACGCGCGCTCCTCAACCAGTCAGGTGCATCAGCGACCATTCTCCTGGCGATGCCTGTATAGATGCACATTGTCCGCTTGCCGAAAGAGCGCCATGGACAATCGAGGGGCGTTGCCGATTTGAGCAAGGCGCAAAGCACGTCTCAGGGTCAAAGTGGCCGTTTTGACCAAAGCACCCGTCAGTCGTCCCTCGAACGCACCTCCTACAAATTGGCTTCGACCAAGAGCCGCGCAGGGATTGCGGGCTGCGCTCCGGATGAAAGGCATGCAAGGGAACCAGCGACCGCCGCCCTTCGCAATGCGTCCGGGAGCGCGAGGCCGTGGTCGAGCGAGGAGGCAAAATATCCGCAGAAGGTATCGCCCGCGCCAACCGTATCGACTGGATCGATTTTCAGCCCCTTGACCGAGACGATTTCGCCCTGATGGATTGCAACAACCCCTTCAGCACCCAGTGTGACGACGATCGTTTGGCCGTTTTCGGCATGAAGCGCCCTTAGGGAGCCCGCCCGATCAGACTGGCCTGGGTTCCGACCCACGAGCAAATCATACTCGGTCTCGTTTGCCACCAGGATGTCGACGGACCTTGCGAGCTCAATTGCCTCCTTCGTCAACGGTGCGGTGTTCAGCACCGTCCGGACGCCCTTGCGCCTTGCCGCCTCGATTGCGCGCTCGATGGTGGCGGCGGGGATCTCGAGCTGAAGCATCAGCATGTCACCTGAATTCATTGCGTCGACGGCCTCAAGTGCCTGGGAGGTTGATACCGAAGCGTTCGCTCCGGGTACGACGGCGATCATGTTCTCCCCATTGGCTGCGACGTAGATGACGGCCGTTCCGGTCTGATTGCCGAACACTTGCGTTGCGGAAAGATCAACGCCCTCGGCCTTGAGGATCTCCAACGAAATTGCAGCGAACCGGTCATTGCCAACCGCACCCACCAACCGGACATCGCTTCCTGCGCGTCGGGCAGCAAGTGCCTGGTTCGCTCCCTTGCCCCCTGGCGCAATGGTGAACCGATGGCCCGCGACCGTTTCCCCGGGAAGGGGAAGGCGCTCCGTATCAGCGGCGAGATCCACGTTGATTGATCCCAAGACAGTTATCACGGTGAACTCCAAACTTGCGGCTAGTTCGCGAAGAGCTGAACTAAGCATCTGAAAACGTGTTGTAAATATGAATCTCACCTGAATGGCTTGACTCGGCTCCGACAGTGGCAATATAAGTGGTCTTACCACTGAAGGGAAGTTACATGACCTTAGAAAAATCAGTTCGCAGATCCCAGTCGGATACCGGTGCCCATAGCCGTGTGGTGTCGTTCCTGCGTGATCAGCTGCTGTCGGGCGAACTGAAGGCTGGAGATCTGCTGCTGCCCGAGAGGGAACTGGCGTCCCAACTCAATGTCAGCCGACCTGTGCTGAGAGAGGCGCTGCGCGCTCTTGCGATGGTTGGGGCCGTCGAAATCCGCCATGGGGTGGGGACCGTCGTAAAGCGACCGGACGTAACGGCGCTTGGCGACGTTTTCAGTTTCATGCTTGCACACCAGTCGGACGTGATCGGCGACATCATGGAGGCACGAAAGGCGATCGAGCATCATGCCGTGCGTCTCGCTTGCCAGCGGGCGACGGAGCAGGACTTCGCTCGCCTGACGGATGCGCTTGGCTACATCGTTGAGACGATCCACGATCCCGAGCAGGGTGGCCTTGCCGATTTTCAATTTCATGAGGCGATTGTCCAGGCGTCACATTCGCCGACCCTCGTCACGCTTTACGCATCGATCGCGCAGTTGATGATGCGTTCCCATCTCGAGCGTCGTGAAAAGATAATTCAGGTCGAGGGGATCGAAGAGTTCCTGGTCGATCACCACCGTTCAATTCTCGACGCCTTGATCGCGCGCGATCGGGTTGCCGCCGACACGCTGTTGGACAAGCATTTTGAAATTGGCGCCGACTTCCGCCGCCGGGCGAGCCTGCGGGTTATCGGCGCAGCAAGTACCGCATCTTCCAAATAGCAATTTCATTCAAGGAAAGACGAAGACCATGAAGATTGTAATCGGTAGCGATCACGCAGGATTTCCCCTCAAGGCGGACGTGGTCGCCTACCTCAAGGAAGCTGGCCACACGATTGAGGACATCGGCAGCTTCACGCCGGAGCCGGTCGACTTCCCGGATATCGCCCGCGCGTTGTGCTCCAGGGTGCGCGAAGGGGCGGCAGAACGCGGTATTCTTGTTTGCGGCACCGGCGTTGGTGCTGCGATCGCCGCCAACAAGATCAACGGCATCCGGGCGGCGGTTTGCCACGACGTGCATTCCGCTCACCAGAGCGTCGAGCATGATGACGTGAACGTCATGTGCATTGGTGCTCAGATCGTCGGACCCTGGCTCGCACGAGACCTCGTTGCCGCCTATCTCGGCGCGCAATTCGACCGGAACGAGGATTTCGTGCGCCGTGTGGAGAAGCTTGCCGCGCTGGAGCGAGGCATCTGAGCGCGTTCGAAACGTCAGAAATTTTCAGGAGGAGTGAGCGACATGACGCAGGAGCGTTTGCCGCAAGTGGCATTCATTGGGCTTGGCGTAATGGGACGCGAGATGGCCGGGCATCTCGTCGCCGCGGGATATCCTGTGAGGGTGTTCGACATCGCTTCGAGCGCGTGTGACGCGCTGGTGTCAAAGGGCGCCGAGCGCTGCGCATCGGTGGCGGATGCGCTCAAGGATGCTGAGGTTGCGATCTCCATGCTCCCGAACACGCCACAGGTCGAAGAGGTTGTCTATTCGAACGGCGTGCTCGCCAACATGAAGAGCGGCGGCGTCTATATCGATATGAGCACGATCTCGCCTGAGGCAACGCGCAGGCTTGCAGTCGACCTCGCCGCAAATGAGATCTGCATGCTCGATGCGCCGGTATCCGGTGGGCCAATTGGAGCGAAGAATGCCGCGCTGACGATCATGGTTGGTGGAGAGCGGCTTGCTTTCGACCGCGCGTTGGCCGTCCTCAAGACGATGGGAACAACAGTCACATATGTCGGCACCTCAGGTGCTGGACAGACCGTGAAACTCTGCAACCAGCTGATCTGTGCAATCAACATCCAGGCAGTCTGCGAGGCGCTGGTGCTGGGTCGTGCAAGCGGCGTGGATCTCTCCCAGATGCGTGATGTCTTGCTCGGCGGATCGGCGTCGTCCTGGATGCTCGAGAAGCTCGGCCCCTCGATGATCGCCGGGGACGCGCAGGCCGGCTTTCGCATCGACCTGATGCTGAAGGACCTCCGGCTGGTCCTTGAGATGGCTGGACAACGGGACGTTCCGCTGCCTGCAACCGCGCTGGTCACGTCGCAGTACGTCGAGGCCCGCGCCCACGGCGAGGGGTCCAACGGCAATCAGGCTCTGTTTCGCGTCTACGACCGGATGACGGGTCACGGTGGGTCGGTTGCAACGGTTGCGGATGTCCACCCATGATGTTTGACTTTTCAGTCGTCCTTGAGCGGTGGGACATGCTGGTCAACGGCCTGGAGCTGACTGCCAAGCTCGCGCTCATCACGACCGTGACGGGTTTCGTCATCGGAACCGCTTTCGCCATAGCCCGCAGATCCGGCGGCCTTGCCATCCGCGCGATCGCCGCCGCCTACGTCGAATGCATCCGAAACACGCCGTTCCTGGTGCAGATCTTCGTCATCTATTTCGGGCTTTCCAGTCTCGGCTTCTCGTTTTCGGCAATTGTTGTTGCCGTCATAGGGCTGACGGTGAACGTGGGTGCATACACGGCAGAAATCATGCGCGCTGGCTTCGATTCCATCCAGAAGGGCCAATGGGAGGCGGGCGAATGTCTTGGCCTGTCGCCTGTCCAGCTCTACTGGCATGTCGGGCTGCGTCCGGCGATGGAGCGGGTATATCCGGCCCTAACCAGCCAGTTCATTCTGCTGATGCTGGCGTCGTCGATCACCTCGCAGATATCGACGGAAGAGCTGACCGCGGCGGCAAATTTCATCCAGTCGGATACCTACCGTCCATTCGAAACCTACATCGTCGTCGCCGCACTTTATCTCGGTCTGTCGCTCGTCATGCGGACCGGGTTCTGGGCGCTTGGCCTTGCGCTATTCCCGCGCCGGCGTCGACTTGGAACGCCTCTTTGAGAGGGCCATGAAATGACAACTGCTTTCAATATCAACCACCTGCAGTTTCTGGTGGAAGGCGCATGGTGGACGATTGTTTTGACCGCTATGGCGTTCATCGGCGGGGGCATCGGCGGATTTGCTGTCGCTCTTGCCCGGATCGCACCGATGCTCACGGTGCGGCTGATCTCAGGCGGATATGTCCAGCTCATCCAGGGCACGCCGCTCCTCGTGATCATGTTCATCATCTATTTCGGTTTGCCCGCGCTTGGCTATTCGATCACGCCGCTGCTTGCAGCCGGGCTGTCGCTGACGATCTACGTCAGCGCCTATCTCGGAGAGATCTGGCGTGGTTGCCTGGAAGCTGTTCCGAAGTCGCAATGGGAAGCTGCCGAATGCCTCGCCCTGTCGAAGCCGCAGCGCATGTTCAAGGTGATCTTGCCCCAGGCCATTCGGTTGGCAACGCCGCCGACCGTCGGGTTCAGCGTCCAGATCGTCAAGAATACCTCCTTGGCATCCGTCGTCGGGTTCGTCGAGCTCACCCGTGCCGGGCAGCTCATCAACAACTCGATCTTCGAGCCTTTCCTGATCTACCTGATCGTCGCGGCCTTGTATTTCTGCCTCTGCTTTCCCCTTTCGGTGTTCAGCCGGCGGCTTGAACGAAGAGGTCCGAGAATGCGCGGGCGTGCCAACGCCGCAGTCCCAGCTTGAAAGAAACGCACATGCAAATGATTGCCCTGAATGAAGTAAAGAAGAGCTTCGGCGCCATTCCGGTTCTCAAGGGAGTGACGTTCTCGGTCGAGAAGGGAGAGGTCGCAACCCTGATCGGCGCAAGCGGCTCGGGCAAGAGCACGGCGCTGAGGTGCATCGACAGGCTCGAGACGGTTGACAGCGGCCGCATTGAGGTCGCAAGCCACCGGGTCGACGATCCCAAGCTGGATTTGCGCAAGCTCCGGCTCGACGTTGGTATCGTATTCCAGAGCTACAACCTGTTTCCGCACCTGACAATCGGCGAAAACGTCATGCTCGCGCCGCGCTCGGTGAAGCGCATTGCCAGGTCTGAGGCGAGGGACCTTGCCGCCGACGCGCTCAACCGGGTTGGTCTTTTGGACAAGGTCGACAATTATCCTGAGCAGCTTTCAGGCGGACAACAGCAACGTGCCGCCATTGCCCGGTCGCTGGCAATGGAACCCAAGGTCATGCTTTTTGACGAGGTGACATCCGCACTCGATCCGAAGCTGACCGGCGAAGTTCTGCGGGTCATCGAGCAATTGGCCACCAGCGGCATGACGATGATCATGGTGACCCACGAAATGAACTTTGCGCGAAAGGTCGCGACGAAGGTCGTGTTCATGCATCACGGCCTGGTTCACGAGCAGGGCTCAGCGGAAATCCTGAACGCACCGGCTACGGCCGAGCTCAAGGACTTCCTCAGCCACGATCTCTAATCACAAATCAAACCTGGAGGAGAACCTATGAAACTTACGAAATCCCTTGCCATGCTGGCAATTCTCGGGCTTACGGCGGCGAGTGCCGTGCCGGCGGCCGCCGACACGCTGAGCGACATCATGGCGGCAAAAAAGATCCGGATCTCGACCGACCTTGCCATTCCGCCTTCCGGCATGCTGGATGCGAACTTGAAGCCCGTTGGCTCGGATGTCGAGACGGCCGAGCTTCTGGCAAAGGACTGGGGGCTTCAACTGGAGTTCATCCAGACGACGGGCGCCACCAGAATTCCTAATCTTCAGACGAATAAAGCCGACATTGTCATCTCGACACTGTCGGTAACGCCCGAGAGACAGAAGGTCATCGATTTTTCGACGCCATACGCGGGTCTCCTTTCCGTGATTGCGGCACCTGCTGCCTCACCAATAAAAGACTGGGCCGACCTGAAGGGGAAGACGGTAACTGTTACCCGCGGCACCACGCAGGATACCGAGCTGACCAAGCTGGCGTCGGAAAAGGGCTTTACGATCGCCCGCTACGATGACGACGCGACCATGGTGACTGCGGCCGTGTCAGGGCAGGCGGGCATCATTGCAACATCGGCAACGCTCGTGAAGCAGATCCATGAAAAGGATACGGCGAAGGCCTTTGAACCCAAGATCACCATCCGTGTTCTCAACCTTGCGATTGGCGTGCGCAAGGGCGAGCCACAATTGCTTGCGAAGCTCGACGAGTGGATCAAGGAGAACCTGAAGAACGGCAAGCTGAACGAGATCTACCAAAAGTACCACGGCTCGCCCTTGCCGAAGGAAATCGTCGAAGGGGAGTGACTGCGAAAGCCCAAGCTTGGAGGCGCAGGTGAACTGCGTCTCCTTGCGCGCGGCTCGTTTCAGGTGGCTGTCAGCATCGAGGTCCAAATGGCAGTTCGCAATCAACATCCGCGGTAAGCTTGCAGCAAGCGCCTGAGAATGGCTCGTTTCCCGGGAGGCCGTGTCTTGGACGCTTCGATCATCCCGTCCACCCTCGACCGAATTTTTGACCTGGGGCAGCCCAAAGCATACCGCAAGCCTGGGCATCGGGATGCCCGCCTCCAAGCCGAAAAAGAGATTGCGCGGCTCCTCGCCTGGCTCGCGAAGGCCAACTTCGGGCTCGAAGGTATGACAGTGCGGCTTTCGGCTGACGGCATCGACATTGGCGGCGGCGATTGGCCGCTCGAACCGCCGCTCGCAAAGCATCACACCATCTCCTTCGACAGCTACTGCCCGGCAGCATTGTTTGCTGCGACCATCTTATCCAACCGTGCTTCGTTTGAAGAGTTGCTCACCTGGCACCTCATGGATGGAAATGGATATTTTGACCACAGAGGTCTCGCGGCCACACGCAAAATCGCGCGTATCACTGCCAATTGACAATCGCGGGGATACGGGAGGCACCTAACTAAGTGCGTACAGCGGCGCCGCTCGATGCCCTACAATCCGTATCTCACGCATTCCACGATGGCAGATGGGCGTCATGGCTCGTTCGGAGCGTCCTACCGGTCAGCACCCCCGCTATCGCGCTGAAAACAGCAAGATCTTCGATGGCCGGTGGGCTGTGATCGATACGTTTACAGGCTGGCCTGTCGGGGTATCCCGCTCAGTGCCTTCCAGCGCACGCGATCGACGGCCTGGTCGCTGAGTTGAACGAGCGCGATGCAAACGGCAGGGCGCTGCTCAAGCGGTTTCTTGACGAGCGATGCGAATTCCTGCGGGACGTGTTTCGGGAGGCGCCGTTTTCTGCGGCAGGCATCCCGTCAACGCCCTTACGACGAGGCGGACTCCTGGTTCTTTCGCCAGGCGATCACGTCGATTCGAAGGTCGCATGGTGCTGGCAGACCATGATCTTCAAAAGTTGTTCGGCGAGGCGTTGTGCCCGCAGGCACCCACTGTTCCCAAACCGCGTTCATTTCGGCAAAAGACCCGAGATCGCGAAGCCAGAT
Source organism: Rhizobium sp. BK538 (assembly GCF_014197575.1). Lineage (NCBI taxonomy): Bacteria > Pseudomonadati > Pseudomonadota > Alphaproteobacteria > Hyphomicrobiales > Rhizobiaceae > Rhizobium > Rhizobium sp. BK538. Next base: position 35,728 of record NZ_JACIFT010000028.1, read on the forward strand.
GTTGGCCTGGATCAGTTCTGACTTGTCCGTGCCCTCCATCGCGAGCAGGGCATCGATGCGATCAAGAATCTCGGCAGCCTGTGCACGAACGCTGCCCCCGGCGGCGAAACTGGCGGTCTGGCCGATGATATGGACTGTTTGAAGTGGCGACTCCTCGTCGACGGTCGGGTGCTCGATAGCCATCGGCCGGTTTCCCTGTTTCAATTGGCGCGTCGGTTGCTGCCAAGGCCAAATTGCAGCCACCGCGCCAGTTGAACAGGCCGTTTTATTTTTCGCGGCTATAACGGAATGTTATGGGCGGTCGGTCATCGCGGTGTGTCGCGACACGAACTCGACAAGATAACGGGCGCCTTCGGACGCCTCTGACTGAGCATAAAATCCAATCTCGATGCGCACAGCGCCAGGTAGATCGGCGGCCTTGTCGAGCGCACGACATCCCTCCGGGATCGTTGCCTCGAGCATGGGACCGACACCGATGCCGACCCTGACCGCCGTCGCCATGGCAACCAACGTGGAAGCGACGCAGGCCGTCTTCCATTTTATGTTTCGCTGCGACAGCGTCGCTATGGTCTGGAGATTCCAGGGGCAGCCTTCATCAAACATGATAACGGGGAGCGGTTTGCTGGCGTCGACCACAAAATCCGATCTGACGACCCATGTCAGATACTCGGTCCAGATCAGTATAGGTTTCCTGTTGAGGACGGTGATGTCGCATACGGCAAGATCGAGCTTTCCCTCTTCGAACATTTCTGCCAGACGCCGGTTGGGCTCGACGATTATGTCGATATCTACCTTGGGGTTCTGGGTCCTGAAATCACGAAGGATATTGATCAGTCGACTAGCGGCGAAGTCCTCGACGACCCCGAGACGGATTCGCCCTTGGAGTACCTTTCCGGTGAGCCGACGGCCGACCTCATCGCTGAGCAGCACAATCTCCCGGGCATAGGCCACCATGACCTGGCCGTGAGCCGTGAGCTCGAGCCCCTTGGAGGATCGAGAAAAGAGCGTTACCCCCACGAGCTCCTCGAGCTTGCGGATTTGCATGCTGACCGCCGCTTGAGTTCGATGCAATTTGGCAGCGGCGCCGTTGACCGTTCCAATTTCGGCGACCGTCAGGAATGCCCGCAGCAGATATGAGTCGAGATCAAGCATTCGACAGGGTCTTCGGTTGCGTTAAAGGCGCGCTATCCGAATTCTACTCATGACAGCGAAATTCGACATTGAACGATCTTCATCCGGGAGGCAACGGGCCGAGGATCGCCCTTGCCCTTATAAAGTAATCTGAACGGTCGGTGGCCGAAAATGGCGCTTGGGGCTGCAAGGCTATCAGAAATCGTTATAGGCCCTCACGAAATATCAAGGTTGTAAAGGATTCTGGCTAGGCGAAGATGCCATCTCGGACCGAGAGCCGGGGGAGCTTATCTTGACGATTGACCAGGATTTTCTGGAAGACCTACGCCGTCGCTTCGGCAATGCCGCCGGCGGCGAAATGCACGACCCGCACTTTCGTGAAGTTGCGGCAAGTGTCTTCAAGGACGGCGACAGCCGCAAGTGGCCGTTTGCGGACCCGGCGACGTTCCTTGGCGCGTCCTTTATCGAAAACGGCATCAGGGCCGACGTTCTTGCAGCGCTGGATGTGGCGCTGATCGGCGTGCCGATGGACCTTGGTGTCACAAATCGCGCCGGGTCGCGGTTGGGTCCGCGGGCGGTTCGCTCGATCGAACGTGTTGGCCCCTACGAACATGTTCTCAAGGTGGCCCCAATGGGCAAGCTCAAGGTCGCTGACGTCGGCGACGTTGCGATGAGAAGCCGCTTTGATCTCGCCGGATGCCATGCGGATATCGAAGCCAGCTACCGCATGATCGCCGATACTGGCGTGCTACCCCTGTCGGTGGGCGGAGATCATTCCATTTCCGGCGCCATTCTTAAGGGATTTGCCAGTCGCACGCCCGTTGGAATGATTCACATCGATGCCCATTGCGATACCGCTGGCCCGTACGAGGGTTCCAAGTTCCACCACGGCGCTCCGTTCCGTGAGGCTGTCCTTGCCGGTGTGCTTGACCCTAAGAAAACGATTCAGATCGGCATTCGTGGAGGAGCCGAGTATCTCTGGGAGTTCTCCTTTGCGTCGGGAATGACGGTTATACACGCCGAGGAAGTCGCGGAGATGGGCATCAAGGCGGTGATATCACGCGCTCTCGAGGTGGTCGGCTCCGGACCAACCTATATCAGTTTCGATGTCGACAGCCTCGATCCCGCGTTTGCGCCGGGAACCGGGACGCCTGAGGTTGGAGGATTGCTTCCGAGAGAAGTTCTCGCCATCTTGCGGGGTCTTCGAGGCGTAAATCTTGTGGGCGGCGACGTCGTGGAAGTCGCGCCCCAGTATGACGCGACGTCCAACACCGCCCAGATAGCCGCGCAGGTCCTATTCGAATTGCTTTGCCTTGCCATGTTCAGTCCATCCGCTCGCAAGCGCGCCGCCTGAGACAGCAAGGATCTCCTCGACCATCCAGAACCAAAAAAGGGAACAGAAAAATGAATATCAGCAAGCTTGGACGAACCATCGCCGCTGCCGCAGCATTCACTCTGGTCGGACTGTCGGCCCATGCCGACGACCTTGCAGACATCAAGGCTGCCGGCCAAATCAGCGTCGGCATTTTCTCCGACTTCCCCCCATTCTCATCGGCCAGCGCCGACATGAGCCTCAAGGGATATGATGTCGATGTCGCCCAGAACATTGCCGACAGTCTTGGCGTGAAGCTCAACCTCGTAAGCGTGACAGGACAGAACCGGATTGCCTATCTGAACGACAAGCGCGTCGATATCCTGATGAGCGTCGGCTATTCGAAGGAGCGCGCCGAAGTCCTCGATTTCGCAGCCGCTTACGCGCCGTATTATATTGCGGTCATCGGGCCGGCAGCAGTCGCGATCAGCGGCAAGGACGATCTTGCCGACAAGACGATTGCCGTCAACCGCGGCACGCTTGAAGACACTTCCCTGACGGCCGCAGCACCCGCATCGGCAACCATCCAGCGTTTCGAAAACTACAATTCCGTCATCCAGGCCTTCATCTCGGGTCAAACCCAGCTGATGGTGGTTGGAAACGATGTTGGTGCGCAGGTCCTGGCACGCCAGGACGCCTTGAAACCGGAGCAGAAGTTCCAGCTCCTGACGTCGCCTTCGCACATCGCTCTGCGCAAGAGCGAGGATGGCCTGAAGAACGCCGTCAACGACGTGGTCGCCAAGATGATCGCCGAGGGGAAACTCGACGCAAGTTCAAAGGCCTGGCTGAAGACGCCGCTCAATCCTGAAAACCTCAAGGACTGATCGACATGACTGCTCCGCGCCGTGAAAGGAGTGGCGATGACCTATAGCCTTGGCTTCGATTGGCTCTGGAGCGGTGCGGGGGCGCTTGCTTACGGCGCTGGCATGACGTTTTTTCTGATTGCCTGCACCACCGTCTTTGGGACGATACTGAGTGTTTTTGGTGCCGCGGCGCGCCGAAGTCGGTTTCAATGGTTGCGCCGGGCCGTTGGCATTTACGTGGAAGTCATCCGCAACACGCCATTCCTGGTCCAACTGTTCTTTATCTTCTTTGGCCTGCCGAGCCTCGGCATCCGGCTTAACCCGGTAACCGCGGCATTGCTCGCAATGACCCTGAACATGGCCGCCTACACGACCGAGGTCGTTGGCGCTGGCCTCGACGCTATCCCCAAAGGGCAAAGCGAAGCAGCGCGCGCACTCGGGCTGAAGCCCAGGCACGTATTTTTCAAGGTCGTCTTGCCCCAGGCGCTCAAGATTATCTTTCCGGCCCTGACAAGTCAGATCGTCATCATGATGCTGGAATCGGCTGTGGTCTCACAGATCTCCGTTCGCGAACTGGCGCAAGAGGCTGACCTTCTGCAGGCCCGTACGTTTCGTTCATTTGAGACCTACCTTGTCGTGACCCTGATCTACCTTGCCATGTCGGCAAGCCTCAGGCGACTGCTGATCGCTGGCGGTCGTCGGTTCCTGGGAGCGGGAATATCATGATCGAGTTCACGTTCTGGGATATTTTGCGCAATCTTGTCTTCGCGACGCGTTGGACGCTGCTCTTGTCGATTGCTGCGTTCGTCGGCGGGGCGAGCGTCGGCATGGCAATCCTCTTTGCGAGGATATCGACGGGTTTCTGGCCAAGGCGTCTGGCGTCAGGTTACATTGCACTGTTTCAGGGAACACCGCTCCTGATGCAGCTTTTCCTGATGTTCTTTGGTTTGCCCATGCTGGGCTTTCGAATCGAGCCATGGACGGCTGCCGTATGCGGGCTCACATTTTATGCAAGCGCATATCTCGCCGAGATCTGGCGTAGCGGTGTCGAGGCGCTTCCGCGCGGTCAGTGGGACGCTGGCGCAAGTCTCGGTCTGCATCGCCTGCAAGAGCTTCGTCTCATTATCCTCCCGCAGGCCTTCAGGATAACGCGCGCACCGACCGTCGGGTTTCTCGTGCAGCTCATCAAAAGTACGGCCCTGACGTCCATTCTTGGCTTTGAGGAGCTGATGCGAACGGCAAACGCGATCAACAATGCAACATTCGAACCTTTCAAGGTTTACGGGTTGGTCGCCCTCATTTTCTTTGTCCTTTGCTATCCACTTACCGAGTATGCGCGAAAGCTTGAAAGGGAAGCCGCGGTTTGTTCAAACTAGCCGGCAAATGACGGGTGCGGCGTTTCTTCCGCCATATCGAGCCGGGGTGGCTGGACCCACTCTGTCTCCTTCAAGCCCGGGAGCCAGCGATTGAAAGCTGCTGCGGGAGGCCGATGGTCTGACGCGGTGCGGAATGATCAAGTCCGTCTTCAACGTCAAAGGCACCTTTCAGAAACGTCATTTCCAGGTCGAAAATCGGGACCTTCAAGTCAGCCCCGGCAGCCAACTAGCAAGACTGGGCGTGCGCGTGGCACGTTGGACGACAAACTGAAAAGCGCCGCTGGCGGCTTTGGTGGCCGAGCTGGCCAGGGCCTTTAAGGGTAGGGGAGTAGCGCGTCCTCCGATGCGGATCCGGGGCGCGGTATGCGCTTTTAGGCGGCGGGTTTTAAACTGGATTCGACGTCGCAGATGGCTTGGCCTTCTTTGCTGGCTTCGGCTTCGCGCGGGTGATAAGGCCGACGCCGCGGGCCAGCCGCTCGATCTCGGTCTTGATGCGGGCCCGGTGCCACACGTTAAGGATCGGGGTCTTGCTGCGCAGGTCGGCAAGGATGGCGTCGACGTTGCTCCTCAGAGCGAGCGGAAGACGCTCAACGCGCTCTGTTGTCAGAACTGTGTTGTGCTCATCGATGTAGGCGGCGATCTCATCGCTCCAGCGTTGGCGTTGCTCTGGGGTGCCGAAGTCCGGAATGAGCTGGTCGGGCGTCGGCCTGGTATTGATCCCATACTTGCCGAGGATGTAAACCAGCTTCTGCCGGGTTCGCTTCGCGCTGCTGTCGTAATAGGAAGCGTAGCATTGGATGCGACCTTTGTCGGTTCTGAACTGCATTGTCGGGTTCCTTTGTAGCTGACGTCAGCTTAATTTCCATAGCTGACAGTCAGCTTAATGACTGTGAGCGCTGAACCACTCTTCCTGGCACCTAATCGTCGTTGCCGAGGCTTGGACCTGCCGACGGGAGCCGCGCCCTGCCGGAGCCCAATGCACCTTCCTGTCATTTTATTGAAACAAACATTACGCATAACGAGATCCTGTAGTGATTGCGACATGGTGGGTTTGATGACCGAAGGTGCAGTGCTTGGTGATGGCTCCCTGGAGGAGCGCATAGAGGCCAACTTTGCCTCGCTTTCCCCGGCCGAACAGAAAATGGCATCGTTCTTTCGGACGCAGAAGGAAGCTGTTTTGTTGAACTCGGCTGCCGAGATCGCCGAGAAGGCGGGGACGAGCGACGCAACCGTGGTGCGAGCCGCGCGTTCGCTCGGCTTTGACAGCCTGTTTTCTCTGCGCGAAGCCATCCTCGCTGATCTGACGGCGACCAGTCCTGAAGGAAGACTAAGCCGAACGCTCGCCGATGTGGCAAACACGACAGGGGGAGCACTTGGCCATGTGCTCAGGGCTCATCAGGAAAGCATTGACGCAATGACGTCGCCGGATTTTTCCTCGGCCTTCGACCGCGCAATCGACATACTGTTTTCTGCCAATCGCCGCTTCGTCTTTGGCATCGGCCCGTCCGGATACGTGGCAAACTATACCGCTTTGCAATTCAATCGCATCGGCCTCTCTACGGTACCCTTGTCCGATACCGGAATTGGCCTGGCCGACAGTCTTCTCGGCTTGCGGCAGGGAGATGCGGTGATGATGATCGCCAACGCTCCGATCTATCGGGAAGTGTCGGTGATCCTCGACTACGCCGAAGAGCACGACGTTCCTGTTGTCTTGGTTGGGGATACGCTCGGCCCGTTCATACGCAAACGGACGGCTGAGATCTTGCCGACGCCCCGTGGAAAAGCCGATCACCTTGCCATGCACGGTGCGACGATGGTCCTTGTGGAAGCAATGATCGTCGCGATGGCGGACCGCGACCGCTCCGCTGCTCTCGAATCTCTGGCCAACTTCGCTGAACTCAGAGGCTCGATCGACAAGCTTTGGCAGAAGAGGGGTGTAAGGTCCAACCCTAAAAGAAAGTAACTATTTTTAAGTTTGTAATATAGGTGAAATATAGATGATTTATAATCCGCATGCGTACTGTGTGAAACTTTAAGATAAACCTCAGGAATTGTGAGATGATCAGGAACACAATTGCATTTGGTCTTTCAGCTTGTGCATTCGCTGCTGCCAGCATGGCGTCGGCTGCCGACAAGCTAGTCGTTTATTCAGCGCTGGACACCGTCGAAAGTGCGAGCAAGGCATTCACGCAAAAGACTGGGATCGAAGTAGACCTGGTCCGGCTTTCGACGGGCGAACTCCTGGGCAAGGTTGCTGCGGAAGGCAACAACCCGAGGTTCGACGTCATCTGGGTCGAAGGCTCTGCTGTGATGAGCCGCCTGGCGCAGCAGGGCATTCTCAAGCCGGAACCTGGACTGGCCGACAACGCGGACTATACCGAACTCGGCCGGAAGTTGGTGCCGGAAAGTCAAGCATATTTCCCGGTGAGTGTATCGACGACCGCCATCGCTGTGAATGATAGCAAGCTGAACGGGGTTACCGCACCCCGGTCGTGGACCGAGCTGGCGGCGTTTGCAGGCAAGGTCGCGGCAAAGGATCCCAACCTGTCCGGTCCAGCGTTCCAATGGCTCGCGGGCTACTTCGAAGCCAAGGGTGTGGACGCCGGAAAGACCGAGCTTCAAAGTATCCTGACAAACAAGTCGCTGAGCGGCATTCCGAGCGGTGGTGCCGTGAACAAGTCGCTGATCACGGGCGATGCGGCACTTGCGATCCAGCAGGATAATTCAATTTACGCCCTGATCGACAAGAAGGAGCCGGTCTCCATCGTCTATCCTTCTGATGGCGTGGTCGCAATCCCGGCGAGTGCGGGAATTGCTGCGATTTCGAAGCACGAAGATCAGGCAAAGTCCTTCGTCGAGTTCCTGCTCACCAAGGACGGCGAAACCGCGATGCTGAAGACCGAAGGCGGCGACGGATACTTCGCTCCTGTCATCAAGGGCGTGACCGGTCGTGGCGCCCGGGTCGACAATACGTCGACCTGGAAAATCCTGGACGACAAGACCGCAGCGACCAACGAAACCGAATGGAAGCAGTGGTTCCGCGATCAGTTCGTTCCCTGAGTAGACGCCGAGGGGCGTAAGTGCACACCCGCGCCCCTTTTCTGCCCGAGTGCCAAGACGAGAATTGATGTCATGAAAGCTCAAATCCGCCCCCGACGGCCCAATTGGGAAGGCAGAGCACCGCTCCTCTGGGCTGTTTCGTTCATCCTTATCGGGTTACCGCTGCTCCTCGTTCTCGCTCAGGCCGTCTTGCCGCGAATGTTCGATCCAGTGTCACCGACCATGGAGCCTTCGCTTGCTGCACTGTCGCGCCTTGCCTCATCGCCTCGGCTGTTGCGTGGCATCGTAAACACGGTTGTACTCGGTTTTGTTGGAGCATTCGTATCGACGGCATTGGGGGTCACGTTGGCCCTCGTGCTGACCCTGACAAGCGTGAAGGGCCGCAGACTGTGGCAACTTGTACCCTGGGCGGTTTTTGCGACGCCGGGCTATCTCAAGGGGCTGGCGTGGGTATTGCTCATGTCGCCGGGCGGCTACGTCGTGTATCTCGGCATCCTTAGCCCTGAACACGCTTCCGCCTTTTTCAGTCCGGTCGGATTGCTCATGATTCTGGCGATATCGCTGTTTCCTGTTCCCTACTTCATAGCGCGCTCGCGGCTGCAGGGGCTCGGCGGCGAGTTTGTCGACGCGGCGCGCATGGCATCGGCTCGTCCATTTCAGGTGACGAGGCGGATAGTGGTTCCGATGCTGCTTCCAGCCATCGCATTGGCGCTTCTGACCACTTTTGCGGAAATCGTCGGCGACTTCGGTATTGCCAACACGATCGCCCGTTCCATGAACTTCGGCCTTCTGACCTACAATATCTATGCCGCCACAGCGAGCTTCCCGGTCGACTTCGCTGCAGCCGGTGCGCAGGCCTTGTTCCTTGTTTTCCTTGTGTCCGGATCCATCCTCGCAACGGCGTTGAGCGGCGGCAATCGGGATACCCGGTTCCTGACGGGCCGCAATCGTGACCTCTCCACGTATAGCCTTGGACCATACCAGCTGTTGGCCGTAATCCTGCTTGCAGCGCTCAGCTTTGCATCGGCTATCGTGCCCCTTATGGCGATCGCTCTGCGAGCATTCACGGTATCGCTTGCTGCAGCGCTTTCACCAGATAACTTCTCGTTGGATGCAATCCGCACGGTGTTCGACGCGACCACCGTTGCCGGACAGGCGCTCATCTGGACCTTTGTCTATGCCTTCCTGGCCGCGTGCGTCGCGGGCACCTTCGCAACGCTGTTTGCCTACCGTATCGCGATGGCTTCGCGCACGACGAGGCTGGTCTCTGCCGGATTGGCGATGGTGACTGTCGCCATTCCCGGGATAATCTTGGCCTTCGGCTATATCCTTCTCTACAACCGCCTGATCGGCTTCAAGGATACGGGCCTTTACGGATCACGTGCCTTGCTCGTGATCGGCTATGCCGCGGCGGCACTTCCCTATTGCCTGATCTTCCTTTGGGCGGCCCTGGATCGGCTCGGTCCATCTCTCGCAGAGGCGTCCAGGCTTTCGGGCGCGACGCCGACACAGCACCTGCAGCGGGTCGTCGTTCCCCTTATTCGCCGTGCTGTCACGGTGGCATTCGGCGTGACGCTCATAAGGTCGATTTTCGAGCTTCCAATGGCGCAATTTCTGATGCCGAGTGCCGGACCGTCGCTGGCGGCTCTGATCGTAAACGACTTCACGCAAGATCGCGACGCCGTTGCCTGCGCGCTTGCGCTAGTTACCCTTGTCGCCGTTGCCGTGGTCGCGGCCATCGGGGCGGCGATCAACAAACTCCAAACGGATCGGAGGGTCGATCGTGAACCAGCCCGCTCTTGAATGCCTTTCTCTCTCGAAATCGCTCGGCGGCAAGCCGGTCCTGAGGTCGCTCGATCTAAGCGTCCAGCAAGGCGAGGTCGTCGCGCTTGTTGGTGCAAGCGGTTCGGGCAAGTCGACCTTGCTCAGGTCAATTGCCGGCCTTGTCACGCCCGACAATGGCTCCATCCGAATCCAGGGGGACACCGTGTGGACCCGCGATAGCGCTGTTGCCCCTGAAGATCGCAACCTAGGGCTCGTATTTCAGGACTACGCTCTGTGGCCACACATGACGGTTCGAAAAAACCTGAGCTTTGGCCTGGAGGTCAGGAGACTTCCGCGCAGCGAGATCGCAGGGCGCGTTGACCACGCCCTGGACATCACACAGCTTGGCCCGCTGGCCGAACGCCGTCCCAGCGAGCTTTCCGGCGGGCAGCAGCAGCGGGTGGCGATTGCTCGCTGTTTGGCGATGCGCCCGAGGCTGCTCTTGCTCGATGAACCACTCAGCAACCTCGACGCTGCGCTTCGAGACGATCTTCGCACCGAGATGATGCGTCTCATTCGTCTCGAAGGCATCACTGCGCTTTACGTCACGCACGATCAAGTCGAGGCCATGGCGGTATCGGATCGCCTGGCGGTGATGGATAGCGGCTCAATTGTCCAATTCGCGGCCCCGCAAGATATCTACGCCGCGCCGGCAAACGCTTTCGTCGCACGCTTCCTTGGAGGGTTCTCCCTGATTCGAGGGACAGCGCGCGAGCTCCGATTTGCGGTCGGCAATAACGGCGCGATCCTCAACCATAGCTCGCCCGGACACAACGGTTCCGCCATGCTTGTTGTCCGGCCCGAAGATGGCCGGCCAGCTACCGATTATCCCGATAACAACCTGACCGGCGAGGTCCTCGACAGTGCCTTTCATGGGCGCTGCTGGAGGCTTCAAGTGAGGGTGGGAGGCGACGTGGTGCGCATCGACTGGCCGCGTCGCGAACAGCCGGGCTCGCCGCTCGCATTCTCGCTCCCGCCGGAGCGCTGCACTGTGTTGCCTGCATGAACACCACCGAGAAAAACGGACAGATCAAATGACGACGATAACAAGCATAACCTCGACGATAACGGCGTCGTTCCTCGGCTCCCTCGTCGAGGTCGTGGAAGCCTTTACAATCATCCTTGCGGTGGGCGTGACCCAAAGCTGGCGTCCGGCGTTCATCGGAACTGGCCTTGCCCTCGCAGTCCTGGCGATCCTGGTGCTCGCGCTCGGACCGCTTCTCGGAATGATACCGATCGAACTCATGCAGTTCGTGATTGGGAGCTTGCTGATCCTCTTTGGTTTGCGGTGGCTTCGCAAGGCGATTTTGCGTGCCTCCGGCTTCATTGCGCTCCATGACGAAGAGAAGGTCTTCGCAGAAGAGACGGACAACCTTCGACGTCAGGCATCCGACAGGCGCGCGAACGTCCTGGCCGCCATCGCGGCATTCAAGGCTGTTCTGCTCGAAGGCGTGGAGGTGGTCTTCATCGTCATTGCAACGGGTGCTGGCCACGGCATGATCGGCTATGCGAGTATCGGCGCGTTGGCAGCCTGCCTCCTCATTCTCGTGATCGGCCTGTTCGTGCACAAGCCGCTTTCCACGGTTCCCGAAAACAGCCTCAAGTTCGTCGTCGGCCTGCTCCTCAGCGCGTTTGGCATCTTCTGGGTCGGCGAGGGTATCGGCGCCGAGTGGCCGGGAGCTGACCTTTCACTGATCCCAATTCTCACCGTTTTGATCGTCGTGTCGTTCGGCTTGGTTCGGATGCTCCAACAGTATTTTGACACCCATACGAAGCAGGTCGCACGATGAACATCCTGAAAATAATCCTGAAAGAAACGGTTGGCCTGTTCATCGATGACGGGGCGCTTGCTCTGTTTGCAACCCTATTGATCGCGCTTACGGGGGGGCTCGTCAAATATGCGGGCATCGACGGACTACTGGGTGCGGCCATCCTTTTCATTGGATGCTTGCTCATCCTCGCCGAGAGCGTCGCCAGGGCAGCGCGTCGCAAATTCAAAGACTGATCAAGCCGCCTGACAGGGGAGGGCAGTCTGGCATCGGACTGCCTTCGTATGCGGCCGGGCTATTTCCTTGGGCGTTTTCGCATGTAGTTCATTGTATTTGCAGTAATATTTGTCATCGCGTCAAAATCAGCATGGAACCATTTGTGGGGTTCCATGCGTTTGTCTTTACTTGCTCGGCGGCTTTTGCCGATTTCAGGTAATTGTCAGCAATACTCTCCAAAAAGCAGGTTTGCGTCGGAGAGTTAAAGTTGACGAAAATGCCTGCAAATGTGAGCTCGATGCGGCCGAGGATCGGCAGCATCCAGCTCTGTATCCTTACTAGCTGCTACATTCTTGTTTCCTGCAACAACACATTTTGGCAGAAGGCTTCGGACTATCTCGGTAGCGGCAGCGGTCCCTTGTGGGCGCTGTATCTCGCAATGGCGGCGCTGTTCGTCGCCGCCGTCACGCCGTTTTCTACCAAGTATCTGATCAAGCCTTTTTTGATCTTTCTGGTCATGGTTGCAGCGGTGGCCGCCCATTTTACTGATACCTTCGGGGTGGTCATCGACAGCGACATGATTCGCAATGCGATGGAAACCACGCCCGCTGAAGCCCAGCATCTGATCACCCCCGATCTCATCGTCCATGTCGCCATCTTCGGCATTTTGCCATCGATGCTCATCGGCTGGGTGAAGGTCGACCACCACCCGTTCATGCGAAAGGTCGTTTGGAACGTTGTCGCGATCCTTGCCTCGCTCGCGATATTCAGCGTCTGTGGTGCAACTTACTCGCGCGAGTATACGGCGGCCGTCAGAGAGCGGAGGGACATCACAAAAAGCTTCAACCCCGTGACGCCGATCGTCAGCACCGCGCGATATTTCCTCAGTTTGCGCAAAGAAGCCGCGATCGTTGTTCAGCCTGTCGGGGTCGATGCTGCCGTCAGGCCGCCGGTGACCGCTATCAACAAGCCTCGCGTGACAATCATTGTCGCGGGCGAGACTGCGCGCGCCGAGAATTTCTCGCTTGGGGGCTACGAACGCGAGACGAATCCGCAACTGAAGGCCCGCAACGTCGTCTACTTCTCGAATACGACGAGCTGCGGAACGGCGACGGCGACGTCAATCCCCTGCATGTTTTCCCGGTTCGGCCGGTCGGACTTCAGCCACGCCAAGGCAATGGGCAACGAGAACCTCCTTGACGTGCTTGCGCATGCCGGGATCGACATTGCGTGGTTCGACAATAATACTGGAAGCAAGGGTGTCGCTGATCGCATCAATTACCTCGATCTGGCGGGCTCGAAGGATCCGAGGTTCTGTCAGGAGGGAGAGTGTCTCGACGGCATTTTCCTGGACAAGCTCGACCAGTGGCTAAGCCACGTCAAGGGCGACAGCGTCCTGGTGCTGCACCAACTGGGAAGCCATGGTCCCGCCTACTATCTCCGATATCCCGAGCATCAAGGTACGTTCGTTCCCGACTGTCGCACGCCGGAACTCGGCAAGTGTTCGGCTGGGGAGATCGTCAACGCCTACGACAACTCCATCCTGTACACGGACTACTTCCTTGCGACGGTGATAGATCGTCTCAAGGCCCGGTCGGGCCAGATGGCCGCAGGGATGATCTATATGTCGGATCACGGGGAGTCCTTGGGCGAGAAGGGGCTATACCTCCATGGCACGCCGTACCTTTTTGCGCCCTCCCAGCAGACACATGTGCCGTTCCTGACCTGGTTTGACGACGATTTCACGAAATCCATGGGCCTGGATCCCTCGTGTCTTCGAAAGGAAACGTCGTCGCCGACGTCCCACGACAATCTCTTCCACAGCGTACTTGGCATGATGAGCGTGTCGACTTCTGTGTACGACCGCAAGCTCGACGTGTTCGCTGCATGCACACGCGGGAACTCCTGACGACGGCAACGAGAACGATAGGAGCATAGCCGGGTGAACGTGCTTGTCGTTGAAGACAACGTCGAAATCGGGGACGCAGTGTCAGCGCACGTGGAGGCTGATGGCCACCACGTGGACTGGTGCGTCAACCTGACGGATGCCTCCCGCAAGCTTGTGTCGGAAAAATACGACCTTGTGCTTCTGGATCTCCGGTTACCGGACGGCAGCGGCCTCTCGCTGTTGCGCGACATCCGTGGAGGGGGTGAAAGGGTTCCGGTGATCATAATGACGGCACAGGATCAATACAGCGATCGGTTGGCCGGCATGAGGGGAGGTGCCACAGATTTCCTGGTCAAGCCTTTCGATCTGAATGAGCTTTCTTCGCGAATAAGGCACATCAGGCAATGAAGGGGCCTCTAGACAGTACTCGCGTGCGGCTGAATTGGACTTCAGCGTTGCGGGCTGCTCCCATCGCATTGCCGCTGTTGGCAGTTCCGCTGCTGCTGCACCTGGCCATAGAAGTCCGCGAGGGCGATACTCTTGGTTGGGATCAGGCGATTCTTCTCTCGCTGAGGCACGCCGATGACGTTACCCGACCTGTAGGTCCGGCTTGGCTTGGAACCGCGATGGTAAACTACACCAGCCTCGGCGGTGTGGCCGTGCTTCTGTTGATCGTTTTGGCGACGGTCGGATTCCTCCTGATCGGTCGTCGTCCCGTTGATGCGCTTTTTGTATCAGCAGGCCTTGTTGGCGGATGGCTGTGCAGCAATGCCTTGAAGATATGGATAGCGCGACCGCGACCGGATGTGGTCACCCATTTGGTTTCCGTCGCCGATGCGAGTTTCCCCAGCGGTCATGCCATGGTCTCGACTGCAACATACCTGACGTTGGCTGCCGTCTTGGTCCGATTTCTGCGCAGTCCTGCGCAGAAGGTATATGTCTTCATGGTGGTCGGCCTGCTGCTGTGCACAATCGGCCTCAGCCGAATATACCTTGGCGTGCACTACCCTACTGATGTATTCTTTGGTTGGTTCGCGGGCAGCGTGTGGGCGCTGACCTGCTGGCTTGCCTTCAGGCGGTTTCTTTCTCCATCGACGTGAGCGGTAGGCTTTCAGGTTACCGTCAGGCTTTTGTGGCCAAATCGCTACGCGCCGGGTGTGTCTTGGGGAAAGGCACGCCCATCATCATTTGCTATATTTGGAGCGGATATGACCGACCAGTCTAACCGTCTTGTTCTGCATACGAATTCGCGTGACGAGGTTTTTGCCGACGAACGCGATGCGGTTGCGGACTTTTCTTTCAACTCGACCGTTGCAAACGTCTTCGACGACATGGTCAGCCGCTCAGTTCCGTTTTACGGAGAGATGCAGCGGATGGTTTGCGAACTCGCGCGGGATTTTGCCCAGCCGCAGTCGAGCCTCTATGACATTGGTTGCTCGACGGCGACCACGCTGCTGGCGCTGGACCACATCGTTGACAACCACGTGGATTTCGTCGGAATCGACAACGCTCCGGACATGCTCAAGAAGGCGGCGGAGAAAATCGAGGAATCCGGTACGAACCGATCAATCGACTTGGTCACGGCCGACCTTCATCGCGGCTTCTCCGTCGAAAACGCGAGCGTCGTTACAATGCTGCTGACCCTTCAGTTCGTGCGACCGCTTTTTCGCGAACGCGTGATGAAGACGATCTACGACGGGCTAAACGAACACGGCTGCCTGTTGCTGATCGAAAAGCTGACGAGTGAGGACACCACGTTCAACCGCCTCTTCATCGACCACTACTATGATTTCAAGCGGCGCAACGGCTACTCTTCCATCGAGATATCGAAGAAGCGTGAAGCCTTGGAAAATGTCCTCATTCCTTACCGCCTCGAGGAGAACATTCAACTGCTTCGTGAGGTGGGCTTCAAGAGCACGGAAGTCTTCTTCCGCTGGTATAATTTCTGCGGCATTGTCGCGATCAAGTAAGGCGGAATACCATGAAGAATGTGATGCTCAAAATCGGGACCTTCTTTTTCAAGTACCGGAACCAGGCTTTCCCGCTGATCATCGTCGCACTGTTCGTCGCATCGCCACCCACGGTGACGACATTTGGAAGCGCACAACTCGAGCGGTGGAAGGACGCCATCGCCCTGGTCATTATCCTGGCTGGGCTGGCATTGCGTGCAACCGTAGTCGGGTATGCCTACATCAGGCGAGGCGGTTTGAACAAACGGGTCTATGCCGATGATCTTGTCACGGAAGGCATGTTTGGCGTCTGCCGTAATCCTCTTTATGTCGGGAATATGCTCGTTTATTCGGGACTTTTCCTGTTCCACGGAAATCCAGTCGTCGTCGTCGTTGGATGCCTGCTATTCGCGTTCATCTACCAGTGCATCATCTACGCCGAAGAGGAGTTTCTCGCCAACAAGTTCGGCGAGGGTTATGGCGCCTATTGCCGTGATGTTCCAAGGTGGGGTCTCAAGCTCAGTGCGTTTTCCTCCTCTACGGAGGGCATGGCATTTAACTGGAAACGGGTAATCGCCAAGGACTATTCAACTATGTCGTCGACGCTCATCGCGGTCCTGGCAACGGAGTTCTATCGGGTCGCCGCCGACACGATTACGCAGCAGGAGCTTTCCTACGCGATTGTGCTGGTGGCACTTTTCGTTGCAGTCCTCGCCCTCACGGGAGTGACCAGCTCCCTGAAGAAGCTTGGTGTCTTTAAAGAAATGACCGCAGCCCATAGGGGCTGAAGGCGGACCACGGGGCCCTCGACAAAGGTCCCCGTGGGTCCACTTTGGCGCAAGCCTGATGTCCAGAGCCATACAAGCCGCTGCGATAGACTGTCCTTGCGATCTGGCAACTTTGCGGTTCCTCTCGCGATCGCGAAGCGCCAGCGCGCTCATTTTTAATTGGAAACTAACCCGCAGTGGGGCTGTGCTGTTCGAAATTTTCCCAGCTTTCGTCCATTGCGTACGCCGCGGAGAGCCCAGGGATGCTGACATGCCCGAAGTAGAATGACAGTTGCCCTTCTGAGGTCTCTTCATCGCGACCGGCTATTCGGTTGCTGTAGAGCGCCGCAGCAAGGCCCGACCTGTCCGCTCCCGCCTGGCAATGGATCAGGATGGGCTTGGGAAGGGAGGCCATCAGCTTTACGAGTTCATCAGCGCGCTCGGACGACATCACCTTCGAAGCAGACATCGGAAAGTCGACATGGGTGACGCCGAGTTGTTGGCTGGTTGCCACCTCCGCGGAGTACCAGGTCCCCTTGTCACCGCTTGCCCGCAAGTTGATGATCGATTTGATGCCGTTTTCCCGGACATAGGTTTCCAACAGACGGGGGCTCGGCTGAGCGGACCGATAGAGTTCGCCTTTTATGACCGTGTGAAAATTTCCGGCCAGCTGCAAGTACGCCGGATATAAAGCGGTCGCGATGCCGGCAAATGCCAGGCATGCTGTTATCATCGAGAAACGCCTGGAAACCATTTGCGCCCTGTGGTCCTTAAAACTGGAATACAGGGAGCAATGCCATCAAATGCTGACGAGCACCTGAAACACTAGACGGCCTGGAGCCGGACCGAAATTTTCAGACCCGGACGATTGTCTTCCACGTCGATCTGCGCGCCGTGGAGATCTGCGATCGCCTTCACGAGGCTCAGTCCGAGCCCGCTTCCTGGTGTGGTTCGACTGTTGTCCAGCCGATAAGGGTGTCTGAATACCTTCTCTCGCTCAGCGGAAGGAATACCGGGTCCCCGTGTCTGCAATACTTACGACCGCGAAGTTGTGTTCCCATCGAAGGGAAACGTTGATCTTGGTCTTGGTCTTGGGCGGGCAGTGGGTGATGGCATTTTCCACTATGTTGACGACCATCTGGATGAGCAGTTCGCGATCTCCCTGGACGAGGGTCGGCACGCATTCCTCGACCGTCAAGGTCTGGTCGTTGTCCTCCGCGACCTCGGTGTAGGCATCATCGATCAGGAGCAAAATGTCTCGAAGGTCGACTGAATGAAATTTAAGACGCCGCGCCCCCGCCTCGATTTGAGATATTCGCAGGAGCGCTTCGAAGGTTGCGTTTATCTGGCCGCTCTCGCCGTGCGCTTCCTCAAGCAGTGCGGCGACGTCTTTCGTGGACCCTGCGGGCCTCTTCCAGTGTCATTCTCAGTCGGTTGAGCGGCGTCTTCAGCTCGTGAGCGATGTCTGCGCTGACCTGACACATGCCTTCGACAAGGCCGGCCAGGCGGGAAAGCGCGTCGTTTATCTGCTTGAACACATGATCCAGATCGTCATCAGCGTCTCGAAGTGGAATGCGGCTATCGAGGCGGCCGTTGGAGACGTCCAGCATCGTTCGCGTAACACCGCCGTGGACGCGGCGGGAGTTGGTCTGCATCGCCAGCGGCACCCATTTCCCCCAGCGTGTCGGCGCACGACACCAGCGCGGAACGCCGATGAACGCGCGCGATAAGGTCCAGGCTTGTTGATTTTTTATGAATGGAACCAGAGCCGGGCCGGCGCTCTTTGCTCGGAAAAATGAGCGAAGGCCATGCCGGACGCCCGCCTACCAACATCGGACTTTAGTCCCCCGATATCACGACTTGTGTCCGACGACGTTTAGACCTTTGTGACAGATGTCGACTGTCCTGTTGGTGCCAATATTCGATGGACCTTGTACTCTGGATCACTGCCCCTACGCACATATACAACTTCCGACAGTCATTTGTTGTCTGCCGATTTGAACGGAAAGGATGAAGGTCCTTTCCGACGGGCGGCTTTTTTCGGGAGAGGGGATCGACATGGCCACGCAGAATCCGAATTTCACAGTCAACCAGGACGACCTTGCTTACATTCTGAAGCAGATCATCGTCGCCGAGCGCGAAGTTGCCGGAGAAAGCCTGCAATCGATCATCGGGCCGAATGCCGCAATTCTTCCCTGGGGTCTACGCCACGTCGATGGCAGCAACAACAACCTGTTGCCCGGCGGACAGTTTGTCGGCGCGGCGGACCAGATTCTGCCGCGTTTGCTCGATCCGAACTTCCTCAATGATCAGGATGGAGACAGCTTGCCGCTCGGGCCGCCGCCTGCGCCGGTGTTGACCAACACTGACTATGGTTCGTCAGGAAGCGTCGTCGACGCCGACCCGCGCACGATCAGCAATCTCATAGTCGATATGACCGTAACCAACCCAGCGGCGATCGCCGCGTGGTTTGCCAATCCGCTGTCCGTTGCCGCCTGGGAAGATGCCCATCCCGGCATGAACCCGGTTGCGCCCGGAGAGGCAGTTAATCCCAACGATGTCGAGCTGACGAACGCCGACCTGTCGAATATTCCGAACCAATCGCCTGATGTCGGCTTGTCGCCGCAGTTCAACGGCTGGATGACCTTCTTCGGTCAGTTCTTCGACCATGGTCTTGATCTGATCACGAAAGGCAGCAACGGAACGGTCTTCGTCCCATTGCAGCCCGATGATCCGCTATACGACCCAACGCCTGGGGCGCCCAACTTCATGGCCCTTACCCGCAGCACGCAGGTCGATGGTCCCGGTGCCGACGGTATCATGGGAACGGCCGACGACACGCATCATGAAACGATAAACACCACGACGCCATGGGTAGATCAGAACCAGACCTACACCTCCCATCCGTCGCATCAGGTTTTCCTGCGCCAATATGCTTTCTCGGTTGACTCCGACGGCGATGGAACACTCGACTCGCACGCCGTCTCGACTGGAAAATTGCTGGACGGCAGCCACGGAGGCATCGCTACCTGGGCTGATACGAAGGCTCAGGCAAAGACCATGCTGGGCCTCATTGTCGATGATTACGATGTTCTCAACGTGCCGCTGCTCGCAACTGACCCTTATGGCGAATTCATCCGCGGACCGAACGGCTTTGCGCAATTGGTCATGCCGCCGGATGCAACTCATCCCACCAACTGGCTTTTGGAAGGCACGGCAACGGGGCTGGCAATCCCCCCAACGGCGCTCCGCACCGGTCATGCGTTCCTGAACGACATTGCCCATCACGCAGAACCGGTCATGGTCGACACGGACCATGACCCCGGAACGCCTGCGGTCAGGCAGGTTGCGGATACGGATGTTCTCGACTTCAACGGGGATGGTGTGATCAATGCGGCTGACCTGGCTGCCGGCTCCGGGCAGATTAAGGATGCCGATCACAACGGCGTCATTGACCTGGCCGATCTCGCCGACGTCAATCTCGACGGCGAGATCACTGCGGCCGACCTGATTGCAGATGACCGAAACCCACTGACCTACGACAATGAAATGCTCGACGCGCATTTCGTTACCGGTGATGGGCGCGGCAACGAGAATATCGGCCTGACTGCTGTTCACAACATCTTTCATTCCGAGCACAACCGGCTTGTCGACGCGAACAAGCAGACGATCCTCGCTTCAGGCGATCTTGCCTTCATCAATCAGTGGCTGGACAAGGACCATCAAATCACGGCCTTGCCGACACCCGCGAACACCGGATTGCTCGTCTGGGACGGCGAACGCCTGTTCCAATCGGCGAAATTCGTAACCGAGATGGAATACCAGCACCTTGTCTTCGAGGAATTCGCCCGCAAGGTTCAGCCGGCTGTCAATCCATTCGTGTTTACGAACACACCGGATATCAATCCGGCGATCGTCGCCGAATTCGCGCATGTCGTCTATCGCTTCGGACACTCGATGCTCACCGACACGATCGATCGGCTCGATATCAACATGAATGCCGATGACATCGCGCTCTTCGACGGATTCCTTAATCCGCAGGCATTCGAGGCTAGCGGCATCACGGCTTCGGAAGCCGCGGGCGCGATCATTCGCGGCATGACCCGACAGGCAGGCAACGAGATCGACGAGTTTGTCGTCGACACGCTGCGCAATCGCCTCCTCGGTCTGCCGCTCGATCTTGCCGCACTCAATCTTGCCCGCGGACGCGATACCGGTGTTCCAGCTTTCAACGTCGCTCGCGCAGGTTTCTATCACGATAGCGGAAACATTGACCTGAAGCCGTATGACAACTGGCTGGCCTACGCCCAAAATCTCAAGAACCCGCTGTCGATCGTCAACTTTATCGCCGCATACGGTACACATCCATTGCTCCTCGCTGAAACGACCCTGGAGGGCAAGCGTGCGGTCGCGACCGCTTTGGTGCTTGGCACTACGGAAACCATCCTGGGAGATCCGAGCACAGCGGCCGATGATCGAACAGTCATCGGTGCCAGCATTGCCGATCGCATCGCCTTCCTCAACAGTACCGGTGCCTGGGCAGGCGTAGAATCTGGCCTCAACCTCGTCGATCTCTGGATCGGCGGCCTGGCGGAACGCAAGACTGAATTCGGTGGCATGTTGGGCTCGACCTTCAACTATGTCTTCGAAAACCAGATGGAGAAGCTGCAGAATGGCGACCGGCTCTACTACCTCAGCCGTCTGCAGGGTCTGAACTTGCTGAACGAACTGGAGCCCAATACCTTCGCAGCTCTTGTCATGCGCAACACCGATCTCGGCGACACGCATTCTTCGCACCTGCCGGGCACGCTGTTCGACACGCCGGACCTCATTCTCGAACTAGATCCCACGATCAAGCAGATTACCAATCTTGTTCTGGATGCCACTGGGCACGCGATCTTCCAGGCGGGAGGTTCTGCCGATCCGATGCAGGACAGTGACATCCTCCAGGCGATTGATCCCAAGGTTACGCGCATAAATCCCGGGGCGGACGTGGACGGGGACGGGCAGGGCGACGGCGGCTATCTGCGCTTCAGCGGCGGCGAGCATGTTGTACTAGGGGGCACGGAAGGCAACGACACGCTGATCGGCGACCGCGGCATCGACACGCTTTGGGGCGACGCTGGCGACGACTACTTGAACGCCCAGACGGAGTCTGACCAGGTCTTCGGCGGTGACGGCGACGACATCATTGTCGATCCGTTCGGTGACAACTTCTTGCGCGGGGACGCGGGCAACGACGTCGTCAGCGCCGGTGCGGGCTTTAACACAATCTTCGGGGGCGAAGGTCAGGACTTCATTCTTGCCGGCACCGATGGCAGCGAGGTGTTTGCTGGTCGAGACAATGACTTCGTTCTCGGCGGTATCGGTAACGAAGGCTTGATGGGCAACGAAGGCGATGACTGGATCGAAGGTGGCGATGGCTTCGATACGCTATCAGGTGAAAACTCGCAGCTGTTCTTCAACTCGACGATCATCGGCCACGATATCCTGAACGGCCAGAACAACGATACAGACTACGACGGCGAATCCGGCGACGACATCATGTTCGAAGGTCCCGGCATTCAGCGCAACAACGGCATGCTGGGCTTCGACTGGGGCGTCCACAAGTTCGACCCCAATCCCGCCCATTCCGATTTGGCGCTCGGCATCGCGGCCAACGGTATTCCGGCAATCAACGGCTTCGACATCCAGCAGGATCTCACGCTGCGAGACCGTTTTGACTCGACCGAAGGTCTTTCCGGCTGGAAGTTCGACGACCAGCTATGGGGCAGCAATGAGCCGATCGGTGCGGTCGGCGCGGGCGGCGCGGAAGTCGTCGGCGGCACGATCTTCGATAGCGCGTTGACGCAGGAAGGCGTCGACCGCATTCGCGGTTTGGGCGCTTTGCTGACCGGCATTGACGACGACGACGTCGACGAGTTCGGCGTCACCCATCCCGGCATCCGCCTCAATACCAGCACCGGCGCAAACATTATCCTCGGAGGTGGCGGCAGCGACCGGATCACTGGTCGGGCCGGCAATGACATCATCGATGGTGATTCCTGGCTTAACGTTCGCATCCTGGTGCATGCCAACAAGGACGGCACAGGCGCGGTCATCGGCACGTCGGACGGTATGGCGATGAAGGTCAATGCCGTTGATGCCGCGGGAAATCTGAGGTTCAACCCGGATGGCAGCCCAATCTACCTGGCAGACGGAAAGACGATGTCGCAGGCGATGCTTGACCGCTCGCTCAATCCGGGCCAGCTCGAGATGATCAGGGAAATCCTTGATGGCGATACTGACAATACCGCCAATGACGTCTCGATCTATTTTGGCGTATCGACCGGTTACACATGGCAGCATAATCTCGACGGAAGCTGGACGGTTACAGACACCGATGCCACCGATGGCGACGACGGCATCGACAAGCTTTGGAACATCGAGACGCTGCGCTTCACCGATCGCGATGTGCTGATCGTCAACCGCCCGCCGACCGGGGCACCGACGATTACCGGCGCCGAGAACGTGCTGACCGCCAACACCACCGGCATCGCCGACCCGAACGGACTCGGCGCCTTCAGTTTCCGCTGGCAAGCGTCAGCCGACGAGGGCCTCACCTGGTCGACGACACTGGCGACTACACAGAGCTTCGCTGTTCCTGCTGCGCGGGTCGGACAGCTCGTGCGCGTAGTCGTCGACTACACCGATCAGGGTGGCACTGCCGAAACTGTGACATCGGTGATGACGGCGCGTGTCGGCAACAATGCCAACGTCGCCGTTGAGACCCTCAACGGCAACGACGGTCCGAACCTCCTGAACGGTCGCGGCGGTCCTGATACCCTCAACGGCAACGACGGCAATGATGTCCTAAACGGCAGCGGTGGCAATGACACGTTGAACGGGGGCAATGGCAATGACAGCCTGAACGGCGGCGCCGGCGCGGACACGCTCGACGGCGGTAATGACAACGACGCCCTCAACGGTGGTGCCGGGAACGATACCATAGCAGGCGGGGCCGGCGACGACACCATTAGCTGGAGCGCGACCAGCCTGTTGGGCTTCGATATTGCGACCGACGGTCGCGATGTCATCAACGGTGGCACGGAAGGAACCGTCGGGGACACGGTCGTCATCAACGGCTCTGCGTCAACTGAGACGTACCGGATCTACACCCATGATGCTGCGGTGACCGCGGGTGTGGTTGCCGCGACCAACGCGGCCGAAATCGTCATCACGCGCACCGTTCAGCCACCCATTGGGGGCGTGCAGACGAGCGTAATTGCCGAACTCAGCGAGATCGAGGAGATCCGTATCAATACTACGACGGTGACGACGACACCGACAC
The DNA here is from genome assembly GCF_014197575.1 of Rhizobium sp. BK538. Lineage (NCBI taxonomy): Bacteria > Pseudomonadati > Pseudomonadota > Alphaproteobacteria > Hyphomicrobiales > Rhizobiaceae > Rhizobium > Rhizobium sp. BK538. The sequence continues at coordinate 59,213 of NZ_JACIFT010000028.1, forward strand.
CCGGAACCGCAAACGGTGATACCGTGCAACTGATCGGCAATTTTGCCAGCACGAGCCTGAACCTCAATACTGTTCATATTGACGGCTCGGCGGGTGACGATACCGTCGATATCAGTTCGCTGACATCGGCACACCGTATCGTGTTCACCTCGAATGGCGGTCACGACACGATCGTCGGGACCTTGCGTCCGCAGGATATCGTGCGGCTCGCGCCCGGGTCGACGCTGGCCGATTATCAATCGACGACAGCCAACGGCATGACCACAATGTCGAACGGTACGCATTCGATCACCTTTGCCAGCGCCGGTACGCCGACCTTCGAAGTCGACCCTGGCAATGGTGGCGGTGGTAACGGTGGAAGCAATGGCGGCCAAGACGGCGGCGACGGCGGTCAGAACCCGGGCGGCGGTGATGATGGTGGCAATGGTGGCCAGAACGGCGGCGGCGATGACGATGGTCAAAATGGTGGCGGCGGCGATGACGGCGGCAACGGCGACGACGACGGTGACAACAA
>NZ_JACIFT010000029.1:0-55064 GCF_014197575.1 Rhizobium sp. BK538
GGTTGCGATCGCAGCCTCTCATTCATGGCGATGAGACGACGGTCCAAGTCCTCAAGGAAAAGGACAAGGAAGCCACCAGCACGTCGTACATGTGGCGTACCGCAGCGGCGAGGACAGTGACGAGCCGATCGTACTTCTCGACTACCAGCCCGGCCGCGGTCAGATCCACCCGCAGACCTTCCTCGGTGACTACCGTGGCATACTCGTCACTGATGGCTACACGGCCTGGCGCACATTGAATGGCGCCATCCATGTCGGATGCATGGCTCATTCCCGGCGGCGCTTCGTCGAGGCCCTCAAAACCAGGAAGAATGCAGGCGGCCCGCCGGAACAGGCACTCCGGTTCTTCGAGCAGCTCTACCGGATCGAAAAGCAGGCAAGAGACAAAACCCCAGATGCTGGGGAGACGAAGGTCGACTGCATTCGCCGCTTCCGCCAACAGCACAGCTTGCCTGTCCTGAGCGCCCTAAAGACGTGGCTCGACAACATCGCGCCAAAGATCGTGCCGGATACCAAGCTCGGCGATGCCGTGTCCTACACCCTGAACCAATGGGATTACCTGACGCGTTACACCAACGACGGCAGGATGCCGATCGATAACAACATTCTGGAACGCGAGATCAGAGTTTTTGCCACCGGCAGGAAATCGTGGCTGTTCAGCGATACCGTCGACGGAGCCAGCGCCAGCGCCGTGATCTACAGTCTGATGCTGACTTGCCGTGCCTGTGGCGTCGACCCGCTCGCCTGGCTACGCCACGTGCTCACTGAGTTGCCGCAGCGGGGCGAAGCGGCCGACATCGGCGACCTGCTGCCATTCAACTTCTCCAAGACTACTCCGGCCGGGTAGAGCGGGATCACGCTACCCCGCGTGGGCGTTCATCAGTCCCGCAGACGTCAATGCGCATCGAAAATCGCGCTTACTGAAACACTACTCATTCACGGGATGGAGAGAGTAGCTGCACGGCGGAAGGTTCAGCCCAAGATCGACGTGATGCTGAAGGTGTGGAAGAGGCAGCCTGCCTCAGAACAGCGGAGTTAACGATATGTCATCACGAATTGAATGGCCGGAAAGTCTAAACTTCATGCTCCTCCAATTGGAGGCGACGAAGCTGGAGAATATCATAGAGACGCAGATGAGCGACGGCTCCATTAAAAGAAGGCACATCCGCACAGCCAAGGACGCTTGGAAAGGGGAAGCCCGATTTACCGAATTGGACGAACAGCTGATGCGCACAATAGTTGGAAAGCGTGCTGTAGCAGATGTCCCCGGCGAGAACGCTCGGAGGCTGGTGAAGCTGATGGGCGACGACCCTTTTTACCCCGGCTATGCTCCACGGCAACTGCAACATACCTGGAGTAATGTTGAACCCACGTCCTCCTTTATTCGGTACTTCATCCTTGATGAAGGCCCCTTGAGCGAGGGTGCCTGAGGGCGAAAACACATAATCAGGGTAGAAGAAACGAAGCCCAAGAATTAGGACGCGGCCTGACCCGAAACACGTTTCGCCAACCGAGCCAGCGTAGACCGTGAGCAGCCCGTGGCAGCAACAATAGTGTTCCAGCTCATGCCGCTCTCAAGCATCTTGACGATGCCTGCGTTCCGCTCCTGGTCCTCAGGGCGACCCTTATAGGCCCCATCGGCTTTCGCCTTAGCGATGCCTTGGGCCTGCCGCCGTCTGCGGTCCTCGTAGTCTTTGCGGGCAATGGCTGCCAGCATGTCGAGCATCATCCCGTTGATGGCATCAAGCATGCGGCTCTGGATGTCATCCTTGCCAGCAGTGGCCATCATCCACGAGGTCGGTAGGTCGAGTGCGACCACCTTCACTCTGCGGGTCTGTATCTCGGTCTTGAGCCTTTCCCAGTCCTCAGCGTTCAGACGGCTGAGACGGTCTACCTGCTCAACGAGAAGGACATCGCCGGGGTGGCAGTCATTCAGAAGGCGGAACAGCTCAGGACGCTTCAGGGAGGCCCCGCTTTCGTTCTCCACGTAGCTGGCAGCGATCTTCAGCCCACGCTCCTCAGCGAACCGGAATAGGTCATCTCTGGCGCGGTTGGCATCTTGGTCTTTAGTGCTGGCACGAAGGTAAGCGCGAACATGCATTGAAACCACCTTAGTTCGTTTTGGGTGGTTCGCTTATAGATGGTTCGATTTAGATTGTCAATGGGGATTTATCGAACCAGTACTTTAGTGGTTCGCAAGAGGTGCACTTAAATGACACCTCCGATTTCCACCGGGATAAACGGTTATCGATGTAGCCGTCACAGCGCCCATGTGAATACATAGCGCCCGCAAATCATCTTATCGGGGCATTCCATGAAACGCTTAATTTCCTCCGCTATCTTCATCACCCTCTTGTCGGGCTGCGCAATGACCCTTCCCTTGAAGGGACAAACGGAGAGCGGAGACGAGACCTTCACCGGCAAGGCGACAGGCTACGTGGACGGTGGCGGCACCTTGGAGCTGGCAAGCAGCAAGGGCCTCAAATGCACCGGTAACTTTGTCTACGTCACCCGTCGCAATGGTGAGGGAACGTTCACATGTGGTAACGGGCAGAGCGGTTCGTTCACCTTCGTCTCGACAGGCGTACGTGGCACGGGCACAGGATCGATAGGCGGTCGTCGTTTCACATTCACTTTCGGCTGAGACTGCGACTTCCGCCCCTCACTGCAGCATCAAGCGACTTCGCCGGAAAGCAGTGGCAGGATGATGCCATGTTTCGAATGAGACGGCTCAGGCCTGTGAAGATGTCTGACGGAGGGGCGGCGGGGGGAACTGGCGGGTTCCCTATATATGATTGGGGTCTCGAAATTTTATACTGAATATTTCGGGGTGGTCGATGATGACCACGCCCCCTCACAGGCAGCCTCTGGATAACTACAGTCCCGCATGGAACGCATTGGAAGGTTGCCCGCAAGGGAGATGGCGGGAGCGCTGTTTGCGGTTACGCGGCGAGGCCGTTTAGAGGCGTTGTCCGGAATTAGATAGCAACTGCCACCAAAGCCCGCTTGGCGATCAAACGCCGTCAGGAGGCGCAAAAAAGCAGTTCATATGATAACGTCCACTCCGTCCTATCCCATCCGCCTCAGTGGGTTCGTCCGTTGGTTGAAGGCAGATATGAAAATTACCGTCTCCAGAGAGTGATTCAGCTCCATAGGGAATCAGGAACGACTGGTTTCTCGTCACCAAGTGATGGTCCCCCGGATGAAGGGTAACAGAGAATCCGTTGGGTCCCTTCCCCACCTGGGATCGAGGTACGGCCCGGCAGTCTTTACCGCTGCAGCACGATAGCGGGTATGTCCAACTACTGCCGGATTGATGGGCATCGCCCTGTGCACAAATGCCGACCGATATGACTGCGAAGGACACCATGGACACTGTTGAAGGTGTGAAAGACATCGCCCCCTCCAAACGAACATTCCGCCCCCGAAGCACAGAATTCTGCGCTGGTTACTCAAGCGGTGTAGCGGAAACTTCTGCCTCCAAGGTTCCCTATTGTAGCCAGATTGTCGTTCAATTCCCAGTAGCGCGACTATCGGGAGGTGGTCATGCCGAGGCCGGGGGTGACCGGTGGCGACTTTCACGGCCAACTCCCTCGATTTGCAGGAAGTCCAGATGACGGAGAACTGTCGTCGCCTGTCTTCGACCGAGACCGAGGAGGGTTGCGAGTTCGGTGATGGTGATCCAATCACCTTTGTCGACCGAGACCAATTCACCGGTCTTCCTGTCCAATATCTCCTCCACGTAAATCATGTGGCTGCTTCCGTCGCGGAGGCGGAAGAAGGGAACGGCTGATAAGGCACGATGCGGGGACCATGCGCCGCATTCTCAGCGACCGTCAGTTTCGCCGCCTTGCTGATGTCGGGGATGATCAGCCGGGGAAATGGCCGCTCATCGTCCCAGACCTCCAGACCGCCTGAGAGACCGAGGGCGACCAGACTGCGGCAGGCATCGGCGGTAGGGTTGCGGGTCTTAGCGATGAGGGGTCTTCCTTCGAGGGAGACCGAGTAATTCCGCCCACGCTTGTCGAGGCAGATGGGCTTGATAACGATTTTCGTGGTCGGGGCGACTGGAGACATAGCTTCGCCGTCCTCCCGACCGGGGGAGGTTTCATTGTGCATGGATTTCTCTGATGGCTGTGGTGGTGGTGATGTTGGCGGGGTGGCGAATAAGACCGGCCCTCTCGTCAGCAGGACAGCGACAAAGAGGACCGGGGGTCACCACACCCACGAGAACGGGTCAGTCATGACGACCGACCACCGCACTCTCGGTTGTCGAGTGTCCATTGAAAGGGACGATGCGGGATGGGATGGTTTTCTCGGAGGCGTTCCCGGAAAGGGTACCTCAAGGGAGAGGTGAAGGAGACTATAAGTGCATCAGGGTTATTTATGAATATCATACCCATGAAGAACAGATAGAGATCGTCCTGATTTCATCAGATTTCATCAGTCATCCTCTATTCCAGTTCATTCTCGATATTGGTCCTCTCCTCTCTTCTTAAGGGCGGGGTAATTCAGGGTTGCTCCATCCTGTAGAATACAACTGCCTTCTTTCTCCTCTTCCCTTAAGTGGGTCGTAATTCTCGATTGTGATTTCTGGTCTTCACACCCGGGGTACGAGACGTGGTCTGATAAGCTTTTCCCGCGCTGTGAGAACCCACGAATCTTTGCGTTGATGATGTTGTCTGGTGTCTTGTATCGTCCAGACACGCGGAGCCCCAAAATGACCGACACCGCTTAACGGGAATTGGCGTTGTAGTGACGATGTAGCTGGGTATTTCCGCTGCCCAGGGAGTGACGAAGCGGGAAACCTTCCGGCCACCCGATCCAAGTTGAATGGTTGACGGTTGTGTTTAGGCGACGAGGCTCATTGCATGCCGTAGGAGCAGACGAGCCAGTGCGTCGTGCTCGATGAAGTAACGTAACTCCTTAGTTTCCTGGTCTTCGATCATCCGCATATCTCGTACGAGCGTCTTGTTCTCGAGAAGGATAGAGATGTGGGGAATGTCCAGCAGTAGGCAAACATCGTGGGCCAGATACCAAAACCCGTCCTCGGTCAGGTTGGTCTCGATATACGTATCCCACTTGATGCGATCGCCCTCGAAATGGGCGAGGTTCCACTCCGTCGTTTCATTCTTGGTGGCGGTCTTGGTGTTGGTCATAGCTAATCCTTTGCGCCTCGGGGCGCTCGTGGTTCTCGGGGTTGATGGTGAAGAAGTTGGAGACAGTCAGACGCTGATGCGGGCCGGGGCTTTAGTGTCAGGCGACAATGGGCACATCGCCCTGCCTGATACCATTCGCCGCTTGGAGGATGGCTCGAGCGTCGTCTCCCGCAAGCCCGTCAGCCGCTTCCATGCTGATCCTATCAGCCAGCGACGCTACATAATGAATGCCATATGCCTGCTCCAAGAGGTCAACCAGAACCTCTACTGTGGCCTCGCCTATGGTCATGTTTGGGTTTTGGGTGAGCAGCGCTTCGCGGCCATCGTTGTAATCTTCCGCGAGGCGCTTCGCCTTGGGGTGGCCGCTCTCGACTATACCTCTGATTACGCGGTCGATGATAAAGGCGGGGTATGGGTCATGGAAATTGTCATTGCTGATCCTCTCGCACCTCATAGGGCGCGTTTTCGTTGTCGTAGGTTGTGGTGATGGAGGACAGGCAGCGCGCACACGGAGACGCTGCGAGGAGGACCGGCGCAGGGCACTGGTCTTTCAAGTTGCAGAGGCTTGCCTCGTAGCGATCCTCGAATGGACGCCGCCTGTTTTGCTTAGGTGGGTAGTAATTGGCTGAGCCCGTGTTTCAGGGCCGCGCCGTGGGTTTGCTTAAGGGAGGGGTAATTGGTCTGGCGGAAACTTTCCGGAGGTCAGACGACACATGAAAGACTCGAGTGTTCACTCATCCCAATATTTCGTCGCGCTCGGCAGCGGACGAGCAGCGCATAGCATCACCATGTAGCCAGTGCGGATGTCGATTGGACGACGAATACCGACGGCAGCAGCAAGGCCATGTGGAGGTCACGGGTACTGAGAGTGAATGTATGTCAATGGCTTAGCGGAGAGACCCGTGGATCGATGGAGAAATTGGTAGGGTAAAGGCGCAATATTTACTCGTAGTCTCACTACCCGTTTCCGATGATCTTGTTCGCAAGCTCGATCACGCCATCCTTGGACCAAGGGTCATTTGCGCATTTCACGCCCATGACAACGGTGGCCTTCGACCTCGGACCGAGGAGGGCGTTGGCCTGACAGATGATCTTTTCGGAAAGCTCGCGATTGACGTCAACAACCTTCGAAGGATCGGACGTAGCCGGTGTTCGGGGAGCAACGATCACCGCACCCAGCAGCGTCTGCGTGGAGGCTGCTGGAGACCCGTTCCCTATTATCTTATTGGCAAGAATGATGACCTTGTTTGCTGCTGCTTCGTCTTCTGGCTCCACAGTGCCGCTCTCAGGCTGGCCGCCAACCTGGGAGACTTGCTTTAAAAGACAGATAATGCCGTCCTTTAGCGCCTGATTATTGCTGATGGTGCCCGGATCGAGGAGAGCCTCAGGGACAGAACACCCAGACGTTTGCGCCGCGCTGGGCAGACCCACAGCCAGCATCAGAAATGGAATGACAGCAACACGATTCCTCCACATCGAGACCACTCCCCACGGCACCAATACATTAGAACAATCTCATAGATTGTATGTTGCGTCCACCGGCTGCGCTAACGACGTTGCAAAGGCAGAAGGTTCGCTGTGCGGACCTTGAGATGCTGCTTAGGGCGTCTATCCACACCAAGGTCGTGGCGTCGGCGGGCAACCTGACGTACCGCAGACGAACGGCACGGCGAGACCCTCAGAGATTAAGATTTGTCCCACGTCCCGGCCATCGGCACGAAGTATTCCGCAGCTTCGCCCGAAGTTGCACTGCTCCGTTCCCTCGGTGCCAGGGCGACACGAGCAAGCCACCTTCGTCAGTTGCAGGCTTGACTTGCTGACGATCTCCTTCAAGCGAGCTGAGGCCCGATTACCGAGTTCCTGTTCACGCTCACATTGAGGCGAGAAGACTTCGGGGGTGTTGAAGCCCACAAGGCGGGTGCCGTTGGCCTCGCCATTTGCCCGTATGGTGTCACCGTCAGTAACCGAGAAGGTCTGCTGATCAATCGTCTTGGCGTAGGTCTTCTCGGCTGGGCCAAACCACAATGACCAATTCAGCCGCTCGAAACCTGAATGGCGAGCGCCAAGGACGACCAAGATGGCAATGATGGTCAAGTCTCGTATGAGGCGTCTCGTAGACCAGTGACCCGCTTTCGCGATGAACGACCTGCACCGTGTTCGTTGCCAACGTGTCTGCTGTGTCACAGGCTCTTGGCGTGGGCGAAACGGGACCACCTTCATGGGCTCAGCGCTGCCGACGATCTCTTCGAGCTTGCGGCGCTGCTTCTCAGTCAGGCGCGTGTTGTCACCGTACCGCGTCAGCCTTGATTGCATATCGAGAAGGAATGTGCGCTGCCAGTCACTCAGCCGAGCCGTTGCCAAGGTGGCATTGATCCTTGCGATCAAGCTGATGGTCGAATTGTCCACGGTCTCGGTGCCCTAATGATTGTCACCGGGAGTGTAGGTGAGTAAACGCTAAAGGAGTGTTTCAACCAACACTACAACTCTATGCGATCACGCGGCCATCCTGAGCGCTATCGACTGAAGGCGCGTTCAAACCGCAAGCTCGCTCCATAGCCCGCTTCAACCTGACCCGCTTCGCAGCTTCAGAGCCATAGTGTTTCTCACTGGCACTGACATTCAGGTGGCCAAGGATTGCCTCTTTGTCAGTTGGATGAACGCCAGCGAGGTCACACCGATCAGCCATGTTATGACGCAGCGAGTGGACGGCATGCAGCGGGTTGTCGGTGACCTTGCGAAGCCATTTCATCAGCGACTGTGAGGCCGTGTTAGGGCCTGTAGGGCCTGAGTAACGCGGGAAAGCGTAGGTGTTGTCCTTGGCTGCCCCTACGATTTCCTTGGCAATTGCGAGTGCGTCACCGACCAGAGGAACGTCACGTTTGGAAGAGGCGTTCTTGAGTTGCCGCGCTTCATGGGCGACGATCTTGATATGAGGCGTCCCGCCTTCGGTGCTGATGTCTTGAACCCGCAGGCCGGTGATTTCTGCCAGTCGGCATCCGGTCCCTTCGAGCAAGCGCCAGATGGCCTTGAGGTCTGGATTGGCGTTCTCGATGATGAGCTTGCGCGTCGCTGTCACCACATCATCGGGCAGTGCGTCTCTAACCTCCTTGTCGGAGATGAGGCTTTTAGGCAGCTCAAGTCCAGCAAACGGATTGTCCATGCTCCTGAGCTTCTTGTCCTTGTAGAGCGAGAACACGCCCCTCAGGTCGTTGAGGTCACGCCGCACGGTGGACGGCTTTATGCCTTTCTTCGACAACAGGAAGTCACGGACCTTATATGCATGGTCAATGGTCCAATCAGACAGCGCTGGAACGTCACCACCTAATGCCTCGCTGACCTGCCGCATCATCGCGGCGAGGCGGGTCTTGCGCTTCTTCTGGGCGAACTCGCTACCTGACACCCTCTCGGTGATGTAGAAGTTCTTGGCCTCCTCCAGCGTCGGTTTCTCCTTCGACAGGGTAACAGGCCCTGCTGGTGTCTTGGGGGTCTCCACCACAGCACCGGTATTGCGCTGGCGGCGCACTGCGCACCTCGTCCGCTTTGATTCGAGCCTTGTAGATTTCCCTGACCACCCTCGGCCAACTGAGGGAGGTCTCGGCTAAGTGAAGGTCGACATTCTCCCATCATAAAACCTCTGCTGCTTCGTCCAGCATGAAAGGCGAGAGCTTCCCACGGGCGAACTCATATCGGTTGTCCGCGTCCAGCATCTCCAGCCATTCAGCATCCTCGTCGAAGTTCCTGCCTTCAAAGCCTTCCTCACGGGTCTCCTCATCTTCCTCCAGCAGGTGAACGAAGTAGGCGTCATGAACGGCCTTGAGCTGTGCCTCAGTCAGTTCCTGAAGAGGAGGTTCCAGCAGTCGCGCCTGTTTCCGTCTGTGGTCTTCGAAGAGGGCAGTTACAGCAGCGCTCTCATGACGAAGCCGGTCAATGGCGATTCGCCTATCCTGTGTCCGCAGGGACTTCCAGATTTCCGACTTCCCCAAGGCCTTCTGGATGTCAGTCGGTACAGGGGCACGGAGATAGTAAGTACGGCTTCGTAGGGTCAGCCACGGGTAAATGGTCACGTCTTCCATGCCTCGCTGTAGCAGTTTGCTGTAGCAGATGGAAGCTCAAGCCATTGAAATCGCAGCAAGTATTTGACTTGCTTAGAGATTTTTGGTGCCCCATGCCGGGGTCGAACCAGCACTTCTTTCGAAACTCGATTTTGAGTCGAGCGCGTCTACCAATTCCGCCAATGGGGCAACGGATACCGACGAGGCGGCTGTCTAGCATGCGTTCGCCCGCGCGCGCAAGACGGCGGGCGAAGTTCTCGGCTTGATTTATTGGAGTTCCCGGCCTGCCACCTGCGGCCGGAAACAGCATCAATGCGCGCCAGCGGCGGCGGGCTGGTGGAGACCGGACTTCTTCAACGTGATCGCAAGGATCGAGGCGAGCAGGCAGAAGGCGCCGGCGATGAAGAAGGCGGGCAGATAGCTCTGCAGTTCGGTGCGCGACCAGCCGGCGCCGTAGGCGGCGGTTGCCGCTCCCAGCTGATGTCCGGCGAAGACCCAGCCAAAGACGAGACCAGCCTTTTCGCGGCCGAAGCGGTCGGCGGCGATCTTGACCGTGGGTGGGACGGTGGCGATCCAGTCGAGGCCGTAAAAGACAGCAAAAATCGACAGGCCGTAGAAGCTGAAATCGCTGAAGGGCAGGAAGAGCAGCGAGAGGCCCCGCAGACCGTAGTACCAGAAGAGCAGCCAGCGATTGTCGAAGCGGTCGGAGAGCCAGCCGGAGCCGATGGTGCCGAAGAAATCGAAGATGCCCATGACGGCGAGGACGCTCGCGGCAGCGACCGGCATGATGCCGAAGTCACCGCATAGCGTGACGAAATGCGTCTGGATCAGGCCGTTGGTGCTGAGGCCGCAGATGAAGAAGGTGGCAAACAGAATCCAGAAGGTCGACGTGCCGGAGATTTCCTTGAGAACCGTGATCGGAGTTGCCAGCATCGCCAGCAGGCCGGACTGCGTCGGCGGCGGCTGGGTGACGTGTTCTTCACCGAAGGCGGGCAGGTTGAGGTCGGAGGGGCGGTCGCGCATGAAGGCCAGCACGATGAGGGCGGCGAACATGATCATGCCGCAGACCAGAAAGACCGTTGCGCGCCAGCCGTAGCGCTCCGTCAGCTCGGCCATCAGCGGCAGGAAGACCAGCTGCCCGGTCGCCGAGCTTGCCGACAGCATGCCGACCACGAGGCCGCGATGCTTGGTGAACCAGCGGGCAGATACGGTTGCTGCGAGCACCATTGCGGTCAGTCCCGTGCCGAAGCCAACGACGACGCCCCAGAGCAGAAGCAGCTGCCAGAGCTCAGTCATGAAGAGCGAGCCGACGAAGCCACCGCCGATCAGGGCCATGGCGAAGACGATGACCTTACGGACGCCGAAGTAGTTCATGAAGGCGGCGGAGAACGGTCCCATGAGCCCGAACAGGATCAGGCGGACGGCGAGTGCGGAGGATATCTGCGAGGTCTCCCAGCCGAACTCGTCCTGAAGCGGCTTGATGAGGACGCCGGGGGCGCCCATCGCGCCGGCGGTCACCAGCATGGTGAGGAAGGTTGCCGCGACAACCACCCATCCATAGTGGATGTTGCGTCGCGCCAGCGATGAGGCAAGTGCAGTCGATACCATGTGGCCGTCCCGTCTTGAGGTTGTCGGAGACTATCGGAAGCTTTTAGATGATGGTCATCATAATTGTTGCGTATTGATGATGGACGTCATATAAATTGTCAAGCTGCCAATTGCGGAGAAGCGAATGCGGGTCAGCCGAGAGAAATTTGCCGAAAATCGCGAGAAGATCCTGCAGGTCGCAGGCGTGCTGTTTCGCGAAAAGGGCTTCGACGGCATCGGCGTTGCCGACATCATGAAGGCCGCCGGAATGACGCATGGCGGATTCTACGGTCATTTCGAATCCAAGGAAGAGCTGGCGCTGGAAGTCAGCCGCGCGCTGATCGAGAAGGTGAAGATCCGCTGGAATGAGATCATCGCTTCGGCGCCGGGGCGGCCGCTCGATGCGCTGCTCAATCACTATTTGTCGCGTTGCAGCGTCGACGATCCGGGCGGCAGCTGCGTCTTCGCCTCGCTTGCCCAGGAGGTTAGCCGCAGCCGCGGGGCGGTGCGCGAAACCTTTAACGATGGGCTTTCAATGCTCGTCGACGTTCTGTCCGAGATCGTTCCCGGCGAGACCTCGGAGGAGCGACGCGAGAGGGGGTTTACAACGCTTTCCGCGATGATGGGGGCGGTAATTCTGGCGCGCGCCGTCGAGAGCCGCGAACTCTCCGATAGTTTTCTTTATACGACGCGCGACGCACTTTCCCTAGCAAGCAGGACCGACGGTTAGCCTCGGCGCGCGATCAGACCGCCGATTTCCACCACCTCCGCGAACGTGCCCTCGGGCGAAAGTTTGAGAAGGGTGGCGCGAAGTTCGGTCTCGAAGGCTGCAGTCCTTTCGCCGAGCGCCTGTGGCGGCGTCACCGAGGTCGAGAAGGCCCGGCCGACGACATCGTCGAGGCTGAGCCTGCGTTCCCTGACAACGGAGATTCGTTCCAGATCGTTAAAGGTGGAACGGAGCAGGATGCTCTCATGCTCGATCCAATCCGGTCCCTTTCGCCGTTCGCGATCGGCATTGCGCTCCGGCGCGAAGGTTTTCGCCAGTTTATTTACGGACTGCCGCCAGTCCGGCGTTGAGGAGATGTGACGGCCGCCGAACAAGACGACACAGCCGTCGGCAAGGGTGATCGCGTCGAGAGCCTTTAGCGTCGCCGGGCGGTCCATCCAATGAAAGGAGCGTCCCATGACCGTCATCTTGAGAGGCGCGAAGCGCGAATCAAGATCGTAGGAAGAGCCCTTGACGAAGGTGACATCGACACCGGCGGCGGTTGCATCGGTGCGCGCCGCATCCAGCATTTCCGGTTCGGGATCGAGGCCGGTCACGGCGGCTTTGGCAAGTCGCGCGAAGGCGATGCCGAGTTGAGCGGGGCCGCAGCCGAGGTCAAGCACGCGCTCGCCGGCTGCGAGTCCGGCACGGGCCGCGACCCGATCGATGAGTTCATCCGGATAAGGAACGCGATAGCGCGTATAGTAGGCGGCCGTGGACTGAAAGCGGCGCGCCTCGAAGGGAATGGTCGTCATGGCAATATCCTTGAGCGGAACGGCCGGTCGCCGGCTCAATATAAGCGACCGGGCATTCTCCAAACGATCTCGTTATTTGAAGCCTTCGACCCTGTGAGGAACGTACGGTTCTTCCAGCGCCGCAATGTCCTCGGTCGTCAGCTTGACGGACAAGGCGGCAACCGCGTCGGCCAGATGATTGGCTTTCGACGCGCCGATGATCGGCGCCGTAACAGCACCTTTCTGCAGGATCCAGGCGGTAGCGATCCGGGCGCGGGAGACGCCATGTTTCTCGGCCAGCTTGCCGACGATGCCGATGATGGCGCGATCGGCCTCTTCCGCCTGCTTGTAGAGTGTCTTGCCGAATTCGTCGGTCTCGCTGCGGACCGTCTTCTCATCCCAGTCGCGCGTCAGCCGGCCGCGGGCGAGCGGGCTCCACGGGATCACCGCGATCTTCTGATCCTGGCAGAAGGGCAGCATTTCGCGTTCCTCCTCGCGGTAGAGCAGGTTCAGGTGGTCCTGCATGCTGACGAAGGACGCCCAGCCGTTGGCGCGCGACGTGTAAAGCATCTTGGCAAATTGCCAGGCATACATGGAGGAGGCGCCGATATAGCGTGCCTTGCCTGCCTTCACGACATCATGCAGGGCTTCCAGCGTTTCCTCGATCGGCGTCGTGTGATCGAAACGATGGATCTGATAGAGGTCGACATAGTCGGTGCCGAGGCGACGCAAGCTATTGTCGATCTCGTCAAAGATGGCTTTCCGTGAGAGGCCGGCGCCGTTCGGGCCGGGTCGCATGCGATTGAAAACCTTGGTCGCGAGCACGATGTCGTCCCGCCTGGAGAAGTCCCTTATCGCCCTGCCGACGATCTCCTCCGAGGAGCCATCCGAATAGGTGTTGGCGGTGTCGAGAAAGTTGATGCCGAGGTCGAGCGCCTGCTTGATCAGTGCCCGGCTGTCTTCTTCACCGAGCGTCCAGCTGTGGTTGCCGCGGCCAGGCTCGCCGAAGGTCATGCAGCCCAGGCAGATTCTCGACACTTCCAGCCCAGTGCCGCCAAATTTGATGTAGTCCATGAGATTGCTCCAAACATCAGATCGCTACCCAGCGCGTCCTTTGATCTAGCGCGGCAAGCGCGAAAGTGTCGGCCACTCACACAAAAGTTTTGTGACCGATCCAAGGATGTCCGGCCGATCTCGCGCTTGCGTCGGCCGGGTTCTGGGTGTTAGCTGCTGCAGCATCTGACTGGATTTCTGCCGATGAGACTGCCGCAGCGCGATCGCTACGAAGACCTTTACCGCGATTTTGCGTGGGACATACCGCAGGATTTCAATATCGGCCGTGCGGTCAGCGACGACTGGGCCGCGCGGGCGCCGGATCGCGTCTGCCTCGAGCATTTCAGCCCTGGTGGCAGTCACCTTTCCATGACCTACCGGGAGTTGGCAGATCGATCATCATCGCTCGCCAATGCGCTTGTGTCACTGGGGTTGAAGAAGGGCGATCGGGTCGCGCTGCTGCTGCCGCAGTCTTTCGAGACGGTCGTCGCGCATGTCGCGATCTACAAGATGGGCGCGATCGCATTGCCGCTGGCTTTGCTCTTCGGCGTCGAAGCCTTGGAGTACCGGCTGCGGACGGCGGGTGTTTCCGCCGTCATCACCAATGCATTCGGACTTGAGCGCATCAGCCTGATCCGGGAACGACTGCCTGACTTGGCCGAGGTCATCAGTGTTGACGGCGATAAGCCCGGCGCACGATCCTTCGCGGCGCTGGTGGAAGGCCATCCGCTAGTCTTCGAGGTCGCGAAGACGGCGCCACATGATCCGGCATTGATGATCTTCACGTCGGGAACGACGGGTCCGCCGAAGGGAGCCCTTCACGGCCACCAGGTGCTTGCCGGGCATCTACCGGGGATGCAGTTTGCCCATGAGGGCTTCCCGCAGCCGGGCGACAAGGTCTGGACGCCGTCCGACTGGGCCTGGGCTGGCGGCTTGCTGAATGCGCTCCTGCCCAGCCTGCTGCTCGGCGTTCCCGTCGTCTCGTCGCCGGCGCAGAAGTTCGATGCGGACATGGCTTATCGCATCATGGCCGAGATGAGGGTGCGCAACGGCTTCATCCCGCCGACGGCACTCCGGCTACTGAAGTCGGTGCCCGATCCGCGCTCGAAGTATGACCTCGTGCTGCGTACGATTGGCTCGGCGGGCGAGTCGCTCGGCGCCGAAACGCTGGAATGGGCCAAACGCACGCTCGGGATCACCGTCAACGAGTTCTACGGCCAGACGGAGTGCAATTTCGTGCTCTCGTCGAATGCCGCAATCGGTGTCAGCCGTCCCGGTGCGATCGGTCGGTCGGTGCCGGGGCATTGCGTAGCGATTATCAGCGAGACAGGCGAAGTGCTGCCGGCTGGCGAAGCCGGGCAGATCGCGATCCGTCGGCCGGATCCGGTGATGTTCCTCGGCTATTGGAACGATGGCGCGGCGACCGAACGGAAGTTTGTCGGCGACTGGCTGCTGACGGGCGATATCGGGCGCCAAGATGCGGACGGCTATGTCACCTTCTTCGGGCGGGACGACGATGTCATCACGTCCTCAGGTTATCGCATCGGACCGGCGGAAATCGAGGATTGTCTTATCGGCCATCCGGCTGTGCAACTCGCTGCCGCCGTTGGTAAGCCCGATCCCGTGCGCACCGAGATCGTCAAGGCCTATGTCGTACTGGCGCCCGGCTTCGAGCCAAGTGGCCGATTGGCCTGCGATATCAGGGAGTGGGTGAAGATGCGGCTCTCGATGCATGAGTATCCGCGCGAAGTGGAATTCGTCTCGGAACTGCCATTGACGACGACAGGCAAGGTGATCCGCCGCATACTTCGCGAGCGCGCCAGCGCTAGCTGAGACCGTTTGGCGTGACTACTGAGGAGACTTGCCGCGCCTGGCAAGCGACATGATCTTTTGGCGCAGCATCTTCGCAACATTGCGGGTGCTGCTGTACATATGAAGTTGCGCGGCCACCTGGCGAACGTCGCGGTCACCGTTCTGGTGAAGCCCGATCACCATGGTGCCCATCTCCTCCCGCTCCTGCCAGAAGCGGTTGATCATCGGATGATCGGGAATAGCGCAGGAGTCGGAGCGCACGATGTTGGCGTCGTCGAGGTGCCATTCCGTCAACTCGCCCATCAGCAGCTTGCCTGGCGAATAGCGCGCGTAGGCTTCGTCGTAGGCCGTCTTCCACGTATAAGCCTCGCTGCCCATCATCAAGACCACCATCGAGGCGATCGCCTTGCCGTTGAGGTCGATCGTGTGGATACGTACCGCATCGACCGCGGCGAGATTGGAAACGGCCTCGCGGGCAAAGGCGGTGTGGTAGCGGTCGGTGACCAGGGCGGTGCGCTTCTTGCCCTTCCAGCCGCCTGCTTCAAGCGCGAGGAATTCCTCGAAGCGCATATGGATGTCACGGGGCTGGCGGGCGACGCTGTAGACCACTGTGCCCTGCTCCTCGAGCAGACGCCATTGCCGGCGCATCTCCTTCAGATGCGATGAAGAAATCGCATCGCGCAGATAGGTGGCTGCGTCCTCGTCGCTCTGCAGTATGGCACGTTGATAGGGATTCGTTATGGTGATCGGCAGGTTGCGGCTAATGGCGACTGCCCTTGCCATGCGCGCAAAGATGCCGTTCAGCCTGACATCCGGCAGCACGAGAATTGGCGGCAGGCGCAGGTCGCGATGGGTCAGACCGTCATAGAGATTGTCCAGCGTCTCGCCTGCATCCTCGGCATCGATGAGTGGCGTGCCGAGCGGCGCAAAGCTGTTCGACCAGACACGCACGATCGAGGGGCCGACGGCGAAGCCGGGCTTTTCCACGGAGAACGGCATCAGGAAGCGCATCCGGCTTCGCGTGTCGCTCTGGTCCCGCAGCAGGGCGAAGTTCACCTGTCTGTCGTCCAGCCTCGGCATGGCCGGCGCGAGAAAGCGCCCAGTGAAGAAGACATTCGGCTCCATCGCGCGGTTGGACAGGAAATCAAGCTCTTCCTGCAACTCGTAGCCCAGCTTGCCGGAGTAGAGGCAGAGCTCGCGGCCCGTGCGGCCGACTTCCACGCGGGCATCCGCCTGCGGCGTGTCGAAATCGAGAGCTGCGAGCTCGTGAACCATGCGGTTCGTTGTGAGATCGGTCGTTTCGCTGGCTGGGGGATTGCGCACCATTCTATCGGGCTTCCATGTCTGTTTTGGCCGGAGGCGTGGCAAATGCGAAGAGCGCGATGCCAAGCGCGCGCCGGACGGCAAAATGCAGGAGGATGGCTTCCACGCCCATGGCCGAGGCCGTGGCGATGGCGGCGCCCTTGATACCCAGTCCGGGAATGAGGAGCACGTTGAGGCTGATATTCGCGATCAGGGCTCCGGCATAGAGCAGAACGCAGATGTTCTGCTTGCCGGCCATCATCAGCAGCGTTTCTGCCGGTCCGACCAGCGCCTTGGCGAGAATACCGGCCAGCAGGATCGCCATCACGACATAGCCGGCCGTGAAAGCGCCGCCAAACAGGGAGAGCAGAAAGTGACCGGTGGCGATGACGGCAAGGCCGATGGCCAGCGCAGGCCAGAACGTCCACCTGGCGGCGTCGATGGCGGCGGCCGCGAGCTGCTGGCGTGTCCCCTCGGCGATGAGGCTTGAGAAGCGTGGACCGGATGCCGCCTTTACCGAGAAATTGATAAAGTGGACCAGCGCCATGGTCTTGGCGGCGGCAAAGTAGATGGCGACGTCGTGTGGTTCGAGAAAGATGCCGACCACGACGACGTCCGAATTGGTCAGGAGGAAGCTGACACCCTCGATGAGGAAGATCGGGAAGGCTACGCCAAGCCAGCCGAGAAAATCGACCGCGCGCGGACCTTCCTGGTAGTGCCGACGCAGGCGCAGGAGGGTTGCCACGTATTGCCCGACGGCGGTGACATAGGTAGCCGCGAGCGCTGCTTGCATCGCCGTCACCGCCGTATGCGGGGCGCCGAGGCCGATCGCGGTCAGCATGAAGAGGATGATGAGGATCGGCCGGACGATGTAAGCGGGGCTCAACGCCATGACCGGCCAGTGGTTGGCACGCGATGTGCCTTCCAGAATATCGCCGAGGGCGATCATCGGCATGGCGATCAGTCCGAGGAAGATCGGCACGACGTAGTAGTTCTCGATCCTGTCGCGGAAGACTTGCAGAGCGATCATGCCGATGGCAAGCGCGGCCGTGCCCGAAAGCAATCCGAAGATGCGGGCGGTGCCCGTCAGCCCGCGGATCTTCTCAAGAGCGCCTGCTGCCTTGTATTGCGGCAGGAAGCGGACGATCGCGGTGTGGAAGCCGAGGCAGGAAAGATCGCCGAAGAGGACGATCAGCACCCAGATGAATACGAAGATTCCGTACTCGTATTCGCCCATCAGGCGCGCCAGGACGATCTGCGACAGAAAGGCGAGGGCGGCGCTGGCAATGCGGATGGAGAAGGCGATCAGCGCCATGCGCTGGGCGGCGGCCTTCTCGCCCCGCGCGGTGAGAACGGCAGCGAGGGAGCGCAGCATACGACTC
This sequence comes from Rhizobium sp. BK538, assembly GCF_014197575.1. Lineage (NCBI taxonomy): Bacteria > Pseudomonadati > Pseudomonadota > Alphaproteobacteria > Hyphomicrobiales > Rhizobiaceae > Rhizobium > Rhizobium sp. BK538. The sequence goes on from NZ_JACIFT010000029.1 coordinate 17,848, forward strand.
CCCGCCGGGCGCAGACCCGCAGGCAGCATCTTTTCCGCCGTCTCAATGACCGCCATCACAAACACGCAAAACTCTTCAGGCAAATCCTAGCGGAAGTCTTGCCAGAACAGCGTTAAGAAACGGTTGTGACAGCGTCATTCGGCCGAACCGCTGGAGCGGCTGATATCAGCGATCTGGCCGGGAAAGCGCACGTTCGATCAACCGGTCGAGAACCTCGGCATAGCTGACGCCGCTCGCCGCCATGGCCTTGGCATACATGCTGATATTGGTGAAGCCAGGTATGGTGTTGAGTTCGTTGACGACGAAGGACATGTCGGGCGTTAAAAAGAAATCGACCCTCGCCATTCCATCGCAGCCGAGCGCCTTGAAAGCATTGGCTGCGGTGCGGCGCAGCTCGTCCTCGATCTCTTTCGGCAGTTGTGCTGGGACCCTGAGCGCTGCGCCGTTCTCGTCGATATATTTGGCCTCGTAGCTGTAAAAGCCGTGGGCTTCGGCTGGCGCTATCTCGCCCGGCAGTGACACGAAGAGCGAGCCATCGGCATGTTCCAGCACGCTGAATTCGATCTCGCGGCCGGCGATGAATTCCTCGGCGAGCAGCTTGCTGTCGTGCCGGAAGCCTTCGGCCAGGGCGGCTGCGAAGCTTTCGGCGCTCGTTACCTTGCTGACGCCGACGGAGGAGCCCTGACGCGCCGGCTTGATGAACAGCGGTAGACCGAGTTCCTTTACGACATCGTCGAAGGACGGCTGCGCGTCTTCTTCGATGCAGACGGCCTTCGCCACCGGTAGACCGGCCTCCTTCAGCAGGCGTTTGGCGATGTTCTTGTCGATGGCGGTTGCCGAGCCGAGGATGCCACAGCCGGCGAGCGGCATGCGGGCGACGGCGGCCAGCCCCTGGACCGACCCATCTTCTCCGTGCATGCCGTGCAGGACCGGAAACAGGATATCGATCGGTGGCACTTCGTAGGGGGCTGCATTCTGAGGAATGGCGAGCAAGCGACCGCGACCGCCAGGCAGCAGTGCGAGTTCCGGGGCGTCGCTAGCAACCGCCGCGGTCGCCAGTTCCGTCTGCCGTGCCGTCAGCAACCACTGACCTTCCTTCGTCACGAAGACAGGAAGAACGTCGTAGCGGTCGGGATCGAGGGCATTGACGACATTGGTTGCCGACAGGATCGAGACATCATGCTCGGGCGAGCGCCCGCCGAACAGGACAGCTACCCGCAAGCGCGAGGATCGGGGCCGGTCACTTTCGACAGAACGCGTGGTCGGCATGATGATTGTTCCCTGTTGATGTTGTCAGAGCGTGATGGCCACGCCGCGATTAGCGAAGAAGCGGTCGAAGGTCGAGAGCGACAGCACGATGTCTGCCTGGCTTTGAACGTCATGGCCGGATGGATTGTGGAAGCGGATGGTCTCGGGCGTTGCCGCCGCCACCAGTACGAGATGGCCGCCGCGCGAGGGCGGCTCGCGATCCGGCCACCGGATCTGGCTCTTGACCGAGGCGATGAAGAATGTGCCTCCGGAGCAGATCGGGAATATCAGTGGTCGGCAGATTGGTGATCGTTTCGGCCTTGAGGCCGAAGCTCTGTCCGACGAAGGTGACGAACGGCGCGTAGATCAGCCCCTTGATCGATTGGTCCGCCTCGTTGACGACGTATCCGCCAAAGGCAGTGCAGGCCCGCGCCAGATCGATTGTCCGGTGTGTCTCACCGCGTGCGGCAAGTGCCATCTTCAGGCATGCCATGCCGCAGATATTAACGGCCCAGCGGGCATATTCCTCGGTGGTCTCGGCGCCTGACTGGCGCCAGAGCGGGTCTTTCATCAGTGCAGACGCCCCGCTTTCAAGTACGGGCAGCGTCATCGACGCCGTTTCCCATTGACTGAAATAGGGAGCCGTCAGGGCACCAATGTTCATCACGTTCTCGGCAATCTGGTTGAATATGGCGCCAAGCTCGATGAACAAAGCGACGGTTATGTGGCTGAAATTCGCGCGGATTATAAAATCAAGAGTTGTGCATGGGCCGGAGCGGGCATCCGGAAGTGAGAAAGCCCTCGCGACGTTCCCATCGCAAGGGCCTTGTACTCAGCGTGCCGGCCAGGCTCAAGCCTGTGCGAAGGCGCCGTGGCAGTGTTTGAACTTCTTGCCGGAGCCGCAGGGGCAGGCTTCGTTGCGGCCAACATGGCCCCAGGTTGACGGGTCGGCCGGATTGCGGTTTTCCGGGGCGACAACCACTTCCGAGGCCAGGTAGGCGGGCGCGAAATCATCTTCGCCGGTATTCGGATCGAGGTGGTGCGCCTGCATGAATGGTGGTTCCGGCTCGGCCGGCGCCTGCTGCACGAGCTCGACGCGCATCATCTGTGCGGTTACGGCTTCGCGCAGGTTGTTGAGCAGCGAGGTGAAGAGCTCGAACGCTTCCGACTTGTATTCCTGCAGCGGATCGCGCTGCGCGTAGCCGCGGAAGCCGATGACGGAGCGCAGGTGGTCGAGGTTGACGATATGCTCGCGCCACAGGTGGTCGAGCGTCTGCATCACGATCGAGCGCTCGACATAGTGCATGATATCGGGACCGAAGCGCTCGGCCTTCTCGGTGAAGGCCGCATTCGACGCTTCCGTCAGGCGCTCGCGAATGTTGTCCTCGCCAATACCTTCTTCCTTCACCCAGTCCTCGATCGGCATATCGAGATTGAGCAGAGCGGCGGTCCGTTCCTTCAGGCCGGCGACATCCCACTGCTCGGCATAGGCGCGTTCTGGAATATGCTTCTCGACAAGGTCTTCGATGACCTCACGGCGCATATCGGAAACGGTCTCGGAGATGTTCGGCGATTCCATCAGCTCAAGGCGCTGCTCGAAGATCACCTTGCGCTGATCGTTCAGAACGTCGTCGTACTTCAGGAGATTTTTACGGATATCGAAGTTGCGGGCTTCGACCTTCTTCTGCGCGCGCTCCAGAGCCTTGTTGATCCAGGGATGGACGATGGCTTCGCCTTCCTTGAGACCGAGCTTCTGCAGCATGCTGTCCATGCGGTCAGAGCCGAAGATGCGCATCAGGTCATCCTGAAGCGACAGGTAGAACTTCGAGCGGCCGGGGTCACCCTGACGGCCGGAACGGCCGCGCAGCTGGTTGTCGATGCGGCGGCTTTCGTGGCGCTCGGTGGCGATCACGTAAAGGCCACCGGCGGCAAGCGCCTTTTCCTTGAGCTGCTTGATCTCTTCGCGGATCGCTTCGGCTTTGGCGTCGCGTTCGGGACCGGGCTCAACGTCGCCAAGCTCGCGCTCGACACGCATTTCAAGGTTGCCGCCGAGCTGGATGTCGGTACCGCGGCCTGCCATGTTGGTGGCGATCGTGACCGCACCCGGCACGCCGGCCTGCGCGACGATATAGGCTTCCTGCTCATGGTAGCGGGCGTTCAGGACCTGAAAGTCCTTGAAGCCCTGCTTGCGCATCAGGTCGGCCAAGTATTCGGACTTTTCGATCGAGGTCGTGCCGACAAGAACCGGCTGGCCGCGCTTCTGCGCGTCGGCGATCTCGGCGATGATCGCCTTGTACTTCTCCTCGAAGGTCCGGTAGACCTCGTCGTCCTCGTCGCTACGCTGGATCGGCAGGTTGGTCGGCACCTCGATGACGTCGAGGCCGTAGATGTTGCCGAACTCCTCCGCTTCGGTCTGCGCTGTACCGGTCATACCGGCCAGCTTGTCGTACATGCGGAAATAGTTCTGGAAGGTGATCTGGGCCAGCGTCTGGTTTTCCGGCTGGATCTGCACCTTTTCCTTGGCTTCCAGCGCCTGGTGCTGGCCTTCCGAATAACGGCGGCCCGGCATCATGCGGCCGGTGAATTCGTCGATGATGACGATCTCGTCGTTGCGGACGATGTAGTCCTTGTCGCGCTGGAACAGCTTGTGAGCCTTGAGCGCGTTGTTGACGTGATGGACGATCGCCACGTTCTCGATATCGTAGAGCGAAGCGCCCTTCAGCAGGCCAGCCTGGCGTAGCAGGTTCTCCAGCTTTTCCGTGCCTTCCTCGGAGAAGTTGGCGGAGCGTTGCTTCTCGTCGATCTCGTAATCGCCTTCCGACAAAAGCGGGATGAAGGCGTCGATCGTGTTGTAGAGATCGGAGCGGTCGTCGAGCGGTCCCGAGATGATCAGCGGCGTGCGCGCTTCGTCGACGAGGATCGAGTCCACTTCGTCGACGATCGCGAAGTTATGGCCGCGCTGGACCATCTGGCTCTTCTCGTACTTCATGTTATCGCGCAGATAATCAAAGCCGAGTTCGTTGTTGGTCGCGTAGGTGATGTCGCAGTTATAGGCTGCTGCGCGCTCTTCGTCCGAGAGGCCGTGGACGATGACGCCCGTGGTCAAGCCGAGGAAGCCGTAGATCTTGCCCATGGTGGCGGCGTCGCGCCGGGCGAGGTAGTCGTTTACGGTGACGACGTGCACGCCCTTGCCGGCGAGCGCGTTCAGGTAGACCGGGAGCGTAGCGACGAGGGTCTTACCTTCGCCGGTCTTCATCTCGGCGATGGCGCCGTCATTGAGGATCATGCCGCCAATCAGCTGTACGTCAAAGGGTCGCATGCCGAGAACGCGGCGCGACGCCTCGCGCACGACCGCAAAGGCCGGAACGAGGATGTCGTCCAGCGTCTTGCCGTCTGCAAGCATCTTGCGGAACTCGACCGTCTGCGCAGCCAGCTGCTCGTCGCTCAAGGCCTTCGTCTTTTCTTCGATGGCATTGATGGCTGCGACGTTCGGCTGGAAGGACCGCACGCGGCGATCATTGGCAGAGCCAAATATTTTGCGGGCTATACCGCCAAAGCTGACCATATGACTGGTCCTTTCTCAATATTCTTCCCCGGCTTTTCTTATCCGTAGCCCGGCCGAATTTCAGGCACACGTCTCGAAACGCCAGGAAACTTTTCTGGACGCGAGGTTGCGTGACAGATAAGAGGGGGGTCGAATGATGTCAACGGATTTGGCTGATATAGAAAGGCCACATTCCGGTGTTGATGGCTGTTTCAGGCTGGATTCACGACGTTGAAGCCGGTGGGTTTAACTGTGAAGGGTTATTTGATGTTGAACTACAACAAAATCGCTGTGATGGCGTTCGCAACGTTCGTTGCGTTTCATGCGCCGGTCCATGCGGAAGACAAGCCAGATGCCGTCGTTGCCAAGGTCGGCGATGTCGAGATTCATCAGTCGGATCTCGATCTGGCCGTCGCCAATCTCGACCCGCAACTCGCACAGCTTCCGGACGACCAGAAAAAGGTCGCCGCCCTGTCCGCTGCCATCGACGTCAAGCTGCTGGCGCAGGACGCGATTGCCGAAAAGCTCGACCAGACAGCCGAATTCAAGAAGCGCATGCAGTATCTCGCCGATCGCGAACTGCACAACGCTTATTTCAAGAAGCACGTCGTCGATACGGTCACCGATGAGGAAGTCAAAGCGCGCTACGACAAGGAAGTTGCAGCACTCCCGAAGCAGGAAGAAGTGCACGCCCGCCATATCCTGGTGAAGACCGAGGATGAGGCCAAGGACGTCATTAAGCAGCTCGACGCCGGCAAGAACTTCGCGGACCTGGCGAAGGAAAAGTCCACCGATCCGAACAAGGCTGACGGCGGCGATCTCGGCTATTTCACCAAGGGCCGCATGGTCAAGGAATTCGAAGTGGCTGCCTTCGCACTTGAGAAGGGTACCTATACCAAGACCCCTGTGAAAACCGATTTTGGCTATCACGTGATCCTCGTCGAGGATAAGCGCGACGCCCCTCCGCCGGCCTTCGATCAGGTCAAGGACCAGGTTCGCCAGCTCGTCATGCGTGACAAGTATCTCGCGCTTCTCGCTGCCGCCAAGGAAAAGTCCAAGGTCGAGATCACCGACGAGCCGCTGCGCAAGGGCTACGAGGATGCCAACAAGCAGCCGCAGCCGGGTGATGAGCCCGCCGCGCAGCCGCAACAGTAATCTAGAATGCAGGGCCCGGTTCTTCCGGGCCCTTCACCATAACAGTTGTCGTATTTCCGCAGGGCGAGCCGGCTTATACTTCGCCCGGAAAATCCTTCCAGCCACCAGGTCGATCGCCATGTCCGGTTCCGTTTCTCCGCTCGCTCCGAAATCCTATGCCACCGTGCCGGCCTTGCGTGGCGTGCGCATGGCCACTGCATCAGCCGGCATCAAGTACAAGAACCGCACCGACGTGCTGATGATGGTGTTCGACAAGCCGGCCGCGGTCGCCGGCGTTTTTACCCGCTCGAAGTGCCCGTCGGCACCTGTCGACTTCTGCCGCGCAAACCTGCCGCATGGCGCTGCACGCGCCGTCGTCGTCAATTCCGGCAATGCCAATGCATTTACCGGACTTAAGGGCCGCGAGGCGACGGCGCTGACGGCAAAGTCCGCTGCTGCCGCTGTCGGCTGCGGCGAGGACGAAGTTTACCTCGCTTCCACTGGCGTCATCGGCGAACCGCTGGACGCGACGAAATTCTCCGGCGTTCTTGACCAGATGTACAAGGATGCGACCGGCGACTTCTGGTTCGAGGCAGCCAAGGCGATCATGACGACCGACACCTATCCGAAGGTCGCCACCCGCAGCGCGGAGATCGGCGGCGTGAAGGTGACGATCAACGGGATCGCAAAGGGCGCCGGCATGATTGCGCCTGATATGGCGACCATGCTCTCTTTCGTCGTCACCGACGCTGATATTGCCCCCGCCGCGCTGCAGTCGCTCCTGTCTGCCGGTGTCGATCCGACGTTCAATTCGATGACGGTCGATAGCGATACCTCGACATCGGACACGCTGATGCTGTTTGCAACGGGTGCGGCCGCCGAAGACGGTCAGGCTCGTGTTGAGAACGCCGGTGACGCGCGCCTTGCCTCCTTCCGCGCTGCCCTTAACGATCTTCTCAAGGATCTTGCGTTGCAGGTCGTTCGCGACGGCGAAGGCGCGACCAAGATGCTCGAGATTACCGTGACAGGCGCCGAAAGCCATGCCGCGGCCAAGAAGATCGCTCTCTCGATCGCCAATTCGCCACTCGTCAAGACCGCAGCCGCCGGCGAGGATGCCAACTGGGGCCGCATCGTCATGGCCGTCGGCAAGTCGGGCGAAATGGCCGACCGCGACCGGCTGGCGATCTGGTTCGGTGATGTGCGTGTTGCCGTCAACGGCGAGCGCGACGCCGGCTATTCCGAGGAAGCTGCAACCAACGTGATGAGAAAGCAGGATATCCCTGTGAAGGTGGACATTGGTCTCGGAAACGGGACCGCCACGGTCTGGACGTGCGACCTTACAAAGGAGTATGTCGCCATCAACGGTGACTACCGGAGCTGATCTTTCATTGACTGAAACATTACCCAAGAAGGCGAATCTGCCGCTCGTGCGCAGGCTGGAGGCCGTCGGCTTCCGGGCCTGGCCTGCCTCATCCGTGCAGTATGACGGCAGTTGGCAGGTACGGCTAACCGCGGGGCATCCGTCCAATCGGCTGAACTCGATCGTGCCGCTCGATCCTTCGGATCACCGCGACGTCGAGATTCGGCTTGCCAAGGCAAGCCGCAAGTTCGAAGCTTATGGTCGCCCGGCGGTCCTGCGGCAGACGCCGCTCGCCTCGTCGGTGCTGATCGACCTCGTGCGGGAGCAGCAGTGGACCTCGTTCGACGAGACGATCGTCATGACCTGCGATCTCGCGCACGCAGACCTGCCGGACACGCTCGATCACCTGCCAACGCACGATATCGGCCGTTTCGTGGATGCCAATCTGGCCACCGACGGCGTCTCGTCCAAGCTCAAGCCGGCGCTTGCGGAGATCATCAACGCGATCAAGCCGCCCTCGGGCCTGTTCATGATCGAGGATCCGCAGACGGGGCCGCTTGCGACCGTGCTTTGCGTCCAGGACAATGATCTTGCCGGCATCATGTCGCTTTCCGTCGCAAAGGAGCGACGCCGCGAAGGGCTTGGCCTGGAAATCCTGGCGTCCGCCCTGCGCTGGGCGAGGATGCGCAGCGCCCGTTCCGCCTGGTTGCAGGTGAAGGCGACGAACGCTCCGGCTTTGGCGCTCTACGAACGGCTCGGCTTCCACGAGGCTTACCGCTATTCCTATTGGCGGCAGGAACCGTCGCGATGAGCGACGCCGCCCGAAGCATCCTTCTTGTTGCTGCCTGCGCGCTGATCGATTCCGACGGGCGCATTTTGCTGGCGCAGCGCCCCGCGGGAAAGTCGCTTGCCGGACTTTGGGAGTTTCCGGGCGGCAAGGTCGAGCCGGGCGAGACGCCGGAGGAATCGCTGGTGCGCGAGCTTCACGAAGAGCTTGGGATCACGACCAAGGTCGCATGTCTGGCGCCGCTCAGTTTTGCCAGCCATACCTATGAGAAGTTCCATCTTCTGATGCCGCTCTATGTCTGCCGGCGCTATGAAGGAATTCCGCACGGGAAAGAAGGGCAAGCGTTGAAATGGGTGAAGCCGCAGGCTCTACGCGACTACCCGATGCCACCCGCTGACGAGCCGCTTATTCCGATTTTGCAGGATCTACTTTAGAAGCTTCTGATTATTATCCTGCGCGCGTCCAATTTGCGTGTGGATATTAATGGATCGTTTAACACCTTCTGCCAAATATCGGCCTCAATCAAGCAACTGGCGTGTGTGTAGAAGGCTTGACGCATGGACGACGATTTCTGGAAAGCTGTGAGAGAGAAAGAACAGGCCTCGACTGCCTCGAGCAGAACGGGAGTGCTGAACATCGCGCTGCTGTTTGGTACGGCTGTTGTGGCCTTGACTTTGATCTTGACGCCGATGCTCGCCGACAAGTCCAAGTCGAGCGTCTTCGCGAGTGCGCCGTCCGAATTCGATACAATTACGACGGGCTCAATTCCGAAGACCGAGAGCGGCAAGCGCTATACGATCCGCCGGAGCGTCCTTCAGGAGACGCCAGGTTCCGTTTGCGTGGTGCAGGGTTACGGAAGCGGGGCTGGCTGCTGAGACTGGCGTTGCTGCAGCGGCAGCCGCAACGTGATAGATGACTGCCGCTTAGCGCCGAGGTGGGTATGCGAGTAGTAAGGGCATTTCTGGCAGACATCCGTGGCGCAACCGCGATCGAATACGGCCTGATTGCGGCCCTCATATCCGTCGCTCTCATTGGTGGGGCGCAGGTGCTTGGCGGTGATATCAACAGCATCTTGAGCTATATCGCCAACCAGTTCCCCAACTAAGCCGATTTCTATTGCTTCAGCTTATGCTCCTCGACCTTCAGCGCGTCGGCGAGCCTCACCTTTGCCGAGCCAGGGCGAAGCGGCTTTTGCTGGCTTTCGTGCGGCGCCCATCCCGAGACATAGATAATTGAGAAGGTCGCTCTGATCCGGCCGTCCGAATCGGCATAGCGTTCGGCATAGATTTCAGCCGCCCGCATGAAAAAGGCGCGCGTCAAAGGCTTGCGACTGCGCGCGACGAGCGGGTTGGTCATGCCCATTGCCCGCAGGTCCCTCATCAGCGGAAAGATCGAATCGTAGCGAACCGTATAGGTCTCGGCGTCGATCACCGGCAGGGCAAAGCCGGCGCGCTGCATCAGACCGCCGACATCGCGGACGTCAGCGAAGGGGATCACCCGCGGGCTCGCACCACCCGTCATCTCTATCTCGGTTGCGAGCAGCACCTCGCGCAATTCCTGCAACGTGCCCGACCCGGGAACCGCGGCAAGAAAGAGCCCATCTGGCTTGAGGGCGCGACGAATTTGGATGAAGACGCCGGGGGTGTCGTTGGTTAGGTGAAGGCTGAGCGGCGCCAGCACAAGGTTGACCGACTGCGGCTCCAGGGGAACCTCCTCCAGCGCGGCTTCGATGAAGGCCTCTTGCGCCTCAGCATAAGCTCGTTCGCTCTCGACGCGCGTCAGTTGTCCGATCTTGCCGGTCGCGATCGCAGCGCGGGCCGCAGCACCCGTGGCGCCATGGAGTTCGACCGCGTGCTCGAAGGTCCGTTCGACCACGGCGAGGCGCTCGCCGAGTTCTTCTGCGGCGATATCGAGGAGGAAGGTCGCCTTCGGGTCGTGGTTGAAAAGCGCGCGATGCCGGTTCGTGGCGATCCGGGCCTGGTCGAAGATGATATCCATGGCGCGTTGCATAGTCCCGCGGAACCAGTGCCGCAAGGCGATTTTCCTCAGAGGCGAAACGCGCTAGTCTTTCCCGACAGGGTTGAGGGGGCAATGGGACCTAGGAGATTGCCATTGCCCATGCAGCTGAAAGGGCTGCTTCTGATGCGTTCCTTCGGGCTGCTGGTTGACCTCGTCTATCCGCCGGGATGCGTGGTTTGCGGGACCGCCACCGGCCGCCACAACGGCCTTTGTCCGACGTGCTGGTCCAAAATGCGCTTCATTGAACGGCCGTATTGCGAAGTCCTTGGCATACCGTTCTCGCATGATCTTGGGTCTGGCATCCTCATGCTGAGGCGATTGCCAATCTGCCGCCTTTCGAGCGGCTGCGGTCTGCCGCTTTTCCTGACGAGCCGGTGCGCCAGCTGGTGCATGGTCTGATATGTCGCGACCGAACAGATCTCGCGCCGATGATGGCCGAGTGGATGCTCAGGGCGAGTGACGGGATGGTCGAGTGCTGTGACGCCATCTTGCCGATACCGCTGCATCGAAGCCGCATGTTTTCGCGCAAATTCAACCAGGCGGCCGAGCTGGCGCGTCATCTCGCGCAGCAATCCGGCAAGACGCTTTGCCTGCAACATTGATGCGTGTCAAACGCACCCGCCCTCAGGTGGGCCTCGGCGCAAAGGCGCGCGAAGAAAATGTTGGCAGTGTCTTTGCCATCGCCAAGGCGCGGGACAACGACGCCTTCGGCAAACGGCTTATCCTTGTCGACGATGTCTACACGACCGGTGCCACGGTTCCCGCGGCAGCGAAGGTATTGCGCAAGGCAGGAGCGGCGGACATCATGGTTTTGACCTTTGCAAGGGCTCTTTCAGAAACTATATGACGAAAAGATAACCTGTATTGTCTGGAGTCCTCATGGCACCCGTCACCATCTATACGCGCCAAGCCTGCGGTTATTGCGCGCGCGCCAAAACGCTGCTGTCCGAAAAGGGCGTCGATTTCGTCGAGCACGATGCAACCTCTGCGCCGGAGCTTCGCCAGGAGATGATCGGCAAGTCCAACGGTCGCACGACCTTCCCGCAGATTTTTATTGGCGAGCAGCATGTCGGCGGATGTGATGATCTCTATGCGTTGGATCGTGCCGGTGGGCTTGATCCTCTGCTTGCTGCGTAAGGAAGAGCGATGACGTTTACGGCGGCCGCCATCCAGATGTGTTCCGGCGTCGATCCCGAGAGGAACGCGGCGGCGATGGCGCGCCTCGTCCGCGAGGCTGCGGGCCTGGGCGCGACGTATGTGCAGACACCTGAGATGACAGGCATGCTGCAGCGCGACCGGGCGGCTGCCAAGGCCCTCCTGCGCGACGAAACCACTGATGTCATCGTCCGGACCGGTTCGGAGCTAGCACGGGATCTGGGCATCTTCATGCACGTGGGATCTACCGCAATCGCGCTGGATGACGGGAAGCTCGCCAACCGCGGCTATCTCTTCGGCCCTGATGGCAGGATCCTCAATCGTTATGACAAGATCCACATGTTCGACGTCGATCTCGACAACGGCGAAAGCTGGCGCGAGAGCGCGGCCTACCGCCCGGGGTCCGAGGTGCGCGTATTGTCGCTTCCCTTCGCCGAAATGGGCTTTGCGATCTGCTACGATGTTCGCTTCCCCGCACTTTTCCGCGCCCAGGCCGTTGCGGGCGCTGAAGTGATGACGGTGCCTGCCGCCTTCACGAAGCAGACCGGCGAAGCGCATTGGGAAATCCTGCTGCGCGCGCGCGCAATCGAGAACGGCGTTTTTGTGATTGCCGCTGCTCAGGCGGGTCGTCACGAGGACGGACGAGAGACTTTTGGTCATTCGATGATCATCGATCCGTGGGGCCGTGTACTGGCTTCGGCCGGCCCAACCGAGGAGGCCGTCATCATCGCCGACATTGACACCGCTGCCGTCAAGGCCGCCCATGACAAGATTCCGAACCTGAAAAATGGCCGTGATTTTTCCATCGAGAGGGTTACAGGGGCAGCTGCAGGAGGTGTGGCCGCTTGATCCGTTATTCCCTGCGTTGTGAAAATACCCATGAATTCGAAGGCTGGTTTTCCGAAAGCGCCGATTTCGATCGCCAGGTCGCATCAGGATTTCTAACCTGTCCCGTCTGCAATTCCGCGTCCATCTCCAAGCTCCTGATGGCGCCGTCCGTTTCGACGGCGCGCAAGAAGGACGAAATGCAGACGCTCGCGATGGATACGATGCGTCGGGACGCGTTCCAGAAGCTAAAAGAGGCTGTTGCGACGATCAAGGCGAATTCCGAGGATGTCGGAACACGGTTTCCCGAGGAAGCGCGCAAGATCCACTATGGAGAGAGCGACGCCCGCGGGATCATCGGGCAGACCACTATGGATGAAGCCCAAGCACTCCTTGAGGAGGGCATCGAGATTGCCGCCCTGCCTGTTCTGCCCGACGATGTGAATTAAGCTAGTGCGCGCTGTATGCTCCGTCCACGAGATGGTAGCTGCCGGTGATGAAGCTTGCTTGCTCTGACAATAGGAAGCAGACGAGCGCTGCCACTTCCTCCGGCGTGCCGCGCCGGCCCATCGGCTGCAGTGCCTCCATGCGGCGACTGCTCGCAATATCGCGATGTTCTGACGAAAGCGGTGTTTCAATCCAGCCGGGGCCGACCGCATTGATGCGGATGCCCAAGCGCGCATATTCGATAGCCGCGGCCTTTGTCAGCCCGACGACGCCGTGCTTGGCCGCCGTATAGGCACATGCAATTGGCAATGCGACGGCACCGAGCACGGACGACACGTTGACGATCGCCCCGCCACCGCCGGCCAGCATGGCCGCGATCTCGTACTTCATGCAGTAGAAAACGCTGTTGAGGTTGACGTCCATCAGTTTGTGCCAGTTGTCGAGCGGGTAGTCGCCCGTCGCCCTGCGCACGCCGTCGACGCCGGCATTGTTGACTGCAAGATGCGGGCCTCCGCACATTTCGGCGACCGTTGCAATCAGCTTTTCAACCGCCGCCGCATCGGTGACATCGACGACAAAATGGCGAGATTTGCCCCCCTTTCCGCGAATCTCCGCGGCAACGCGCTCTGCTGCTTCGGCATTGATATCCGCGACAACAACCTCCGCACCCTCCTCGGCCAATTGCCGGGAGATGGCCGCGCCGATGCCAGAGCCCGCGCCGGTGACAATCGCTACTTTTCCTTCGAAACCAAGATTCATCGTTTCTTGCTACCGCTCCCTGCAGCCAGACCAATTCAAACGCGAACAGTTGCAACCTGCCTGAAAGCCCGTGTAGGGCACCGGCGCTACGGCGCGAACCGTTCCAACCTAGCTTTGCGGCACCTGTTGCCGCAAGAGGCGCCCTCTGACGGGACGACATTATGAAGGACTTATACAACGATAGGGAGGTTTCTGCACAGAAGAGCGCTGCAGCGGTCCGCCGATGACTTGGCCAGAAAACAACGGGATGCTAAAGGAAAACGATAGGGCTCACCATTATCAGCAGGTAACGATGGATAACGACCATATTACGCGCCGTAGCCTAATCTTGGGCTGTGTGGCTTTGATGGCCTCTGGATGCACGACGGCGAGTTGGCCGATAGAGAATCCCTTTTCTTCGACGAGTTCCCGTATCCGGCGACGGGAGGTTGCATATTCGGGCAGCGAGCAGCCGGGCAGTATCGTTGTCAACACCTACGAACGCTACCTTTACTACGTCGAGCCAGAGGGCCGCGCGACACGCTATGGCGTCGCAGTCGGCGAGGAAGGTCTTACTCTGAAGGGCAATGCCGTTGTCGGGCGAAAGGCCGAGTGGCCATCGTGGACGCCGACTGCTAGCATGATCGAACGCAAGCCGCGGTTGGCGCAGTATGCCGGCGGGGTTCCCGGAGGGGAAAACAATCCTCTCGGTGCGGCGGCACTTTATCTCTACCGCGGCGGGCAGGATACCTACTTCCGAATCCATGGAACGAACGAGCCGTGGCTGATCGGACAGGCGGTGTCGAATGGTTGCATCCGTATGACCAATGAAGACATCGTTCACCTCTACGGTCGGGCGCCCGTGGGGACCAGCGTTTTGGTCATATGATACTTACATTTTGTATCGATATTGCCACCGTCTGTTAGCACTGCGGGTCGCTTGCGCGACGCGACGGGCGCACTGTGCCCTTTCTGCACTTGGCTTGGGGCTATTTTACCGCTATTAGTAGAATCGTTGCCTTCGATAACCTATTCCATGCTAACGGAGAGGACTACTTGATGAGCAGAATCCTAATAATGTGCCTTGTTGCGTTGTTTTCCGTTTCGAGCCTGACGGCTTGCGGATCAGTTGGTAAAGGCAAGGGCAAAGCCCCGCCGCCAGTGGCAGAGGCCGCACCAATCACCAAGTAACATCTGACCTTTGAGGAAGGGGGAGGGACTTCGTGGCCCCTCCCCCAAATCGTTGTCGGAGCCGGGCTGCCTGCGGGCAAATGCACAACCTTAGGCTGGCACTTTTGCGTGGTAGTCTGTGCTCATTCGATCTCGGAGATGAAGCGTAGTTATGACGCTTGCAAAAGGCCACCAATCCCTCCTGTTTCTCATCGCCCTCGCGCTCACATCTTGCCAATCGGACGACAAGCCGCCACAACCGAGGTTCACCTCGAACGCAAGTGGCGCGCAGGTCAGCAAAGCCTCCCAGCGGGAGGGCCAGTATTTCATCGAATTCCGTTCACGCTACGCGCTGACCTATGGCCATACCTATGCGGTCTTCGGGCGCCTGAACAAGTCCGGCGGGATGATCAATCCGCAGGTCGCCGGGCTTGCGCCTGCTTCTGAAGACGCCGCGCCTTACGTTCTCGGGCACTTCATTCCCGTTCCCGCGTCGACCGGAGCGACAGATGGAGACCTTGAAGAAGCCTATCGTTCGGCAAGTTGGCGCATATTGTTGACGGAAGCCGAGTACAACAAGACCGTCGCCTTCATTCGCCAACTGCAGGCAAAATCGAAGCTGTGGCAGGCCACGGTCGACAATTGCAACAATTTCGTCGGCGAGATCGCACGTTCCATGGGATACAAGACACCCAGCATCTGGCTTCGTCCGCAAGAGTTCATTACAAAGCTTCGAGAGATGAATACGTGACTGCGGAGCGAGCCCATCGGGTCATCGCGTCCGCATGATCGACGAAGGGCTCCGGTGATCTGAATTGAGTGTTGCTCTCATTGGTAAAATTGTGTGGGTACTTGGCATTATCGCCTGGTACGCAATTCGCTATCCTTCGGAACGTCGCGCGAGGCGAACGAGGGTCGTCAGCGACCGTCGTTCGGGAGTTGAATCGGTAGGTCTTTCGGCCGCGCTCCTGGGGCTTGCCTTCGTTCCCGGCTTCTATGTCGCGACGGGGAGGCCGGAGGCTGCCGACTATACGGCGCATTCATGGGCGGTGATCCTTGGCGCAATATTGTTTTGCACAGCCATGTGGGTCTTCCGCAGGACGCATAAGGCGCTCGGCCGCAACTGGTCGATCACCCTGCAGATTCGCGAGAAGCACGAGCTGATTTCCCACGGTCCCTACGCATTTGTGCGCCACCCCATGTACACGTCCTTTCTGCTGATGGCGCTCGGCCAGGTATTTCTGCTGGCAAATTGGGTGGTTGGGCTGGCGGGCGTGATCGGCTTCGCAGTCCTCTACTTTTTGCGGGTGGACAAGGAGGAGCGCATGATGCTGGAGATTTTTGGCCCTGAGTATCGTGCCTACATGGACCGGACAAAGCGAATTATCCCCTACATCTACTAGAGGACGCATGATGCGGGGACGTGCCATCAAGCTTTCGCCATCACGACGTCTGGTCGGAGACCTCATGCGGTTCTCGATCGGCGTGCCGCGCGTCACGGTGCAGCGGCAGATGAACCTCGGGCCATTACAGCAAGCGAGGATGGCGCAACAGAGCAAGACATCCTGGACCGTGTTGTTCCTGAAGGGTTATGCGCTTCTCAGCCAGGACGTGCCGGAACTGCGGCGCGCTTATGTCAAGCTGCCCCGGCCCCAGCTCTACGAATATCCGGTCAGTATTGCCTCCGTTGCTCACGAGCGCGAGCACGAGGGCGAGCGGATCGTGCTATTGAGCACGATCCAAGATCCGGAGCATCGGTCAATAGGGGAGATCGAGGAACTGTTTCTGGCCGCCAGGTCAAAGCCTGTTCAGGAGATCAAGCAGTTCCGCAAGGCTCTGAAATTTGCGCGCGCGCCTGGCCCGATTCGTTGGCTGCTGATGTGGCTGGGGCTCAACCTCGGGCGGCAGCGCGGACGCCGCTTCGGTACATTCCAGCTGTCGGTCTATTCGGGCCTGGGCGCAGAATCGCTGAACCCGCTGACGCCGCTGACCACCATTTTCAATTATGGCCCGATTTCCGAAGACGGAACGGTCACCGTCCGCATCCACTATGACCATCGGGTGATGGATGGCGCCAATGTAGCCCGCGCCCTGATTCGCTTCGAAAACATTTTGAACGGAGCCATCACGGATGAAGTCCGAGACATGGCTTCAAGTGGAGCGATCCCCGGCGAGGCGGCGTCGGGAAAGGCATCATGACTGACAAACAACGTGAAACATTGCGCCCCGCCGTCGTCGTGGTCGGCGCGTCCCGCGGCATTGGCCGGGCGATCGCTAAGGTCGCCGCATGCGAAGGTGCGATTGTCGTCCTCGTTGCGCGGTCGTTGGACGGGCTGGCTGCCGCCGCAGACGATGTGAAAGCGGCCGGTGGCGAAGCATCCACCTTCTCGCTCGACCTTCTCGCGGTCGACGCCTCGACGCGACTGAAGGACTTCCTCACGGCCAACGGCTTGGTCTGCGACGTTTTGGTGAACAGTGCCGGCTATGGTTTGCGCGGTCCGGCGACAGCGCTTCCGATTGCAGACCAGCTCGGCATGGTCGACGTCAACATTCGCGCGCTGACCGATATGACGCTGCATTTCCTGCCGGGAATGGTGGCCCGTGGGCGCGGCGGCGTACTCAACCTCGGTTCCATTGCCGGCTTCACCCCGGGTCCGAACATGGCGCTGTACTACGCCAGCAAGGCCTTCGTTCGCTCCTTTTCGGAGGCGTTGCATCAGGAAGTCAAATCGACGGGCGTGACGGTGACCTGTGTCGCGCCCGGACCTGTTGCGACGGAGTTCCTGGAGCGGTCAGGCGCGGGCCGGGCTGCACTGTTCAAGATCCTGCCCAAGCTCAGCTCCGACTATGTGGCCGAGCGCGCGTGGCGCGGGTTCAAATCCGGCCGTCGCCTGGTGGTGCCAGGTCTTTCGGCAAAGTTGGCGGCTTTCGTGGCATCGTCGCTGCCGTCGGCGGCGAAGGTGCGCTTGATCGGTCGTCTGCAACGACGCAGTCGCGACCTGTGCCCATGCGGCTCCGGCAAACCCTTCAAAGAATGCTGTGGCTCACGGTAGGCACGCCGAGGGGCATCTGCCCCCCGCAAACTCTATACGGTACGTTTCGCCAGCATCATGTAGTTTACGTCCATGTCCTTCGACAGATTCCACTGATTTGACAGCGGATTGAAGAAGACGCCCGTGCGATCGATGATCGAGAGGCCGTTTGCCGTCACGGGCTTTTCGATCTCTTCCGGACGGACCAGCTTCTCATACTGATGCGTGCCACGCGGCAGCCACCGCAGGATATTTTCTGCGGCAAAAATGGCGAGTGCGGCTGCCTTCATCGTCCGATTGATAGTCGCGACGAACATCAGGCCACCCGGGCGAACCATCCCGGCGCAGGTGGTCAGGAAAAAATCGACGTCGGCGACGTGTTCCACGACTTCCATGTTGAGGACGATGTCGAAAGTTTCGCCGGCCTCCGCAAGTTGTTCGGCCGTCACCGCCCGATAATCGACAGGCACACCGGAGGCCTTCGCATGCGTCGAGGCAATGCCGATGTTCTTCTCCGATGGATCCGCACCAACGACGCTGGCGCCCATCCGCGCAACCGGCTCCGACAGCAAGCCGCCACCGCAGCCGATATCGAGGACGCGAAGACCGTCCAGCGGCTTCGCGCTACGGATGTCGCGTCCGAAGTTTTCCGCTGCTCTGTCGCGGATGTAGGCGAGCCGTACGGGATTGAACTTGTGCAGCGGCTTGAACTTGCCGGTAGGGCTCCACCATTCCGCCGCCATCGCCGAGAAGCGGTCCACCTCTTCCTGATCGATCGTGCTTTTTGCCGCTTCGCTCATGTTTCCGTCCTCGCATTTCGTTTCGAGTGAAGTCGGACGAAGCTGTGAGGAAGTCAAGAGCTGACCGCGGACGCAGTGTCGCAAGCAACTTTCAAATGAGGCGAACTGCAGCGCAGCCTACACCAAGAAGATGAGGAGACGTTAAAGTTAACAATATGCTAATATACTGACAGTTTGTTGGGGATCGACCATGTCACGCTTCTGTGGTGCTGTCGCTGCAGGTATCCTTTTTGCTTTGTTTGGCCCGATGCAGGCCTTTTCCGCCGAGCCGGTGGGGCAGGCGACACTGATCCGCACCGAGGTGACGGGTGAAACCGGTCCGCTCGTCGTTCGATCGCCGGTTCACCGCGACGAGCGCATCCGAACCTCTAAATCGGGCCTCGGGCAGTTCATATTCAAGGACGGTACGAAGCTCGCTGTCGGCGCTGGCTCGACGGTTGTGATCGACAAGTTCGTCTATGACGATTCCGCCTCTGTGAAGCGCCTTTCGATCAAGGCGGCGAAGGGGACGTTCCGATGGATCAGCGGCAATTCTGCCTCCTCGGCCTATTCGATCGTGACGCCGGCCGGGACAATCGGGGTACGTGGCACGGCCTTCGATTTCTACGTCGGAGCCAACGGCACGACCGCCATCGTATTGCTCAACGGAGCGGCGAGCTTCTGCGGCCCGGGCGGCTGCAGACAGTTGCGTCAGCAGTGCGATTGCGTGATTGCAACACGCGGCGGCAGGATGACCGATCCCAGCCAGGTCGACCGCCGTACACTCCAGACACTCAGCAATCCGCGAGCACTGCCATTCCTTTCGGGGGATCAGCAGCTTTCCGGGGCGCTTGGCGGCATCCGCACCAGTTGTGGGTTGGCATCGCTGCGCCAGGACCGCCAGGATCGGCCGCAGCCACAACAACGGCAGGAGCGACCTGCGCCACAGGCACCACAGCAAGCACCGCAGGCTCCACAGCAGACGCCGCAACAGCCACAGCAACAGGCACCGGACACGCCAGATCCGCCAGATAAACCGGACAAGCCTGATCATCATCATGACCGGGATCACCACGGTCGAGACCACCATGATCGCGATCATCGCGGACATGGCGGGGACGACAACGATCACGATCGCGACGGTCGTCGTGGTCGCGAAGGCCGAAGCGGTAATTATTAAGGTTCAAGATGCACCTTGGGTTCGCGCGGCAAGCCCGCATGAGTGCTGTCATCGTCGTTGCCGGGACTGTCACGGAAGTGTGCGGCCCGGCGCCCAAGGCGGCTGTAAAACTGAGGTAGAGTTGCTGTTAGTTCCGCCGCCTTGAGCTTGGCGACGCTGAGCATTTTCCGGCTCTCCGCCGAATGGGCGCGCAGTGCCGTGACAAGCTCGGTGTGAATGCGCTGCATGTCAGCAAAGGCGCTGGAGCTTCGAACCTGTTCGCCGCCGATAACTGCATAAAGGTGCGCTCTGCTGCTCTTGCCCTTCAGTCCAAGTAGGCCGGCGTCGAGGAGCGCAAAATGCAACAACTCGCCAGCCGTGTTCTCGGAGACGAGAATGTCGAAACCAACCTCCTTGCAGGCGGACTCGATGCGTGCCGCGACGTTGACGGCATCGCCGACAGCGGAATAGTTGAAGCGCGTCTCGGCCCCCATGTTGCCGACGCAGGCAAGGCCTGTATGAATGCCGATACCGATGCCAACTTGGTACTCCTTGCCGAAGCCGAAGGCATCCGATGCGTTAAGTGTGGCGAGCGTCTCACGCATCGCAAGGGCTGCTCGGACCGCCTTGGCAGGATGGTTCAGGACATCCACCGGAGCGTTCCAGAAGGCCATGATCGAGTCGCCGATAAACTTGTCGAGCGTGCCTTCATTGGCGGTCACGTGGCGGCTCAGCGCATCGAGCAACGTGTTCAAGAAGCGGACGACTTCGGCCGGCTGCAGCCGCTCGCTGAGTTCGGTGAAACCGCGAACGTCGACGAACATCACGGTCAGTTGGCGGTCGTCGCCTCCGAGGCGCATCGCATCGCGGGTGTGCTCGATCCGATAAAGCAGTGAGGGTGAAAGATATTGCCCGAAGGCGCGGCGGACTTCGCGCCGTTCGCGGTCGATGACGAGAATGCGAAAGGAGGTCGCGGCGAAATGGATGATCGAGCCGGCGATGATTGGTGCGAGCGGATCCAAAAGCAGGCCCCAGGCAGAAAAGGCAAACCATGAGGCAGCAAGCGCCAGCGCCGTAATGCAGAGGCCACAGGCGAGCGCTACGGCCGGGCTGACGAAGGTGGTCAGCACAACCAGGATCGTGCCCAGCACGGCAATCGCAAGGATTTCCATTCCATCCGCCCAGTCGGGCCGGGAGAGAAAATGACCGGTCAGGATCTGCTCGACGGTCTGGGCATGCATGGAAACACCAGGGACGTTCTGGCCGAGAGCCGTCGTCCGGATATCCTGCAGACCGGCCGAGGACGTCCCGACAAAGACGATGCTTCCTTCGATGGCGGCAGCGATTTGCGGATCGACGCCCTGCGGGGCCAGGATCTTGCCGGCGGAGATATAGCGTTCTGCAACATCGGGACTGGTATACAGCCACAGTTCGCCGCTGGCCGTCACCGGCACGATGAACTCGCCGATCTTGGCCGATGTCAGTGTGTCGGGAGCTTCGGGGGCGGCCGCCAGCACATAGGTTGAAGCGCCTTGGGCAACGCGCAGAGCCTCGATCGCCAGATTCGGATAGAGTTGCTCGCCGTCCGTCAAAAAGAGCGGCACCTTGCGTACGACAGCGGAGGGATTGCCGGGATTGAGGCTGATATGGCCGAGGCCCGCGGCATTGATCTGCAATTGTGGGCGTATCGGGGTCGCTGCATCGAGGCGGGGAGGAGCGTTAACTGGGCTTTCGCCGGTAAAGGCAAAGCCCGCCTTGACCGGTGGTCGGTAGCTACCCTCGGTCGTCAGGCCGAAGCCGAGCACGACGGGGCGTCCGGCGATCGCCTCGGCGAAAAACTCGTCATTGTCAGGCAGGCGGTTTAGCAACGTTGGGTCAACGCCGGCAACATCGCGCATGACGGTGCGCGGCGAGAGGCGGTCAGGCTCGGCGAACAGGACGTCGAAGGCGATCGCAGCAGCACCCAGATCCGATAGCCGTTCTACGAGAACGGCCAGCCGGTCGCGCGGCCAGGGCCACTGGCCGAACTCCTTGAGCGATGCCTCGTCGATGTCGATAATGCGGACCGGCGTTGGCTCGAAAGCGCGTGGTGAAATGCGCTGATATTCGTCGAAGGTGATGTCGCGGATCTGCCGCAAGAGTGGCGGATCGCTTGCCCGCAGCACCGTGAAGGCCGCGACAATGGCGAGGCCAATGATTACGCCGATTTGCTGCGCACGCGTCATATGCGATCGAAGCCCTTGCGTCGGAGCCGATGGACGCAGATGGACGGCCGGCGTCTTCTCGGCGCAGTCAGGCTGCCTGTTTCCGTGGCGTGATGCAACTGCGCCTTTCGGGCGGTTGGAGCTCCGACATATAGTCCCGGCTGAATGCTTACGGGGCCGGTGCGCGCCGTCAGGTCATGAACAGCGATTTGAACTGCGGAGGCTGGCAGCGGAGATATTGATTGGCGGCCTTCACCTTGCCGCCGAGTTTTGCTGCAGCGTGCCAGGGCCAACGAGGATCGTAGAGCACCGCGCGGGCGAGAGCGATCAGATCGGCATCGCCGGTAGCGACAATAGCCTCGGCCTGTATAGGCTCGGTGATCAGGCCAACTGCGACAATAGGTATATCGACGGCAGATTTGATCGCACGTGCAAGCGGCACTTGGTAGTTGGGCGCGACAAGAATCTGCTGGGCCGAATGCAACCCTCCGCTCGATACGTGGATTGCATCGCACCCCCTTGATTTGAGATTCTGGGCAAAGGTTATGACTTGGTCGATGTCCAGGCCGCCCTCCACCCAGTCTGTCGCTGAGACCCGCATCGTGACAGTTCTGTCGGACGGCAAGGCCGCTCTGACGGCATCGAAGACTTCAAGCGGAAACCGCATGCGGTTTTCGAGCGAGCCGCCATACTCGTCGGAACGGTGATTGGATAGCGGCGATAGGAACTGATGCAGCAAATAGCCGTGCGCGCCATGAATTTGAACGGCATCGATGCCGATCCTTGCTGCGCGTACGGCCGCGGCAGCGAAGGCGTCCCGCACGCGCTTCAGGCCTTCCTGGTTCAGCGCCGTCGGCGGCACATAGTTGGGATTGAAAGCGATCGCCGATGGTGCCTGGGTCTGCCAGCCATGCGAATGATCGGGTGGGAACTGCGCGCCACCGCGCCACGGAACCTCCGTGGATGCCTTGCGGCCTGCATGGGCAAGCTGAACGGCAATTGGTATATCGGACCAGCGGCGGATGGCTTCGAGAGTGCGGGCCATCGCCGCTTCGGCGGCATCGTCGTAGAGCCCGACATCCGCAAATGTGATCCGCCCTTCGGGAACGACAGCCGTCGCCTCAATGGTCAGCAACGCCGCGCCCGACAAAGCCAGCTGGCCGAGATGGATCATATGCCAATCGGTCATGCAGCCATTTTCGGCAGAGTACTGGCACATCGGCGCAATCACGATCCGATTTGCAAGCTCAACATTGCGGACGCGAAACGGGGTGAACAGTACGGGTTGTGACAAGCTTGATCCCCTCTAAAATACGGACGCAAGGCGGGACGGGCGCCGGTTCTTCTGTCGTCCTGATATGCTAATGAACGGTGCCGGAACGGAGGCCCATCGTCAGCCTGAATTCGATCTCTGCGACGATTTGAACGGCTTCCTCGACAATTTCATCGGCGACCGGATTGGCTGCTTCGGCCACATCGTCAAGACTGTCTCGCAAAAGTGCCTGCACCCGCGTCATCGCCACGCAGAGCTTCGTGTTCTCGTTCGCATTGGCAAGAGGTTTCAGGATTACCATCAGTCCTTCTAGGTGCACCAAGCTCCGCCGGCGCTCAGCGTGGTTCATTTCGCGCAAAACAAATCGCTCCCTATGCTGTCCTGTCTGCGTCAAAGGTGAAGGCCGATGGGGGAATTAGCGCCGCGCCCACCCACTTCAAGGATAGCCATCCGCCTTCGGCGCCAGCACGCCGCCATTCTCCGTTCCACACCTTGCCACCCCCCCACAAACTCGCTAAGAGACGCGGCAACTTGGGCCCTTGGGGCGCAAGGCTTTAGAAGGGTTCCAGAAACTCCCAATTCCTGGCTCTTCGGCCGTGCGGTTCCGTGTGGGGCTCGTGATGCCGGGTCTGGCTTTGGTCTCTCTCGGCACTAGGTCGTGGTAGAGGCATATGGCACGCATCGTAATGAAATTCGGCGGAACCTCCGTCGCTGACCTGGACCGCATCAAGAACGTTGCCCGCCATGTGAAACGTGAAGTCGATGCCGGCCATGAAGTGGCGGTCGTCGTATCCGCCATGTCCGGCAAGACCAACGAACTGGTCGGCTGGGTGCAGGGAACGCCGAAGGTCGTTGGCGCCAATTCGCCGTTCTACGATGCGCGCGAATATGATGCGGTCGTCGCGTCGGGCGAGCAGGTGACCTCCGGATTGCTCGCGATCGCGCTGCAGGCGATGGATATCAACGCCCGCTCCTGGCAGGGCTGGCAGATCCCGATCCGCACTGACAATGCCCATGGCGCCGCGCGCATTCTCGATATCGATGGCTCCGACATCATCAAGCGCATGAGCGAGGGGCAGGTGGCCGTCGTCGCCGGCTTCCAGGGCCTCGGCCCCGACAACCGCATCGCGACGCTTGGCCGCGGTGGCTCCGATACGTCGGCGGTGGCGATCGCCGCTGCGGTCAAGGCCGATCGCTGCGATATCTATACCGATGTCGACGGCGTCTATACGACGGACCCGCGCATCGTGCCGCAGGCACGCCGCCTGAAGAAGATCGCCTTCGAGGAAATGCTCGAAATGGCTTCGCTTGGCGCTAAGGTTCTGCAGGTGCGTTCCGTGGAACTCGCTATGGTGCACAAGGTTCGTACCTTCGTGCGCTCCTCTTTCGAAGATCCCGATGCTCCGGGCATGGGTGATTTCCTGAATCCGCCCGGAACGCTGATTTGTGACGAGGATGAAATCGTGGAACAGGAAGTAGTCACCGGCATCGCCTATGCCAAGGATGAGGCTCAGATCTCGCTTCGCCGTCTTGCCGACCGGCCGGGTGTTTCCGCGGCGATCTTCGGACCGCTGGCCGAAAGCCACATCAACGTCGACATGATCGTCCAGAACATTTCCGAAGACGGCTCGAAGACCGACATGACCTTCACGGTTCCGTCGGGCGATGTCGAAAAGGCGATCAAGGTTCTCGGCGAGAACAAGGAAAAGATCGGCTACGACGTCGTTCAGAACGAATCGGGCCTGGTGAAGGTGTCGGTCATCGGCATCGGCATGCGCAGCCATGCGGGCGTCGCCGCCACCGCGTTCAAGGCACTGGCCGACAAGGGCATCAATATCAAGGCCATTACCACGTCGGAGATCAAAATTTCGATCCTGATCGACGGTCCTTATGCGGAACTCGCTGTCAGGACTTTGCATTCCTGCTACGGTCTGGATAAGAACTGATTCTGAACAGGCTTGCCGCGCGTTCAAGTTGAAAAGTCACGCGGCTGTTGGCTGTGAGACTTTGATGTTTGTTTTGGAGCTTGAGACGCAATGAGAGACCTTTCGGGCGGTCCGCGCGTGCTGCTCAAGCGGCTGCGCGAGTTGATGGCGGAGCCGCTGGAGCCGCAGGAGCGTCTCGATCGGATCGTTCGCCAGATTGCAGCTAACATGGTGGCGGAGGTGTGCTCCGTCTACGTGTTGCGCGCCGACGGCGTTCTCGAGCTCTATGCAACCGAAGGTCTGAAGAAGGAAGCGGTCCACCTGTCCCAGCTCAAGATGGGCCAGGGTCTGGTCGGCACGATCGCCGCATCGGCGCAGCCGCTCAATCTCTCCGACGCGCAATCGCATCCGGCCTTCCGCTACCTGCCTGAAACCGGCGAAGAGATCTATCATTCCTTCCTCGGCGTGCCGATCCTGCGCACCGGCCGTTCGCTCGGCGTTCTGGTCGTGCAGAACAAGGCAAGCCGCACCTATCGCGAAGAAGAGCTCGAAGCGCTCGAGACGACCGCGATGGTGCTTGCCGAGATGATCGCCACCGGCGAGCTCAAGAAGATCACCAAGCCCGGCCTCGAACTCGACCTGACACGTTCGGTGACCATCGACGGCGACACCTATAACGAAGGTATCGGCTTGGGTTACGTCGTGCTGCACGAGCCGCGTATCGTCGTCACCAACCTGCTGAACGAGGATTCCGAGAAGGAAATCCGCCGTCTCAGCGAGGCGCTCGGATCGCTGCGCATCTCGATTGATGACCTTTTGTCGCAGCGTGACGTTTCGATGGAGGGCGAGCACCGCGAGGTTCTCGAAACCTACCGCATGTTCGCCTATGACCAGGGCTGGGTGCGCAAGCTCGAGGAAGCGATCCGCAACGGCCTGACGGCGGAAGCCGCGGTCGAGAAGGTGCAGAGCGACACCAAGGCGCGCATGATCCGCATGACCGATCCCTATTTGCGGGAGCGGATGCACGATTTCGAAGATCTCGCCAACCGGCTGCTGCGGCAGTTGACCGGCTATACGGGCCGCACCGCGGGGGATGGTTTCCCGAGCGACGCCATTATCCTGGCGCGTGCGATGGGCGCGGCCGAGCTACTGGATTATCCGCGCGCCAATGTGCGCGGCCTGGTGTTGGAAGAAGGCGCGGTGACGAGCCATGTGGTGATCGTCGCGCGTGCCATGGGCATTCCCGTTATCGGCCAGGCGGCGGGCGTGGTGGCGCTTGCCGAAAACGGCGATGCCGTCATCATCGATGGCGATGGCGGGCATGTGCATCTTCGCCCCATGCCGGAGCATCAGCGTTCCTACGAGGAAAAAGTGCGGTTCCGCGCCCGTCGGCAGGAGCAGTTCCGGGCGCTGCGCTCCGTCGAGCCGCGCACCAAGGACGGGCAGCGCGTGTCGTTGATGATGAATGCCGGGCTGCTGGTCGATTTGCCGCAGCTTTCGGACTCGGGCGCCGAAGGCATCGGGCTGTTCCGCACCGAGCTGCAGTTCATGATCGCCTCCACGATGCCGAAGGCGGAAGAGCAGGAGCTGTTCTATCGCAACGTGCTGAAGCAGGCGGCCGGACGGGTCGTGACGTTCCGCACGCTTGATATCGGCGGCGACAAGGTCGTTCCCTATTTCCGCGGCCATGAAGAAGAAAATCCGGCTCTCGGCTGGCGGGCGATCCGCCTGTCGCTCGATCGTCCGGGTCTGTTGCGCACGCAGCTGCGCGCCATGCTGAAGGCGGCGGCCGGCATCGAGCTGAAGCTGATGGTGCCGATGGTGACCGAGGTTTCCGAGATCGCTGCGGTGCGTGAGCTTCTGCAGAAGGAAGTGCAGCATCTCTCCCGCTTTGGCCATGGCCTGCCGCGCAAGCTGCAGTTCGGCGCGATGCTGGAGGTGCCGGCACTGCTCTGGCAGCTCGACGAACTGATGTCGGCGGTCGATTTCGTCTCGGTCGGCTCGAACGACCTGTTCCAGTTTTCGATGGCGGTCGATCGCGGCAATGCGCGCGTTTCCGACCGCTTCGATCCGCTTGGCAAGCCGTTCCTCAGGATCCTGCGCGACATCGTGCGGGCGGGCGAGCGCAACAACACGCCGGTGACGCTGTGTGGCGAGCTTGCCGGCAAGCCGATCTCGGCAATGGCACTGCTCGGCATCGGCTTCCGTTCGGTATCGATGTCGCCGGCGTCAATCGGTCCGGTGAAGGCGATGTTGCTCGGTCTCGACGCCGAGGCGCTGGCAAAGGTGATGAACGAGGCGCTTGACGATACCAAGTCAGCGACCCCGATGCGTGACGTGCTTGCCCACTTCGCCGATGCTCACAATATTCCTCTTTAGTTCAAGACAAGCAGAATCGGAGTGAAGGGTGGCGAAGCTTCCCGTTGAAAAGATGCGCGAGCTGGAACGCCGTTTTGGCGAGATCGAAGCGCGCATGTCGGCTGGCCCCTCGGCCGATGTCTACGTCAAGCTCGCCTCCGAATATTCAGAGCTGCAGCCCGTCGTTACGAAGATCCGCGCCTACGAGAAGGCAATTGCGGAGCTTGCGGACCTCGAAACCCTGCTGAATGACAAATCAGTCGACCGCGAGATGCGCGATCTGGCCGAGCTGGAGCTGCCTGAGGTGAAGGAGCGGCTGGAAGCGCTGGAGCAGGAAATCCAGATCCTGTTGCTGCCGAAGGACGCCGCCGACGAAAAGAGCGCGATTTTGGAAATCCGCGCCGGAACCGGTGGTTCGGAAGCCGCACTCTTTGCCGGCGACCTGTTCCGGATGTATGAGCGCTATGCCGCCGCTCACGGCTGGAAGGTGGAAGTGCTGTCGTCGAGCGAAGGCGAAGCTGGCGGTTTCAAGGAAATCATCGCGACGATCACCGGCAAGGGCGTGTTCGCCAAGCTGAAGTTCGAATCCGGTGTCCATCGCGTCCAGCGCGTGCCGGAAACGGAAGCGGGGGGCCGCATCCATACCTCGGCCGCGACGGTGGCGGTTTTGCCGGAGGCGGAGGAGATCGACATCGAGATCCGGCCGGAAGACATCCGCATCGATACGATGCGCTCCTCCGGTGCTGGCGGTCAGCACGTCAACACCACCGACTCCGCGGTGCGCATCACCCACCTGCCGACCGGCATCGTCGTCACCAGCTCGGAGAAGTCTCAGCACCAGAACCGCGCCAAGGCGATGCAGGTTCTGCGCTCGCGGCTCTATGACGCCGAGCGTCAACGCGCCGACAGTGAGCGTTCTGCCGACCGCAAGAGCCAGGTCGGCTCCGGTGACCGTTCCGAGCGCATCCGCACCTACAACTTCCCGCAGGGGCGGGTGACGGACCACCGCATCAACCTGACGCTCTACAAGCTCGACCGGATGATGGTCGGCGAGATCGACGAGGTGGTTGACGCGCTGATGGCCGACTATCAGGCGAGCCAGTTGGCTCAACTCGGCGAGCAGCAATGAGCATGAGCGGGAAACAGGCCGAGCCTACGGTTTCCCAAATGCTGGCTGAGGCTCGGCGTCGCTTCACCGAAGCCGGCATAGAGAGCGCTGCCGCGGATGCTCGTGTGCTGGTCGCAGGGCTGCTTGGACTCTCGACGACTGCTATCGTGACGCGCGGTGGCGAGACCGTCGCCACGGAGCAGGCGGCCTTGCTCGAGCAAGCGATCGAGCGCCGGCTGGCGCATGAGCCGGTTCATCGCATTCTTGGCGAACGCGAGTTCTATGGCCTGCCACTATCTTTGTCGGCGGAAACCCTTGAGCCCAGGCCCGATACGGAAATTCTCGTCGATACGATGCTTCCTTATCTGCGCGATCTTGCAAATACCGAGGGCCGTATCCATATCCTTGATCTAGGAACCGGAACCGGGGCGATATGCCTGGCGCTATTGAGCGAATGTCCGGAAGCGTCAGGCGTCGGCAGCGATATATCGACCGATGCGTTGAGGACGGCGAAATCAAACGCGGAAAGAAACGGATTACAGGATCGCTTCGAAGCCATTCGGTCCAGCTGGTTTGAAAACATCCACGGCGCGTTTCATGCGATTGTCTCAAATCCGCCCTATATCGCTTCTAAGGTTGTTCACACTCTCGCTCCCGAAGTGACGAAATTTGATCCACCTGCCGCACTGGATGGCGGCGCGGATGGGCTTGACGCCTACAGAACCATCGCCAAGGATGCGGCAAGGTTCATGCAGCCGAATGGCGTTGTGGGACTTGAGATCGGCTACGACCAGCGAAGCGACGTGACAGACGTTTTCGAGGCTGAAGGCTTCAAGCTTCTGGAATCCGTAAAGGATTACGGCCAGAATGACCGGGCGCTTGTGTTCGCGCTCAAGTGATGCGCGGCAACCCAAAGCATTGAACAGGACATTGGTGTCATTGCGAAGAAAAGGCTTGGATTTCCACGGGAAGCAATATAGGTTGACCCCACGCGTTGGAGAGATAGGACAGAACGACGAGTCGTTCGATACTAGCTCGGCCTAGGGGGTCCGCTCTTTTAAACGAGAGCTTCAAAGGTTGAACACGACCCAACGCGTGAATCAGTCAAACTGACTTGAGAACAAGCGGCAGGTTGGCGCGAAGGCGCAGTATGCTTGCGGCACGAGGGCCCTGAGCCGGTGAACCGGCCACGGCGGTTGGTGCCATAACTCCACAACAAACAGAGAATTCAGGTGAACGATCTATGAGGCCAGGACAGCAGAACAAGCGCGGTCGCGGGCGTGGCAACAACGGCGGCGGCGGTGGTGGAAATAACAATAACAACAACTTCAACCGCAAGGGTGGCAATCCGCTGACGCGGACTTATGACAGCTCCGGCCCAGACGTTAAGATCCGTGGTACCGCGCAGCATATCGCTGAAAAGTATGCGCAGCTCGCTCGCGACGCGCAGAGCTCGGGTGACCGTGTCATCGCCGAAAACTACCTGCAACACGCCGAACACTACAATCGCATCATTGCCGCCGCACAGGCGCAGATGCAGGAGCGCTTTCAGCGCGACGACCGTAATGAATTCAGTGAAGGCGCCGAGCGCGAAGGAGACGACGTCGAGGGCATCGACAACGACGACGTCGTCATCGTCCAGCCGCCGCGTCAGCAGCACGAGCATCAGCAGCGCCGTTCGGACGAGCAGTCGCAGCGTCGCCGCGATGAACAGCCGCGTCGCAACGACGAGCAACCTCGCCAGCCGCGGCGTCAGGAACCGCAGCCAGCTCCGGTTGAAGCCGTTGCTGTAGCGCCGCAACCCGAAGTCATCGATGGCAGCGGTCCGCAGCCGGAGATCGAAGGTATCCCGGTGGAGGTTTCGATGGACGAGGAAAGCGCCGCAGGCCAGCCGCGCGAACGTCAGCCACGTCGCCGCACTGCCGGCAGCCGCCCGCGTCGTTCGCGTCGCGCTGCGGAAGGCGAGGCTCAGGATGAGGGAGAAGCCACTTCCGGCGAACCGCCCGTCCTGGTAGACGTCACCTCGGATTAATGGATTGCACTTGCCCTTAGGAAGACGTGGGGCCCTCCAGGAGAAGTGGGGAGTGAATGAGAGGCCGTCCTGGGACGGCCTCTTTTTTGATGTCTAACGGCCTTTACGGTCTTGGCATCTCGTCTGGCATTGTCGCCGGATCCTGACCGCTGCCGCTTTGCTTGCCGGTCAGCTGGCAGCCCGCATCTCCGTCTCCGGCTTCACATTCTGGTTCATCCTAAAAAGGTTCTGCGGATCGTAGTGCTGCTTGATCGCCGCTAGGCGCCTGTAATTGGCACCATAGGCCGCTTCAACACGATCGGCTTCATCCTCCGGCATGAAGTTGATGTAGGCAGTGCCGATGGCATTCTTCTTTGTCGCCTCAAAAAGCGCGCGCGCCCAACCGATGCAAGTGTCGTCCATCGACTTCTCACGCCAGCGTGCATGAACGTTCATGACGAAATGCGAGTTTCGCTGCGGGAAGGCCGTGGCCTCCACGGGGATGCGGCCTGCCGCGCCGCCTACATGGCCAATGAAGATTTCGCACTCCGGACCGGGAAGCTTGCGTACGGCGTCGAGAAGTATCGCGATCGTCGCGTCCGAAAGCTCGGCGAAGTCCTGGCTCTTCCAGTAGTTGCGCGCACCCGGTGTCAGCAGCGGATCGAAAGCCTGCTGCCAGGCGGCGAAGGGCATCGGAGCGACGACGTCGGCGATCGGACGACCGATGGCGCGAAGCTCGGCGGTCGCCGCCTTTCCCTTTTCGACGTCGCCGCAATAGCACATGGCAAGCACTACGATTTCCTTGCCATGCCATTCTGCCGGCAGGAAGGGAAGCGGTGGTGCTCTGCGCATGACGACCCAGCACGTCAGTTCGTCAGGCGCGGTTTCGAGTGCCTGGCGATATTGCTTGAGCACAGTGTCTGCATCGGCGAAGGGATGAACGACCAGACCCGCGAGGACATCTCCAGGCAGGTCGTGAAGCCGGAATTCGAAGGAGGTCACCACACCGAAGTTGCCGCCACCGCCGCGCAAGGCCCAAAAAAGGTCCGGCTCCTCGCGTTCACTGGCGCGCATGAACTTCCCTTCCGCTGTCACGACGTCCATCGAAATGAGGTTGTCGATCGTCAGTCCAAATTTGCGGGTTAGCCATCCAAAGCCGCCACCGAGTGTCAATCCCGCGATGCCGGTCGTGGAGTTGATGCCGGTGGGCAGGGCAAGCCCGAAAGCTTGCGTCTCTCCGTCCACGTCGGCGAGTGTCGCGCCCGGCTCAACGCGCAGGCGTCTCGTGCCTGGGTCAACCCTTACCGATTTCATCGGCGACAGGTCTATAACGACGCCGCCTTCGCAGACGGCATTGCCGGCGATGTTATGCCCCCCGCCGCGAACAGCCAGCAAGAGTCCATTGTCGC
Source organism: Rhizobium sp. BK538 (assembly GCF_014197575.1). Classification (NCBI taxonomy): domain Bacteria; kingdom Pseudomonadati; phylum Pseudomonadota; class Alphaproteobacteria; order Hyphomicrobiales; family Rhizobiaceae; genus Rhizobium; species Rhizobium sp. BK538. The sequence continues at coordinate 49,533 of NZ_JACIFT010000029.1, forward strand.
GCGCAAACCGAACTGCTCTCATGACATCGGCTGCGCCAGCGCAGCGCGCGATAAGGCCGGGGCGCCGGTCGACCATGGCATTCCATATAGCCCGCGCCGCGTCGTAATCTGCATCCTTTCCACTCAGCAACTTGCCGCGCAACCCTGCCGCAAGGCCTTCGATGACTACGTCTTTCACTAACGCTTGACCCTTTTTGAGGGTCGTGAGGTTCAGGTCGTCCATGATTTCCTCCCCAAGGCGAGATAGCGCGTTTCCGCCGCGGCATCTTGCGCTCCGCGCCCGCCATTCACAAGCGGTAGCTAATATGCGGTAGGCCGAGAAGCGCGGCGACAGCTTCCATCAGGTCCTGGCGTTTGATGTCGTGGTTTTTCGCCTGGTAGCCTCTTTAAACTGTTAAAATCCTCCACCATATCCAGCCAAAGTTCGTCGGCCGCAAATCCCGACCGCGGCGGAACAATGGGCTTGCCATTTAAGGGAGCTCAATCTCAGTCATCGGCCTGTGCCTTATGAGGGCAGGGCGATTCATGGAGGTACAGTATGAATATTGAAAAATACTCCGAGCGGGTGCGCGGTTTCATTCAATCCGCCCAGACCTATGCGCTTGCGCAGGGGCACCAGCAGTTCACCCCCGAACATGTTCTCAAGGTGCTGCTTGACGACGATCAGGGCATGGCCGCTTCGCTGATCGAGCGCGCAGGCGGTGACCCGAAGGCTGCGCGTCTTGCCAACGATGCCGCACTTGCTAAGCTGCCGAAGGTTTCCGGCGGCAACGGGCAGATCTATCTTGCTCAGCCGCTTGCCAAGGTTCTTTCGACTGCTGAAGAGGCAGCGAAAAAGGCTGGCGACAGCTTCGTCACCGTCGAGCGTCTGCTGCAGGCATTGGCGATCGAGTCTTCGGCGTCGACGTCTACCACGCTGAAGAACGCTGGCGTGACTGCGCTTGCGCTCAATCAGGTGATCAACGAGATCCGCAAGGGCCGCACGGCCGACAGCTCGAATGCCGAACAGGGCTTCGACTCCTTGAAGAAGTACGCACGCGATCTGACTGGCGAGGCTCGCGAGGGCAAGCTTGATCCCGTCATCGGCCGCGACGACGAAATCCGCCGCACGATCCAGGTTCTCTCGCGCCGCACCAAGAACAACCCGGTGCTGATCGGCGAGCCCGGCGTCGGCAAGACCGCCATCGTCGAAGGTCTTGCGCTGCGTATCGTCAACGGCGACGTGCCGGAATCGCTCAAGGACAAGAAGCTGATGGCGCTCGACATGGGCGCGCTGATTGCCGGCGCAAAGTATCGTGGCGAGTTCGAGGAGCGGCTGAAGGCCGTACTCAACGAGGTGCAGGCCGAGAACGGCGAGATCATCCTGTTCATTGACGAAATGCACACGCTGGTCGGTGCCGGCAAGGCGGATGGGGCGATGGACGCCTCCAACCTGCTGAAGCCTGCGCTTGCCCGCGGCGAGCTGCACTGCGTCGGTGCGACCACACTCGACGAATACCGCAAGCATGTCGAGAAGGACCCGGCCCTTGCCCGCCGCTTCCAGCCAGTCATGGTCGAGGAGCCGACGGTCGAGGACACGATCTCGATCCTGCGCGGCCTCAAGGAAAAATACGAGCAACACCACAAGGTCCGCATCTCGGATTCGGCCCTGGTCGCGGCTGCGACGCTTTCCAATCGCTACATCACCGACCGCTTCCTGCCCGACAAGGCAATCGACCTGATGGACGAAGCTGCTGCGCGGCTGCGCATGCAGGTGGATTCCAAGCCTGAGGAGCTGGACGAACTCGATCGGCGCATCATGCAGCTGAAGATCGAGCGCGAGGCGCTGAAGAAGGAAACCGACACGGCATCCGCCGACCGGCTGGTGCGGCTTGAAACCGAGTTGACGGGTCTTGAGGAAGAGGCCGATGCCCTCACGGCCCGCTGGCAGGCGGAAAAGCAGAAGCTTGGCCTTGCCGCGGACCTAAAGAAGCAGCTGGACGAAGCACGCAACGAACTCGCGATCGCACAGCGCAAGGGCGAGTTCCAGCGTGCCGGCGAGCTGACGTATGGCGTCATTCCGGAACTGGAAAAGAAGCTTGGTGAGGCCGAACAGCAGGATAGCGATCGCAGCGCCATGGTGCAGGAGGTCGTGATCCCCGACAACATTGCGCATGTCGTCTCTCGCTGGACCGGCATCCCGGTTGATAAGATGCTGGAAGGCGAGCGCGACAAGCTGCTTCGGATGGAAGACGAACTGGCGAAATCGGTGATCGGTCAGGGTGACGCGGTTCAGGCCGTTTCGCGTGCGGTGCGCCGTGCGCGTGCCGGCTTACAGGATCCGAACCGACCGATCGGCTCGTTCATCTTCCTCGGCCCGACCGGTGTCGGCAAGACGGAGCTCACCAAGGCGCTTGCCCGCTTCCTCTTCGACGACGAGACGGCAATGGCGCGCATGGATATGTCCGAGTATATGGAGAAGCACTCCGTGGCCCGGCTGATCGGCGCCCCTCCCGGCTATGTCGGCTATGATGAAGGTGGTGCGCTGACGGAAGCCGTTCGCCGCCGGCCGTATCAGGTCGTGCTGTTCGACGAGATCGAGAAGGCGCACCCTGATGTCTTCAACATCCTGCTGCAGGTTCTGGACGATGGCCGCTTGACGGATGGTCAGGGCCGGACGGTCGATTTCCGCAACACGATGATCATCATGACGTCGAACCTCGGCGCCGAATACCTGACCCAGCTCAAGGAAGGCGACGACAGCGAGGTGGTTCGCGAGCAGGTGATGGAGGTCGTGCGCAGTCACTTCCGGCCGGAGTTCCTGAATCGCATCGACGAGATCATCCTGTTCCATCGCCTGAAGCGCGAGGAAATGGGCGCGATCGTCGACATTCAGCTGAAGCGTCTGGTGGCGCTGCTTGCCGAGCGCAAGATCACGCTCGAGCTCGACGACGATGCGCGGACCTGGCTCGCCAACAAGGGCTACGATCCGGTCTATGGCGCGCGGCCGCTGAAGCGGGTGATCCAGAAGTATGTTCAGGATCCGCTGGCCGAACAGATCCTCTCCGGCCAGGTGCCGGATGGATCGACGGTGAAGATCACCAGCGGTACCGACCGGTTGTTGTTCCGCACCCGGAATACCGCGGTCAACGAAGCGGCCTAAGATCCTTCGATCTCAGTAAGAAAATGGCGGCCTCGGCCGCCATTTTTGTGGATGCTATTTGCTTGCCACCTGCGGCGGCGGCTGGTTGCCGAGAAGGGTGTCGATACGCTGCCGCTCGTCTTCGAACTTTGCCAGCGCTTCACCCTTCAACGACTTGCCACCCGGAAGGCGCACGCGCAGGGGATCGACCTTGGTGCCGTTGACGATCATCTCGTAGTGCAGATGCGGGCCAGTGGATTCGCCTGTCGTACCGACCCAGCCGATCACCTGGCCCTGGCGCACCTTGGCGCCGGGAATGATGCCCTTGGCGATGGCGCTCTGGTGATTGTAGGAGGATTCGTAGCCATTGGCGTGGCGGATGATGGTCTGGTTGCCGTAGCCGCCAGAATCCCAGCCCGCCTTTTCGACGGTACCGTTGCCGACGGCGATGATCGCCGTGCCGCGCGGAGCGGCCCAATCGACGCCGGTGTGCATGCGGGCAAAACCCAGGATCGGGTGCCGGCGCATGCCGAAGCCCGACTTGAAAATGCCGTTCGGCACGGGATTGCGCAGCAGGAATTGCCGAATGCTCTTACCGTCCTGATCGAAGTAGTCGATCGAACCATCTTCCGGATCCTGGAAGCGGTAGAAGCGGGTCTGCGTGTCGCCGAAGCGCGCATTCACGTAGAGAAGCTCGGAATCGGCCGTTGCCTGTCCGCTGGAATCGGTGACCGAAAAGAAAGCCTCCAGAGTATCGGTCGGGCGCAATTCCGCCTGGAAATCAACGCTGCTCGCCAGCAGCTTGATAATCAGCGCGGTCATGTCCTTGGTCATGCCGTAGGAGAGCGCAGCACGATAGATGCCGTCATAAACGCGCGGCAGGTTCTGGTTGGACGGGATCGATGTCGAGCTGTCGTCGAAGGCGGTCGTGACCGCATCGATTTGCGGCGGCTCGTGCCCGGCGACGAACCGGTCGTGGTCGTCGAGCGCCACGGTGACAAGATGGCGGGTGCCGCGATAGACGCTGGCGCGGATGATCTTGGCCTGCTCGCCTCTTTGCAGGATGCCGATCCGCAACACATCGCCCTTCGAGAGATCGTCCGATCCGATCATGGGCGACAGATAGGCAGACAGGCCCTTGGCCTGCGGCTCCGGATAGCCCGACTCCGTCATTGTTTTGATGATCGAGGTGTCCTGGCGTACCGGGATGATGTCGTCGGCAAACTCTTCCGTTTGCGGCGTGATCGATTCCGGTGCGGAGACCGTCATGTTCTGCTCGAGGACACGGGCCGTCAGGCCAGCCGTCAGGTCAACGTCATTGTCATCGTTGGAGAAGCGGCGCGGGTCCACATAGTAGAGTGCTGCGACCTGGGCCGCACCGTCGGTCAGGACGGAGCCGTTGGAGCGCACGTTCTCCTCGATCTCGTCGAGGGTCATACCGGCTGCTACCGGGAGATCGGATTTTGCCGTGGGGTAGGCTACCGTTTTCAGACTGACCTCAGACTCCACGTCCGAACCGTAGATCTGTCCGGTGCGAACGTTTGGCTGTGCATCGGGCTCGTCCGCCGAGAAGATCGTCAGCGGGTTGAAGCTTGGATAGTCCTCGGTCGCGACGTGGTTGGCGGCAAGCGTTATCTTCACACGTGCAAAGGGCTGGCGGCGGACAACCTCCTTGTCGCCCTCGCGGACGACGGTCGAGACCTCCATGATCTTGCGGTCCGACGGCTTGGCTGCAATCGCGGAGGCAATCAGGCGGCTGCCGCGCGTCACGTCGGTATCGGCATGCGCCTCGGCATTGATATTGGCGTAAGCCTCGGCAGGGATCGCCAGCTGCTGGCGACCGTCGAGTGCGGCGAAGAGCGCCACGCCCATCAGCACGCTCGATGTTATGCCGGTGAGGAACGTACCCGAAAGCCAGCGCAATGAAACCTCGCGGCGGTCCGGCGCACGTCTGCCATCGGCGAGAAGCGGCGGCTCGTTGCCGAACGAGCGGATCATCATCTTCTCCGTCATCATGGCAGGTGGATCCGCGTCCTTTCGGTGGGCGTCTTCGGGCAGCTGTGGCTGGCGCCGAAAAGTGCATAGTTTGGCAATAGAAGTCAAATGGGCCGGGTGCGCACACCCAAATCATTCGCCCTTGAGACCATCTGAATGTGAAGATGTGAGGGCGAAGTACCTCGCCATTGCGTTTTGGGACCCTATTTTCTTAGAAATGATCCGGCTGGCCGCGCAATCGCGGAGCCGAGAAGCTGGCCTCGGGAAATCCGCGTTAAAATTCAATGTCATGCAAGAAATCTGGTTTTTTTTGAAAACCGCTGTTGACTTAGAAAAGGGGCAGGGTCTATAAGCCCGATCACTGACGAGGGCGGCGGCGCTGCTGGCGACGAAGTCCTTCGCTCTGAAGTTTCTTT